>JANODD010000399.1:0-48765 GCA_031412515.1 Planctomycetia bacterium | reverse complement strand
TTCCCGGAGCACATGGAGAGAAATGGACTACGGGTGTACGCTCGCAACCACTTGTTGCCCATTCCCTACCCGAAAGATTGGACAGACAAAGTCACCAATGAAGAGAGAAATGCGTGGCGGGATAAGTGGTCAAGCAGTGCGGAAGGAATCGAGGTGGATGACAAGAATTTCATATTGATGAACTCGGGTGTTCCCGGATCGATCTCAGACGACGGCACGTTTACGGTTCATGGCGTGCCCGAACGACCGATGGTGTTGGTCGCAGCGATCCCGGGCGAAGCAATCTTACTGGAGAAACCGTTCGACTGCACTGGCTCCGCCAACGACACACTGGACCTGGGAACGCTCACTGTCGCCGACGACCATGACCACGACCATGACCATGACCACGACCACGACCATGACCACGACCATGACCATGACCATGACCACGACGAAGTCAATCAAATAGATAAGTCAGCCAATAAGTCCCAACTTCCCAGGTTGATCGTAAAAACGGTTGACTCCGATGGGAAACCAGTCCCGGGTACCGGCGTTTTGTTCTACGACCGAAATTCACATCGTGCCGGCCAAAAACAAAATTTCGAACCAGTCGACCGTCGAACCGACGAGTCGGGCGTGGCCGATTTTGAAGTGATTCCAAACAGCTTCGGATGTTTACAACTCTCCTCGAACAAAGAGCTCGCGGAATGCTACACGCTCATTTCAACCACAATGACCAAATGCACTCAAGCAAAACCGCCGCGAGCCAACGTGCAAACTGAAATCAAGGATGGCATTTTGACCGTGACGTTCACGAGGACGCCTCACGTCGATTTGGAATTCAACATCGTTGACGACGCGACCGATGAAATCGTCTTCTGGTCAGAGATTTTTTATCAGGATCCGACAACAAACCGTTGGTGGCAGTTCGGGCTAGTCGATGGATCGAAAACACAGCACAATTTTATCCCGATCTCGCCGCAGATCACCAAAGAGATGATTCGAATCTCCGCGTTGGGTTACGAGACGAAAGTATTTCGGCTACCCGATGAATTGGATCGAAGTAAACCGATCCAGCGCGATGTTCGCCTGAAGCCAATGCCCGACGTTGAGCTAAAAGTCCTTTTGCTCGATGGCACTCCTGCCGAAAAAGCAAAACTGACGTTTCATTATCCAAACGAGTTGGATTGCCTTGAGGATCATGAACATCTATCTGACGCGCAAGGAATCGTGACAACAAAGTTCCCTCCGAGTGCAGACATTGGGATCTTGCGTCTGGTGCACACAGGTGGAACTGCTGAGCTGTCGATGAAGGAACTACTCGATGACGCGAAGCAGAATCCAGGAGAAGTGATTCAGCGCAGCGTACGGCTAAGAAAGTCTAAGAATCAGAATAATGCGGTGTCCGAGCGGCATTAAACGACGAACTCGGCTATTTTGAAAAAGCGGAAGGGAACTTAGCGGGCAAGGTTTCCGTCGGTTTATGCCAAGTCGCGCCCAAACGATCCTAATATGTCTCGAACTTCCCGAATTCATAACACGCCAGGCAATGTGAGTTTTAAGCAAGGAGAGAGTCGTCACGAAAACCGTTGCTTCCGGTGTACTTTTGATTTTGAATGACATGCCCCGTCATCTTCTGCCAAGTCTCTATCTGGCAACGACTTACGCTCACGGCCATTCCGTACACGCTCGTTATGCTCCAGTGCGGAGACAACTACTAAACTTGCTGCGACACGTCAACAAACTGAGGCAGCACCGCGGTTTCGAGTTGCTGGCGCATCATTGTCTCGCACTTCGCAGCAAGCCAGTGAAAGTATTTTCCGACGAAAGTACAGCACCATTGGCTGAGGAGGAGGGAGGGGTGTCATGAGGGATATTCCACTGGTCATGGTTCCCGGCTGCGTTGCGTACAATTTCCCTCAACTGGTTGTAGTCTTCGTACTAGGCTGGGCCGGGCTCGTAATCTGGGGGCTTGTCTAAAGCGATGGGTGCTAAATTTGAACCCAAGTCAGCCGCGATCGGAGCTTGGATGTAAAAGAGGCGGCACTCAGAGGAGGTCAGAATATTTTCGGATTCACTCCCATAGTGACCTAACGTGTCACTGCCCTGCTGATAATAAGTAGTGTTGGGAAGCGGCAGTCCAACGACACCACCATCGCCGCTGAAATCAGACTCAAGGAAGATTCAAATGCTAGTTCTAAGTCGCAAAGTTGGTGAGAAGCTGGTTATCGACGGCAACATCACTGTCGAAATTGTGAAGATCCAAGGAAACAGAATCACTCTCGGCATCGCAGCACCTGCCGACGTTAAGATTCTTCGTGGCGAACTGATTGAAAAACAATCCAAGACCGCAACGACAGAACTAGTCGTGGAAGATGGATTATTGGTCGCCTGCTAGTCAATAGTGCGGATACCAACCATCGCCCTCATCGATAGTAACGGTGATCCGGATGCGGTGAACCTTCCGATTCCAGGGAACGACGATGCAGTCAGTTCTATCGAGCTTATTGTGTCGAGTATTGCAAATGCGATAATCGCGGCCGGAGAAACCGACGTACGAGAATTCGCCCCTCTGGCAGCTAGCAAGGTTATTGAACGCGATAAGCACCTCGGGAGTGCCTGGAATGCCGCCGTCTTGTACGGCGGATCATTCTGCTTCCTACTAACAACCGTCACCGTATGGGAAAGTGGCCGAAGGATTGAGCCAACTGTGAATGTGAAGATTGCTGAGGCCGCAACATCGCGATCGGCAGACCGTCTGGGATGTTGCGACTCGGCGAAGCGTTTATTGCTAACTACATAAGCTCTCGTCGCCGTTCATCGCCGCGTCTTGATATAGTGAGAAGCCGAACGATCCGCAGAGTAAATCTGCGGGATTCGAAAACTCCAGGACAAGCAAAATGGTCAGGGCTGACCATTTCTCTCTTAGTTTTCTCTTTCGGTAGGAAGCAGTCGAATTTGAAACAGTTGCTCACTGCTCCAGTGTCGAACTATTGCTTCACCAACTCGACTGTTCCTGCAATATCCTGTTTACCTTGCTTACCGCCTGGACCTTTGCCGGTAAACTCGGCGATGAATGTCTGGAATGCGAATTGGTCCTGAGTGTTACCGTTTGTTCGAGCAGCATAAGCATGCATTTCGTTCTGCATGGAAGCGACGGTTTGATTTCCATCGGACCCAATTAGCCGCGAAAGATTGATTCCAAGAAAACCGCTGTTCACTTGCGAGACGGGAATTGGATCAAGAAACCGAGTTTCGTAAGAAACATCCACCGAGCGCGCGTTGATGGACTCCGATAGCAAAGCTTGTGATTCATCTTTGGTGTAATCAATCTGAAACACTTTGCCATGAAGCTCCATCAAAAGGAAATTCGCAGTCATCCGCACCCGGCCGAAATGTTATGCAGGTGATTGTAGGCAGACAAGTCGTGCCAGATGCTGCCAGCCTACGGTCGTAGCTTGGGACCATCGTCCCGAGCGTCCCATATTCCTTCTTCTCGCAATAATAAAACATGACGGACGGGACAATGGGTCCCGTCCTACGGGGCCGTAAATCACCTCGAGATTCTTAATTCAGACGAAGCTGCCCGGGTCTTGCGACGTTGCGCGCCTTGCCGTCCGCACGCCCCGCCGCGGCAGCGCTGGGGTCATAACCGCTTCTGCCGCTAGACGATTGATTTACCAGGGTGATATCGCATTCTGCCTTTAACCAACTGTTGGCGTCACGTTCGATTCTTGCTTTAAGCGTCCGAGATGATTCGATGATTGCCGGGGAATGGTTGACGCCGTGAAGTATCGCTCGCAACCCAGCAACAAAACCTTCAGCGTAACTGGCTCCTTGACCTTTCGCGTAGCCGCCATACTTCAGTCTCGCTAGCGTCGCGATTTCAATGAGTAGTTCTCTGTAAAGCTCCGCCGCCTGTTCGACAGAGTCAATTGGACCGTAAAAAGAAACACGCCCCCGACGTCCTCCGTAGTCGTTGAAGCAAAACACGTTGCCAAACAAATCGGCAATGTACATTGCCAAACTCATTTCCCAAGCAGCACGCCTAAGCCCATTAACAAAGACCGCGATTCGTCCAAAAGCATTTACTTGATCGGCCGCTTCCTCCTGCAGATCTGCATCGGCGATGTTATGCTGCAGCATCATCGTCGATGCCATCCGCATAGCGTTTTCAATTTCGCCCTCGGTTGCCGCAGCGTTGGCGGCCACTCTGCGCATCTTCTTGATACGTTCAACGACGCGAGCCATAGAATCATTATTGGCTTGCTGTCGCTTTGACAGACGTCGAGGTGAGGGAATCACGCTGTTCGTCAAGCACGCATACCTGGATGCACACCAATACCTATCCACAACGTAATTGTCCTCCAATTGCGGATCCCATGTGTCGTAGATAGTTCTATCGACCATAGCAGCTAAATGACCCGGTTTCCGACTATTCGCAACTGGCCCAAAACTTAATACAACGTTGCCAGGAATATCGTCCATAAAGTTCAGTCTCGTAGGCTTCTCGCACTTCACGCATTCGAAGCCCAAATCGGAAAGGAACTTATCCGCACACAAAATAGCAACGCCCTGCCGCGGACTCTTACCCGCAGCCGAGTAGATTGCGTCATAAACTTCTCGGTACTCTTTGCCGGTTGCTATGGTTATTGCTCGTACAACGCAATCGCCTGTACTGCCCACAAATCCAGCGCCCGCTCGACCACCATCGTGCCAAATCCACTGTGCTTCCATTGTCATCCTCGCTCCATAGAACTCCTGAGAACTTACGAAGTTCAACATCATATCACTGGCACTGCTCGATGAGAATTCGACTGTACTGTCGAAATTACATGACCGAATTGTGGACTGTAAACGGATTCGTTGGTGTTGTCGAGTCACTTGGCGGGTTCAGCGGGCGGGGACGCCCGCGCTCCGAAACCGGTCAACTATATTGCATAGTTTAGCGATGCCTGCTGATCCCTGTTTAGCAATTTGAAATAGCAACAGCTTAGTCATAGGCTGCTCGCTCGTTGAACTAATCGCTGCGACGTAAAAGCGTCATTAGTTGTTCGCTGCTTGGAAGCGTTTCCAAATTTCTTCAAGTGCCGCACCGGCTCGCATAGCCAATCGATAATCCAATATGTGCGATATCGTCGATTCGCCTGGATCGAGTTTTTGTACGATGGGTTCTATTCCGCAGAATAGTTGTTAGCCGGAAATCTCTCACAACTCAAAGGCACAAACGAACGGGCTCCCCATCGCCCCTGTACTCAGGGGAGAGGGGGGCGGGGGGTGAGGGGCCGCAGCTGTTTTGAACTGCGGAGCAACATAGATCTACCAAATGCTTCAGACGTAACTCATTCGCTTTATCGAACGCGCTCAACTCGGTCTGCGGCACATCCATGTGAAGCATTCATGCGGTGCTTCCAACGGATGAGAGCCCCTCACCCCCAACCCCTCTCCCCTGAGTACAGGGGCGAGGGGAGCCACTTCGCTTTCACTGGTCAGTTGTACGGAAGCTAAACGAAGCGACGAACAAAACTCACATAAGCACAATTTTGAGAGATTGCTATTTGTCGCACAGCCCAGGCTCTATCTTTTCGAGTTGGCTGGGTACGGGAGAACGAGGCGAACGAGGCTCCTGCCGAGAATTTCTCGGCCGCGAATTCGCCTTCCATGCTTGTGAATGTGCACGCGCGGCCTGTAAAAGCTCCGCAGGAGCGTCGCTCTCCTGCTTCCGATTGAGAACGAATTTAAAAGATGTTGAAAGCGGTGCATAGCGGTCCCACGGATGAATACATGATCGCGGAAACTTAGAGAATGAACGGCTGTGGTGTGGCAACGTGATCCGGTTGCACCCGGCAGGAGCAACCCACTCAAGACCGGCCGCTATGGAGCTCACGCAAAGCCGCAGAGGTACATCGCTATTCGCAACGCGTTCTGTCGATCAATCAATCTCGCTGCAATAGAATCTCTGTACAACTTCATAACGATTCAGCTTCGAAAAGTAGACGCCCAACTCTTATGTTGGATAGCTGGCTCGGTAGGAAAGGCAATTTGCGTTGAGGCGTCGGGAGTTGCAAACTCAGCGAACATACCATGTGATGTTTGGTCAACCGTTCGTTCGCTAAATCACATGGACCGTTTCCTGGGGTTACGCTTGAGTTCGCTACGCGCCTCAAGCTCACCCCAGGCTATCGCATGCCGCAGCTTCGCAGCTCAATGCATCTTTGTGTTGAGGCAAAGAGGCGCTGCGGTGAACTATTCGGAAGGCGTTTAACTCGACTCATGGAGAGCGTTCTATAGAGCATCTAGAGTTTATCTCTAGCGATGTAATCGAAAATGTCCGACAAGTCTTGCCGGGCAGTTGGTGAGATTACTAGTTTCGCCATCTACCCTGCCTTTTCGACAACTGCCTTTGCTCGTTCTCGCAACTCCGCAAAAACTACTTCGCCGTCAATGCCCAATCCAGCATCTAGCTCTGAGACCCCCTTCTGGATATCTGTTCGCAACTGCTGGCGACTCATTAATAATCGCACTCCTTCGGCGACTGCATCGTTTGCCGAGTTGTATTCGCCGGACGCAACTAGCCCCTCTAAAAACTGCATCGCATCATTGGGTAATTGTATGTTCATAAGTCACGCAAAATGGGTTTTTAGGACGTATTTCCAATTCAAAAGTCTTCCCCGTATTCTAGTTCATCAGGGCTCAATAGGAAATGCGATTGGCAGTGGCTCTGGGCGATGCGAATTCAGCCCAGCTACCATGCGATGTTTGGTCAACCGTTCGTTGGCTAATTTCACTTGGGAGAATTTGATTCTCGTTAACAGAAAACCGCAGGTTAACTGAAAACCGCAAGCTGGAAGCATACGCCACTTAAACCCGTCACCCTGGCAGTCGCATGTCGCAGCTACACGACTCTCCGCACTACGGAGTAACCTGTTATATTGAGTTTGATCTGTAGGCAAATGAAATCTTTAAAATTCAAGGGCTTTAAAGTGGAACCCAGCATCAGCCCTGACGACGCGGCCTGCTTCGAACGTGGCTGTTCTACTTGCTACCAATGTGGCCAGCAGCGGAACAGCATTCTATTGAATGGAGCGACATACGTGTGCCACGGCTGCGGGACCGTCAGTCAAATTCCTATCAGGCATACGCCCGCAGGCAGCCTCAAAGAATCTCGCAGGCTCGCTAAAGAAAAGCGAGTCGAATTGAATCTACAAAGTGCTCGGCGTAACGCGATACAACGCATCAAAGAAAAGCGAATGGCCATAAAGTTTTTATTGGCCGGTACAGCTATCTGTTCTCCCACGTTCATTTTCAATCTTGGCGATTTCGCATGGCCAGTCTTCTGTACTGGTACCGTTTTCTTTTTTGTCGGCTTATTGTCACTCGCTTATCTGCGATCCATCCAGGTTTAGGTGACAAGTCGTCGGGTGCAAGTGCGACTCTTTGCTGACTACCAGCTAAAGGGACTTAGCGTACTGCACATAGGAAAATAGCTTACGTGATAACTTCGTAACGATTGATCCTCGTGAAGTATAATCCGAGTTCCTTCGTGGGATTGCCAGTCGTTTTGCTCCAATGGTTGGCATATTGAGTTAACTGGGAGCGGTAATAGTTCGCCGCCGCGGATATATCAGAATGTTGGATGTCGTCGGTTTTGTAGTCGACGATGACCCAACCGGCTGGGGAAGTGTCAGTGGCGGGTTCTTCGAAGATGAGGTCGATGACGCCGCGGAGTATGGTGGGGAGGCCGTCGGTGGTGATGAGCGTCTCGAAGGGGAGCTCGCTGTAACAACGCAATGCAGATTGGGCTCGATTCCAAATCTGGGATTGGGTTACGGATTGTACGGTGGTAAGCAACTCATTGACCCGTTCGGAACCTAGATCGTATTCACTGGCAAGCGTGATCGCGGAGGGTCGCAAATTGGCTTGCAGGTCGGCTTTCGCGGAGGATTTCTTGGACTCGGTGCAGATCTCAAGCAATTCGTGAACGGCTGAGCCCCATTTGTAGCCGTAGTCGCCGGTGGTTTCCCAACGCGGACGACTGACGCCCTTGAGACCCAGCTCTTTAGCGGTGGCGATGGCGTAATTGGCTTGGGCTGCGGTTGTCCATTTAGCTGTAATTTGTTCACGAGATATTGGAGTGAACTTGGCTGTGGGTTTTTTCTTGTGTGCGCGAGAGGCCTGTTCTAGTTGTTGATCGGTTGGAATTTCGATTGCGGGGGCTTCGTCTAGATAAGGGTGGAGTCCACTCCAGTTCGATTTGTCTTTGCCAACACTGACGATCATCGCGCAAGCGGCTCGGGTGGTGGCGACGTACAGTAGACGATCCGCTTCGGCGTCTAAGTAGCGTTGCTCTTCGGCTTGAAACTTCTGCCAGTTATCAGGGGTGGCAACGTCTTTGATTGCCCACTTTCCGTTCTCGGCAGTGATGCCCATGTAGCCGACCGCTTCCTTGCCAGCACGATCGATGTGGCAGAGAACGGGATGCGTGTACCTCATCGACGTATCCGCCAAGAAGACAATCGGAGCTTCTAAGCCTTTGGCCTTGTGCAAGTTCATGACGCGGACAACATTGGCGTCGGGAGGAAGGGCGGTGCAGCCTTCCGTTTCATCCACTTCGAGCAGTTCTTCGGAAAAGCTAATCAAATCGGCAGCACTGTCGAAGTCAAAACTCTGCTGCCGCAACCATTCGATGGCTTTCAATAAGCCACCAACGGTCACGTTCCCCTCACCCCCGACCCCTCTCCCCAGAGTACCGGGGCGAGGGGAGGCCGCTGCGCTGGCTAACAAGCCTAAGTCCTCGGCTACGCGACTAACGGCTACGGTAAACGGTAAAGCTCGCAGCCAAGTTTGATAACGCTTAAAACGCTCCGTTGCGTCGACGAATCTTAACTTTAACTCTGCGTCTAATTTGTCTGGTACCGGCGCTGTAAATACAAAACGACCGCCGGCCTGTTTGAATCGATACAACTCGCGATCGCTGAACCCAAACAGGCCGTCGCGGAGCACCGCCAAGAAGTGGACTGGATTGTGGGGATCGTCAATGGCACGCAAGCAGTCAATCAACACGCCCAACTCTTTGATGTCACTAAAAGCATTACCGCCGGTCACCTCACATGGAATTCCATGTGCTTCCAAAGCGGCTCGAAACACTCCGATCCGTTTCTTACCCCACGGGATGATCAAGAAGTCACGAGCCTCGACTGCATGAGTTCGACCTAGCTCGATCTCTCGATCCGTCCGCGGGACACTCTTGCCTGAATCGATTGCGTGGCGAATGAATTTCGCAATGGCTTCGGCTTCTTGTTGTGTTGCGTCATCAATGTTCGCATCGGTGTCGACATTCAGTCTGTGGATGCCAAAGAACGGGGCGTAGGACATTTTGGTGACTGTGTCTATGCGGCCCTGGACCATGTCCTCTGCGGCAGGCGTGTATTGGTCCGCTTCAGCGAGGAATTTGATCTTAAAGATTTCGTTGTTCCACTGTCGCAACTCTACGCGAGAACGAAAATTTTTCACTAGTGCCAGCACTTCGCCGCCCGACGCTTTGAAAATCTCTTTGACCCGATTGTAGGTCACGATATCGCCACGACGGAAACGATAAATGGACTGCTTGGGATCGCCCACTAGGAACAGCGAGCCCGGGTTTGGTTCGCATTTCTGCCATTCCTTCTGATTCACATCAGCGGAGGTCAAATAGAGAATCATTTCGGCTTGGATTGGGTCGGTGTCTTGAAACTCGTCAACCAGCAAATGGGTGTAGCGAGATTGAAAGTATTTTCGAAGTTCCGGATACGATTTGAGTCCGCGCGCAGAGGTAAGGAGAAGATCATTGAAGTCGAGGCCGCCCGTTGCGAGCTTCAGCCGTTCGTAAACTGCGACCGCGCGCCGCAAGAAGTCAACAACAAATTGATATCGGACGCGGCACCAATACTGCATCGCTGGCTTGGCAACGGTTTCGCGAAAATGATCCCAGCGAATAGTTTCAAGTTTGGCAATGGACTTATCGTGCCAATACTTTTGGGTAGCACCATGCGAAGTATTGAATTTGTCAAGCAAATTGAAAAAGTTTCCGAGTCGATTCCAATCCTTGCCACTGGACCGCACGATCGATTCGTAATGGTCCATCAGTTTGTCGGTGCCTCGGGCGGTTGGGAAAAGCGGGAGGAGTTTCCGCATGTCGGCGATATAGGCGAGGGTTTGGTTTTGATAATTCTTTATATCATTCCCCTCACCCCCGACCCCTCTCCCCGGAGTACCGGGGCGAGGGGAGACGGAAACAAGTGGGCTCGCGCCGCTCCCTAAACTTCCGGGGAGAGGGGAGACGGAATCAGGTGGGGCAACCGCTCTCGCTGAAGAACTGGGGAGAGTAGAGACTGAATCATGTGGCTCAACTGCGCTTGCGGGAGGACCGGTGAGAGGAGATACGGAAACACTAGTGTGTGGCCAATTGTCGACGTCTCGATGCTCGATGAAGCTGTTGAACCTCTGCTTGATAAGATGGCGATCGAGTCCCAGTTCGTCGAGTTTATCAAGCAGAGGATCGCCACTGGCGATCAGGTCGCTGATGTTTTCCAGCCAAGCCTGTTCGCGAAGTTGCAGATCTTCTTTCTCGTCGAGCTCGCGAAAGGCCGGATCGACACCGAATTCAATGGGACGTTCCCGAAGGAGCGAAGCGCAGAAGCTATGAATCGTACCGACAAAAGCACGACTGCTGTTGTCGCTGGCGTAAAGCAAGCGATCTCGGACCGCTCGTTCATCCGTTGTTTCCGCAGCATGCTTAGCCGCGCGTCGGCGCAATTCGGACTGAAATCTTTCGCGCAGTTCAGCAGCCGCTTTTCGAGTGAATGTAACCGCAGCCAGTTCGATTTGACAATTGCCTTGTGCAACAAGACTGACCAAGCGATTAACAATGCTGGTTGTTTTTCCAGTTCCAGCGGCAGCTTCCACCATGAAGTTCTTATCGAGCTCGCTGCCGATGCGGAGCCGCGTCTCGGCGTCTTGGCTTTCGGCGACTTGCGTTTGATCGATGCTATGAGTCGTGGCTTTCTTCATCGTGTCGCCTCTGTTTGCTGGTCGAGTCCACGGAGCTGTATCCAGGGTTTCAAGATTTTCTTGTTACATGGCTCGATGGCCTTTTGTAAGGATTGGTCGGTAACGAATTTCGGATACCTGCAAACCGATAGATAATCACAGTATTTGCAGTCGGACGGGTCGGTCGTTGCAACGAACACGCCACTCTTCATTAAGTCGCAGATCTGTCTGAGGACTTCGTCGCCGCGTTTGAGTTCGCCACTGGTCCACTGCAGTTTGCGACCCTCGGTTCTCGGAGTTGGAAAGAAGTAGCCGAAGGAGGCTACGGCGTCTGGCTTGCCACCCGTCGCAGCAATGCGGTGCCGGAGCATGCCGACGTACAAAAACGGCTGCAGCTTGCGACCACTGTGAAAAGGATCGTCTTGGCTGAATCCAAAATCAGAACCCGACTTGTAATCCCAAATCGCATAGCGTTCACTTCCATTCACTAACAGTCTGTCGACTCGATCGATGCGGCCTCCAATTTGAATCACGCGTCCATCGCTGAGTGCGAGCGCAATCGGCTGGCTGCTATCCAGTTCTGTTTGCGGTTCATCATTCAATCCGATGGACGCTTCCAAGACCCATGGGCGTGCGCCGTATGCTTCGCAATACTCTTGTTCTTTCCGTAGGAATATATCGCAGACATCCTCCAGCATGTCGCATTGCCGCTGGAAAGCATCTTCATTAGGAATCGGAATGTCCGACTTCAACTGCTCAATCTTGGCAAACAGCATGTCGCGTAACGGTTTTAAATCTCGCACCCAGTTCGGAAGCAGCTCGCCTAGAGTATGTCCGCGAAGAAAGTCCTCGAACAATTCGTGAACAAGATTACCGAACTGGAGTGCATCGAGCCATTTTTCTTGATCCACCTTCCATTCGTCGGGTGGATAGACACCGAGTCCATATTTAAAGAGATATTGACGCGGACAGGCACCAAACGTCTCTAAACGACTTGGCGAAGTTCGCCGCTCGCCAGCGGTTGGGTCCAATTCGACTCCAGCTTCCGGAACCCAGCCATCGTATTCGCACAACTGCGGTGCGGCTTGCAATTCCGCTGCGACTCGACAACGCTCGATATGCTTAAATTCAGTTTCTATCCACTGCTGACGTTCAGATTGATCTGTTTGCAACAGCAACCTTGCCAAAGCGACATCGCTGTCGTCCAGATGATCGTCCGGATTCTCGCTGACAAACGAACCTACGGGTCCAAAGTGGTTAAGAAGTTCATCCATGTGCGCATTGTCATTGCCCGATGTCGTTCGGTAGAGTTCTAGCATCGATGAACTGGGAAAGCACGGTCGATCTTCGGCCAGGTTTCTCGAAGAGTAAGAAAGATGCAAGCTCGCCTTTGAATCATCCAATACGCGGTACAGAGCTCGGTTAAGTGCCTGCTGCTGATACTGGGCTGAGTCCACTGAAGATTGCAGGGACGGCGATATGCGATGTCGTTCCGCGTCTAGCAGTATCGGATCGATCGCAGCCCGTTTTGGATAGCGACCATCGTCCAGACCCACAACGAAGATCTGCCGACGACCGCTGTGACCACCATGTTCGAGTGATGCCACATGCATGCAGCCTGGTTGAGGTCCGCTGGCTAGGATGCGGCTTTCCAATGGCAACTGTTCAAGCCACTGCCACACATCCAAATCTGGATCCGCCATCACATCAAGCGTACTTAACATAACAGCGATATCGTCATGCAATTTTCCACGGGCATAACGATCTAGCTTGTTGTCGGCGCGAGCGCACTGGAGCAAAAACTGCTGTGCCTTCTGCAACACGACTGCCGCACTATCATCCGCTTGGGGAGCCAGGCTAACCACTGGTTTTAGCATTGCCTGGACCGTTTCCAATGCATGGAGACCAAAGTCTCGATCTGGTTCGTCGTGGCGTATGCTTCCAGCTTGCGATTCCAATAACTTATCGTGGCGTATGCTTCCAGCTTGCGAGTCCGGCAAATCACGATCTCCTTTCTCTTTGTACTCGGCTAGGCTTTGTCGGGCAGTAGCGATCGCTTCTTCGATCTTCGGAAGATATCGTTCCCATTTGAAACCGATTGGAATGCGTCTCAGCGTGCTTGCTAGTCGAGCGTAACCGATCTCCGCTGCAGAGTCGGGACGAGCCAATAGGCCTTCTCGCAGCAGTTGTACAAGCTTTGATTCGACAAAGTCGTAACGCGCCCAGCGCAACCAGCCGCGTAGCGCTCTCCCTGGGCGTGAGTAAACGCACGCGATACCCTCTGAGGAGGTGATCGGCAGCTCATCCACCGCTGGCAACACTGCATTGTCTGCACCGCTAACGACTGAAGCCGACCGGGATAACCAAGTCGAAAGCATCTCCATGAGCAGCGGCACGTACTGATGGTAATCTGTATGCAGTATCTCCACGTCATCAAAACTCACTGGACAAGCATGCTGTTGTGACAGGATTCGTTGCAGCACACCACGAACCTCGTTGACTTCACCATGGCCAGAGAAGTAACTGAATTTAGCTTCGCCTTGCGTCAGGTGAGACGTGATTCTCTGTCGAGCTGCGTTGTCCGAAAATTTTTCCAACTGAGTTGGGCGGCAGATTGTTGACCGCTTGTCAATTCCTGCGAGCAAACCTACTTCAGCGACGCTGAGTTTGAGTTCCTCGGGCAGTAGAAGTAACAAGTCTTGAGGTAGTTCGATGGAACCGTCCAAGATGCCACTTCGCGCCAGTTGGATGCAGCTTGCATAATCGGCTAAGCGGTTGCCATCAAGTCGGCTGCAGTACGCTTCGAAGATTCGCTTGACATCCCGCGCTTTAGCTGGTGACTCGAAGGATTTCACTTTTAACGCGACGGAATTCAGTTGCGCTAAACGCAGATCGCGAATCGACTTCGTCATCAAGCCAGCCAGACCATCGATGCTTTGGACACGACTGAAATAGTCGAGCTCACGGGCCTCGATCAATTCACTGACTAACCCGTGCACGATCATGCGTGTCGCTGATCCGCCGACGAAAGTGAGCTTCTTGGCTGCAAGTAAATTGCCGACAAGCGAAACCACCATCGAACGAACCGTTTTCGAATGGAGATTGATTGTTGAGTAGCCAGCTAGGTTTAACCGGTCTTTCCATTGCTGGGCAATTCGTAGATCCTCACTCAACAGCCATTTTTCTGCCAGCAAATTGTCGTTGCACAGGCTTGCCAGCCATTTTACAGTCGCGTTTATCAAGATGGATCGTCCCGACCGAATTCATTACAGTTCATTCCGCAAAGGCAGTCCCAACAGACTGCTAGCTTACGAGAGTACCGTACCGCGTGACACCTTTGGTCACGCCTAATCCTAAGTTAAAAAGACACTTTCGATAGTTGGAATGCGAGTTCTAAAAATCAACAAAAACCGCTAGCCAATGTGGTTTACACACCCGAAGTGGGTAACTAAGCTAGTGCCTATACCTTATTGATTGGCCATCGTACTGCTCAGTACGTATCGAGCGAGTTGCTTCACTTTGAATTGCCCCCAATCAGAGTCTTGTCAGATGATTACAGAACGCGTTACTCCAGCTAAGGCGCAAGCCCTGCTCGGCTGGAAAGACTTTGCCGATGATCGCCTTTTCATAACCCTGCGAAGACTGCAACAACTGAATACCTATGCGACGCAAAATCGAATCGAACGCGACCAATTAGCGGTACCGATTTCAGATTTTCGCACTTGGGGGCATAGCGATACGGAATTGCGCGTGTTGGTAATTGAAGGAGTAGTTTCCCATCTCAGAGAGACTTCGAATATAAGCTCCGATCAAAGAATATTTGAAAAGGGAGGAAGGTATTCACTCGGTGACGCAAGCTGCTTTATTCTTGCCAAGAACTTGCAAACTCTGCTTACCAAAGGAAGCACGCTAGTTCCGGCTGTCGACCCAATACTGCCTGGAATTGACCAACCGCATTGGGATTTGAAGCTGCGAAGATTGATGTATCAAGGCAAGCTCGTGAAGCACTTCAGGTGCCCGGCTCAGAATCAGGAAACAATTCTTTCCGCGTTTCAAGAGGAAGACTGGCCGCAGCGAATCTCCGATCCAATTCCGCCAAGCAAGGAAACAGAATCGAAACAGCGCCTTCATGACGCCATTCGGAGTCTCAATCGCAACCAAACGAACTCGCTGGTTAAATTCCGCGGCGATGGAACTGGCGAAGGAATTCTGTGGAGTCCTGCGACGGTACTCCCTACATTGCCATCAAAGCGACGCTAGATTGACCATTGCACTGACGGGTTTTCGCCACTAGTCTGTGAAATCTACTCTTCTACGGGCGAATCAAGTCGTCCATTTAGGTTGAGCGTCCAGTTCCGCACAGCCAGTGTTTCCTGATTATTGGAATCGAGAGTAGGGCTTATTCGTCGACGATATTGCATCTCAGATTTTCATCTCAACTGCCCCTTGAGTAAAAAATGCACGCCCAATCGCAAGCGATTCAACTAGAGAGAAACTGCAACACTTCCAACTGCGACCTGTTTTCCTTGGCAATGAAATCGGCACTTGCCTTATTTCAGCGGACGAATGATTATGCAGAAGATGTCAGGCAAGACATTTGGCAATTTGCGATTACGATCGGTGAATTGCGTCAAATGGGACTATCTGACAGCGACATGAGATGGCTGTTATGTAGAGGCGATTTGCTGCATGCGGATGAGATAACAAGCGTCGGCGATAGCCGTCGTACCTTCCGATCTCTCGGCATTTTTACACTGACCACATCCACCTGTTTTATTTCAGCGCAGCGACAAGGCGCGCCTGTTGAGTCGTTATCTGCCACTAACTTCCACATCGCAAATGACTCGATTCTTGGAATTGCAACCGAGCCGACTAGCGCCGAGAACTCGGCTACTGAATTACAGAAATTAATTCCGCTCTGGGATGATATTCGACATGAACTGATATTGGGAGAATTTGTAGTTAAGCGATTCAAGCACAAATCTCGCAATCAGGAGTCGATACTTGCGACATTTCAGGAGGATGGTTGGCCCTACAAAGTGTACGATCCCTTGTCGCCGACCAAAGACTGCGACCCGAAGCGGAGACTGAATGATACGATCAAGGGGCTTAATCATCATCAAGAGAATGCGTTAATTCGCTTTCGAGGTGACGGAACGGGTGAAGCAGTTGTCTGGGAATTATCTTCCAGTGCAAATTCGAAATCGACCGTAACTGAGGGCCTATTCCGCTGATCTTCCGTAGTCAGTCTAAGAATAGACGCTAACTTCAAGCCGACTTTGGAATGCATGAACATCTTGGCTCATTGCACCTCAGAATTGGCGAGACCCGATGCGAGTCTTTATACCTAAGCACTTATGCTGGCGTCCTGATGTCCCTGACTTTCGAGATCTCGTCCCCGAAAGCCCAGAGATTTTTTGCTTAATGCCGAATGGCATATTACCTCAACATCCTCTACCAATTGCAGTGGATCTGAGCGAGTATCTGCTTAGTTATTCGACCAGCCCGGCAGAAGTGGCATGTCCATCGTCAATTGTTTGCACCAAGTTGGTCGAGTATTTTGTTTATCGCTGCTTAGGAAAAGTTGAGCCTTTATCTGCGCAATTCCTCACGCGTTCTGCGACCATATTTGAACATAGTGGCTGCCCAGGAATTCGCTCGAATCTAAAAGCGATCCGAAAATTCGGAATACCTCGAAATTCGGTTGACCCATCATTTTTTGGCAAGTTTTCCGATTGCATAACATTTGGAATTACGGACGAGCTTCGAGCGACGTTTTACTTCAGAATTGGGACCAAAACGTGCGGCGAGTCTATCACTCAAGAGTTGAAGTCATGGATTGCGAGAGGGTTCCCCATTGCGTGCGGTTTCTCAGTTCCGAGTTCGCTTGAATATGACGGCGACATCGATTACCGCCCAACGTTCGATTCGATCCAAGGCGGACACGCTGTGTTGCTCGTTGGCTTCGACGACAAGTACTTAGCCGCATCAAGAGGGGCGTTTCGAGTGTTCTGTCCCTGGGGCGATGATTGGGGTGATCAACGACTCGGGTGGTTACCGTATTCCTTCACTGAACGTCGCATGGCCCTCGATTTCTGGACGGTATTGAACCGAGATTGGGTCGCTTCGGGGGAGCTTTTTAACATTGGTAACTCTAATTACCAAGCGAGTTTGTAGACGCTCGGGTGACATTTCCGTGTCAACCACGCGAAAAGACTCTCTGACGATAGGTCCACAACGCTGCCACGAGCTTTCTCGCGTTTAAATTCAAAACTGGCACTGATGCATTCGTACATTGACGTAAAACCTGTGATGGACCTCCTATCCTTCGTCTCCATATCTGCAGGCCGCACCATTGCTAGTCTGGAAACGCCCAGAGCCTCCGTAGCGCTTCCGTGGCATTCCCAATCGCCAGATCTAACATGTATCCATCAGTAGGACGAGTCAGCGGCTTTCGATGACCATTAGCAATTAATGAGGTAACCATGCCTGAAGAAATCGGCGTTTTCAACGTAGAAGCCAAGGTGGGACTGGGCAAATGCGCATCGCTACCCGCTTTCGAAGAATTTGTGAAGCTTTCGGGCATGAACGGATTCGCTTCACAGACCGTGAAGATTGAGTTTAATGCAGCAACCGAGGCGGGGTCGGTAGTTGCAACTTTAGGAAGTGCGGGCGAGGAAACTAAGTTCGTGCTGATTCAACCGGTTGCTTTACTCGTGAAAACTTCGACGAAAGCTGGTAGCGAAAATCCGAAAGAAGAAATCGCGTGGGTTCCTTTGGTGGCTGGTACGCCGGAACATGATCGGTTGGCGAATTGGTTGAGCTTTGTCAACACAAGTGTTAAAAGCGATACTATGTTTGGTCGCATCCTTATATTTTATGACGGGCTTGCGACGAATCTTGTGGAAGGGGGGGCAGTCACATTTAAATTCACACGGGTTGATTTTAATAACGACATGGATGGTAAACCCGCCGATCCCTCCGTTAAAACATCTTGGCTCGGGGTCAAGATTCTTATCATAACTGCCGGGACTATTCCCGCTGCTCAAAAGCATGTTTCAGCGACTCAAACTGAACCACAGAGTCCGAGGCCTTCAAGGTGAATCAAGGCGAAGAACGTTTGAGTGAGAGTGTGCACCAGACTCATCCTTAATATCTCTATCCCAATTGACTACCCATGTCCTCGATATCCGCAGTAAGTGATTCCTTCAAGAATATCTTGAGCAAAGGCGGGATCGTAGATTTAAAAAGCCCTGCGGACGACGTGAACGAAAATACATCACTGTTTCTCTATCACATTGTCCCTGATGAATTCGGTCGAAATATCAGTCGCCCGGTTGCGAACGAGGGTGATGGCGGACCACGAAAAGTCGGTTTGGTTCCGCTAAGCGTTAATCTACAGTACTTGATTACACCTCTCAAAAAGGATGTCACGGCAAACAATGATGAGGCAAGTCGACTGTTGCTCGCGATTCACGAGAATCCAATTGTCATCGTCCGCGATATTGCACAGGGCATCAACGACAAGATGCGAGTCTCCTTCGCATGCGAATCCATTGAGGATCGTTTTCGAATTTGGGATTCATTCAAGAACAAGCCCTATCGGCTTTCTTTTGCTGTGATGCTGCGATCAGCGAAGATTCTATCGCTTCAGACAACAGACGAGGTTTCTGTCGCCTCAATTGGCAGCACTCCATTTCAGACTCTTGGAGTTGGCTAATGCAAACGATGCAAAATGTTTTATTGAAAATTGAACCACTGGTCGTCTTTGATCTTAGAGACTGGTATCAAAGTACGTTTGATTCTATTTTGATGCCTAACGGACAAGGTGGAATGACGCCAACAGCGATTCGTCCTCGCGGGACAGTTCGCATGGTGGCAGAGTCCGTTGATGGCCAGGAAGCCGATTGGCCCTTCTCGGGTAAATCAGAGCTAGCGTTGCAGCAGTCGCCGTCGGGCAACCTTGCGTTTTTTGGGCGACTCAGATTGAACGGTAGTATGTTGGCGCATGCAACGCGACGAATTCCAAGTAACAATGTTTGTAAACTTACTATCCTTGCCGAAGGTTTTCAGCCGACGATCGTCAATCGCTTGGCCATACCAGATGCCGGCCAAACTAGCTTAAGGCAATTCCACGAACTCTATCCTGCTCCAATCTATTCCTTCAGTCGTCAAGAGAAATCAGCAACATTACTTCAAGGTGTTGTGCTTGATCGCCAAGGGCGGCCGGTGAGCGGAGCTTCAATACAACTCAACAGTGCTTTCCCGGCCCTCACTTCCGTAATGTGTACCGGCCCTGTGACAACCTCAGAGGACGGAAAACTTCTCATCGTTCTCGATTACATGGACGTTGACGATACAGACCAGCCTATTAAGACCGTTTCATCGCCGGTCCAGCTGTCGGTTTCATTGGGCGGCAATGTAGTCATAACTCGCACGATCCCGTTCTTGCCCAACATTCGCAACACAGTTCCGTCCGATGTCCTAGTCATTCCGTAGTTGCCATATCGCTTACTTGCAATTGAAAGGATAGTGTTATGCCTGAATATCTGTCGCCAGGGGTATACGTCGAAGAGGTAAGTACTGGTCCTAAGCCGATAGAAGGCGTTAGTACGAGTGTAGCTGGATTCTTGGGACCAACCGAGCGTGGCCCCGAGGACATTCGCTACATAACTAGCTGGCTCGAGTTCACGCGTTGGTATGGCGGACATCAAGGTGTCGATGCATCCTTCATGAGCTATGCGGTGCAGGGCTTTTTTGATAACGGAGGCAAGCGCTGCTATGTGGGGCGCATCGTGAGTGGAGCTGCCAACGCGGCAACTGCTGTTGCGGCCAGCGTAAAGGTCAAGGGGTCGGACACTGTAACTTTTCTTGCCTGCGGCAGAGGGGTGTGGGGCAATAATTTGCTGATACGTGTAGTACGATCTAGCAAGTCTATTAAAGGGATTATTAATGCCAAGGATTGGGTGCGTGTCCAGGTACTGTATTTTAGTGGTCCGAATCCTCCGGATCCAAAAAATATTGTCGATCCATTCCTACTTGATCCCAAAGCAGATGTTGGGAAGTTGCGACCGGATATTGTCGAGGATTTCGATGACCTATCGCTTTCGAGGTCAGCTTCCAATTCAATCTCGATGGCAATCAACTCCGGATCGCGTTTGATCCGCGTCCAGCTTGGAACAGAACCTCAAAGTCTCGGCGTGGTCGCAGATTCGGGAGGTTCATTCACACCATTGGCGGACGGCGTAGGAACTAGTTTTGGCGTCGCTTTCGCAGACTATGCAGGAGACACCTCCCCTGTCCTACCAAATGACAAGGAAGATTTGTTAGGTCGCGGACGCGGTGTTGCAAGCATGGAAACGGTTGACGGCGTGTCGCTGCTCGTTGCGCCAGATCACGTGAGATTTGGCAGTGATCTTTCTCAATCGCTCATTACAAGTTGCACGAACCTTAAGGACCGTTTTGCAATTTTGTCCACGCCGCAGGACACGAAGCCAGAAGCTATCAAACTCGATTTTGATACGACGTTTGGAGCTTTATATCATCCTTGGATTTGGGTATATGATCCTTACACTCGCGATGACCAACTGATTCCTCCGGTAGGTCACGTAACTGGGATCATCGCCCGTACCGACATTGAACAAGGCGTATTTAAAGCACCAGCCAACGCGGTCGTCGTGGGTGCCAAGGATTTAGAGAAACCAATTCCTAAGGCCGTTCAGGATGTATTTAATCCGATCGGAGTGAACTGCATACGCGACTTTCGCAGCGATCGCCGCGGCATTCGACTTTGGGGAGCTCGAACGATGAGCAGCGATCCAGAATGGCGTTACATCAATGTCAGGCGTCTGTTTCTATACGTCGAAGAGTCGATCGATGAAGGAACACAGTGGGTTGTGTTTGAACCCAACAGCGAAGTGACTTGGGGCCGCGTGCAACGTTCTATCAGTAACTTCCTAATGACGATTTGGCGAAATGGTGGGCTCTTTGGGGCTAAGCCTGAAGAGGCATTCTTCGTCAAATGTGATCGGACAACAATGGACGAGGATGACATCCAGAACGGGCGGTTAATTTGCCAAATTGGTATCTGTCCCGTACGCCCGGCAGAGTTTGTGATATTCCGAATCGGACAGAAGACAGCCGATGCGGTCGCGTAAGTAATTCCAATTTTAAATTAGTGCCTTATCCATTCTGGAGGTCGCCTTATGGCCGACGAATATCCTTTTGCGTCTTATAACTTTCAAGTAACGATTGATGGGCTCAACATCATAGCGGGCTTCTCAGAGTGCACAGGGCTGACGATGGATAACGACGTGATCGAATATCGATCCGGCAAAGATCTACCGCACATGCGAAAACTGCCGGGCATGCGAAAGTTCACCAACATCGTCCTCAAGCGGGGCTTTTCAAAAGATCGCTCACTGTACGACTGGCGAAAATCGGTGATCGATTCCGACAAACCGTATCGCCAATCGGGTTCGATTACCTTGCTGGGCGAGGATCGCAAAGCTGCATTAACCTGGTCATTCACAAACGGTTGGCCGAACAAACTCGAAGGCCCTTCACTGAACGCGAAGAACAGCGAAGTTGCTATCGAAACGCTTGAAATCGTTGTCGAGACGCTTGAATTCAAGCCTGAAAGCTAAAGGTAACCGCGATGGTATTTGCACGTCCACCCGGTGTCTACTTTGAGAGAACCGACGCACCCAGTGGGTACGTCGAGGAAACTCGTACAGACATCACCGGCTTTGTTGGTGTTACCGAACGAGGTCCGTTGCACCGACCACTGCCAGTTCATAGTTGGACGCAATTTCAATCACGCTACGGTCGGGATCAATTACCTTACGCCTATCTTCCCGACTGCGTGCGAGGATTCTTTGCCAACGGCGGAAAAACGGCTTGGATAGTTCGTGTTGGCAACCCTGATGCCCAATCGCATCGACCTTCGACTTTTCTCGTGAATTCTAAGAATCAAAAGATATACGAGCTTCGCGCCAGAGATCCCGGACTAAGCGGTGGACTCATTTCCATACGAATCGTTCCGATAGATGCAAATCGCTTTCACCTCTTCATCGAATTCGATGGCGAGACGATGGAGGTGTGGCGGGATGTTGCATGCGACCCCGACGCGTCACGTTCGCTTTTCAAGTTGCTTAATGGTCGGGAAACTGGCAATGGCTCCGTAAAGCGATCACAGCAAAATTCCTATGCAGGGTCAAGCTTAATCGAAGCCGAATTCGCTCACGACTTAAATGCAATTATTGATCATCGAGTGGTAGGGATGGGCGGACATGAGACGTATACCGACTCTTCTCGAGTTGAAAATTCCCGCCACTTGACTTGGCCAACTGCTGAAAGTTCGCGGTCGGCCAGATCGGTGCTCGATGGCTTCAACCCGATCCATTTCGTGGGAGTAGTAGGTGATGATAACAAGCGCTGGGGACTCGCTGCGCTCGCAGAGATCGATGAGCCCAGTATCGTCGCGATGCCGGATCTGATGTGGTACAGTCCGATCAAAACTAAAAATGTAGCAGTACGCAACAAGTGTGCTAGCGCCAAGCAGGAATCGAATACTAGTCAAGATGTTGAAACGCGAGTCGAGTTCGATATCGACCAACAAAGGGACACGCAGTTTGAATTGCTAAATCACTGTATGCAGTTGAAAGATCGATTTGCTGTATTGGACTGCCCCAATAACTTGTCACCACAACAAGCCGTCAGCTGGTCGGAAAAATTGCAATCGTTCGCGGGCCAGTACGCCGCACTCTACTATCCTTGGATCGCAGTCCCCTCCACCACTGCGAGCCACCGCTGGCTACCATCCAGCGGTCACGTCGCTGGCCTGTACGCTCGTGTTGACCTCGAGCAGGGTGTCCACAAGTCACCGGCAAACGAGATCCTTTCCGAAGCACTGGGCACCAGGACTTCGGTCAGCGTCGACGATCACGGATGGCTCAACCAGAGCGGAGTCAATGTCATTCAGCCAACGACAGCACGCGGAGTCCGAGTCCTTGGGGCACGAACTCTCATCGACCTAGTAACAAGCGGGCAGAGATCATATCAATTTATAAGTGTACGACGATTGGTCATGATGATCGAAGAATCCCTGGAGCAGAATTCCCAGTGGTTGGTACATGTCGAAAACAGTATTCAAACACGCATCGACCTGGAACGAGTGGTTCGCAATTTCTTGATGCGACAGTGGAGGTTGGCCCGGTTGGATGGTGAATCCCCTGAGGAAGCGTTTCGCATCGTGTGCGACGAGTCAAACAATCCCACTGATGTCGTAGATCAATCTCGATTGATTTGCGATATCGCAATCAAGCCACCGCCGCCAGCAGAATTTGTTTTGATACGCATTGGCGGTCAAGACAGTTCTTTTAGTCTCGGGAACTTTGGAGGCCAGCATGTTTGATCTGCTTCGCGACGAACCCTTCATCGCATTTCGATTCGATCTCCGATTCGACCTCGTGCAGCTTGGCGGTTTTAGTGAGTGCACAGGTCTGTCGCTAGACATGCCGGTTCAAGACTATGCCGAAGGTGGACGAAACGGCGAAATGTTAAAGTTCCCGACACGAGCTAATCAGTCCAATGTGGTGTTGAAGCGCGGCATCGTAAGCCGCTTGGTATGGGAGTGGTACGCAAGCATGTTGCGCGGACAAAGCCGATTCAGACGAAATGCCAGCATCATGATGTACGATGTCGACGGCAGGAAACCGACAATGATCCTGGAATTGGCTAATGCTTTTCCATGCAAATGGACAGGCCCAGAGCTCAATGCTGCGCAGAGCAATATCGCGTTGGAGTCACTTGAAATCTGTCACGAAGGATTGACTTGGATCAATTAATGCAAACTCAAATGTCTGGAGTAACCCATCGTGCCCATTGAAGTCGGATCTTTTTCCACGGAAGTAACCATGTTAGATCGCGAACTACCGCTAAGCCCAAAACAGATTGAAGCGATCGTTCAAGAAGTCGCGCGTCGCATTCAAAAAGCAACTCAAGACGAGGAACGTCGGTCGCAGTCGGCCTCATTTGGCAACAGTTCGCGCTAGAACTCAGCTAACCAGCATTGATTCGTCGAGTAACATTACTAACCAGCATCGATAACTGCCAATTATGGATTTGCAAAAAGCTGAAATTCAAATTATCGACGCCGATGAACTCGCCATCGACAGTGGTCGCGGTTTGTTCAAACAATTCTCTGTGCAGTTCAATCCCACTGAATACACGCTTTCAAAAGGCGCACAGATCGCCGAAATTGCCATACCCGGACTCGATTCACCGCTACTTCAGTTCGTAGCAGGACAGAACGAAAAATTGACGCTCGATCTTTTTTTCGACTCAACTGACAAAGGCGGAATGGGCACGGGCGCTGTAAGCGTCGAAGATCAAACCCGTTCATTTTACCAGTTGGTCAAAATTCAACCCAAAACCCACGCACCTCCTCGGATCGTATTTCATTGGGGAAGTGGACTGAATTTTCGAGCGATTGTCGAAAGCATTTCACAAAAGTTTACGCTCTTCAATCCTCACGGAATCCCTCTCAGAGCGACATTAACGGTAACGTTTCGCGAGTACAAAACGCTAGAGGAACAAGTCAAGGAGCTCAACCTCCAATCTTCTGATCACACGAAGCGTTATGTTGTTGTCGCTGGAGACACGCTAGCTTCCATTGCGGCCCGCGAGTATGGAACTCCGACAGCGTGGCGCGTCGTTGCCAACGGCAACTTTGACCGGATTAGCGATTTGAAACGGCTTCCGATTGGGCTTGAGTTGCAACTGCCTCCAAGCGATTCGCGGGTTACTCAAACCGCAGGAGGTCGTCTGTGAACGCTCTCGGAACAACTCCTATCTTTCAAAATCGGACATTCTATGTCCCACGTTTTGAACTCTATCTGGGGAACAGGCCTGAGCGTGGAGCGTTGCTTCATGATGTCATGGAAGTTTCGTACAAGGATGATATTAACGCGATTGACACTTTTGATTTCACCCTCAACAACTGGGATGCGGAAAAACGCACTTTCAAACATCACGACTCCGAGCGACTAAACCCGGAGCAGCCGGTGCGTCTGCATATGGGGTATCTCGATGATAAGAATGGTGTGCGACTGATGATTCAAGGCAGGATCACTTCAATGGCCCCAACCTTTCCAGCGGGTGGACAACCAACCGTTAAAATCGGCGGCCAGAATGTCCTCAACAGCTTCTGCCAACAACAAAGAAGTGAAACCTATGAAGACATGACGGCATCCAGTATCGCGGAAAAGGTGTGTCAACGTTTAGGGGTTTTGTTTGAAAACTCCTTAGGGAAACTTCCAAATACGGAATTTCAATATCCTCATTTGATGCAAGTCAATCAGTTTGACATTGTTTTTCTCATGCAGCTGGCGCGTTCGGAGGGCTATGAAATTGTCGTCGAAGAGGGTCAAAACGGCAGCAAGACCAAGCTGAAGTTTGTTCAACCATCGACCGTCGGTCGAGTGGTGTACGAATTGCGATATGGCGCGACCCTGATTGAGTTTACTCCATCGCTCGAAGTCGCCAAGCAAGTCTCTAAAGTGGAAGTCAATGGCTGGGACGAAGCCAAGGGTAAACCGATCAAAGTCGAAGTAGGCCAACAACACTTGGGGGCAAACGCGGGATTGAAAGCGCGCATGTTGCCAAGCGCAAAGAACGTAGCGGCCGATCGCAAAGAGGTCATCTCAAAAACTCCGGCGCGAAACCAACAGGAAGCAATGGCTATCGCAAAATCAGCTCTGGAGGAGAAGAACCAAATGGTTATTACTGGAAGCGGTTCGACGATCGGGATTCCCGAATTGCGGGCCGGATCGCATCTGTATCTATGGGGTCTTGGAAAACGTTTCAGTGGGCGTTACTTCGTAACTTCGACGACTCACAGCATCGGAATGTCAGGTTACAAAACACAGTTCTCATGTCGACTCGAAGAACTCGCAGAAGAACCACGTAAGGAGCATCCATAGTGATTGCCGAGGAAGTAAGCAGCTTGGCTATCGGTGTTGTTAGTGAACTACACCCGACCATCTTGGGTCGCGTTAAGGTTCGTTTTCCGCATCTAAGACAATGTGAAAGTGACTGGTGCCCAGTGGTTTCGCCTATGGGAGGACCCGAACGTGGATTTGTGATGTCACCTGAAGTTGGCGACCATGTTCTCGTTGGTTTTGAACATGGCTGTACGCAACGAGGGTTTATTCTAGGCAGCATTTGGAATGAGGAACAAAAGGTTCCACCTGCCGATGGAAAGCCCAAAGAAAACAACCTGCGATTTATTCGTTCACGTGCTGGACATGTCATTCGATTGGATGATACCAAGGGTAAGGAAAAGATTGAGATCATCGACGGTTCAGGCAAACATTCGATCGTTATGGATATGGCCAAGAAGAGAATTGTGGTGACGAGCGACGGTGGTGATATATCCGTTAACGCAAAATCGGGAAAGGTGTCCGTCGAAGCCACTACAATCAGCCTCAAAGCTTCAGGAGCGATCAACATCGAGGCGTCGCAAGCACTCACGCTTAAGGGCCAAGTCGTAAATATCAATTGACGCCTCCGCGATTTGGTAGCCGACGATCCTACTTGCAACTTACTTTAGCAACCTACAGTTTGATCAATACCATGGGAAAACCAGCCGCTAAACAAGGCGATCATGTCATCGCCACCGACATGCATTTGATTCAACCGCCAGGACCGGTATCGCCACTGCTAGTACCCCATTCCCACGATAGCCAACTTCTTTCGAAATTGAGTACGAATGTAAACATCGAGGGCAAGCCAGCCGCGATCCTAGGTAGCTCGTCTAACAATCAGCCTCCGCACATTCCATCAGGTGGTTCGTTCGTTGTGCCACCTCAAAACAAAGCAGATGTGATTCAAGGCAGTTCGAGTGTGTTCATCAATTCGAAACCGGCTGTGCGAGCTGGAGACAAGGCTTTAACGTGCAATGATCCTGCACCGCTACCGCAGGGAACGGTTCAAGCCACAAGCACCGTGAACATAGGCGGATGATAAGAGAAGATTGAAAATCTAACACTCAAAAAATTGGACCCGTTCTGATGCATCTCAATGAAAGGATAAGGAATTGACAACCAAAGAAGGATTTCTCGGTCGAGGTTGGCGTTTTCCCATCCAGCCAGATTCATCGGGTAACATACGATTGACTGAACAGGACGAAGGTGTGCGAAACAGTATCTTTTTAATATTGAGCACGGCTCGTGGTGAGCGCTTGATGCGGCCCGACTACGGCTGTGGAATTCATGATCTTGTTTTCCAGCCCAACACGCCCAGTCTGCGCGGCACTGTACAGGCTCAGGTACGTCAAAGCCTTATCAAGTGGGAACCTCGAATCGATGTACTGGAAGTACGCGTTGATACACGTCCTGATTCACCCACGCAATTAATAATACGAATTGATTATCGCCTTCGACAAAACAATGCCCTGTTCAACATGGTCTATCCATTTTTCCTGAGCGAATCCTTCAACTAGTCCTTATTGATGCCACTCGAACTTCCTCCACTTGATGATAGAACCTTTGAGGAGCTCCTCTCTGAGGCACGGCTGCGCATCCAGCGCTACTGTCCAGAATGGACGGATCTCAACGACAGCGATCCGGGGATGGCGCTCGTTCAGCTATTTGCTTGGCTGTCCGAGTTGATGATTTACAAACTCAATCAGGTACCCGAAAGAAACTATCTCGCATTCCTGAAATTGCTCAATCTCGAACTAAACCCAGCAATACCTGCCCAGACTCACGTCGTATTCACGGCCAATGCAGACGCCTCCGCCAAGCCGCTCGTCGTGCCCGCACACGCACGATTTGTCGTTACCGGTGAGAATGGCGACGCGCTCGTATTCGAATCCAATCAAGGTCTTGAAGTTGTTCCCTATCCACTCAACGCAGTTCAGGTTTACGACGGGCTGAAGTTCAATGATGTCTCGTCTCTGAATGAAGACGGAAAGAAATCCTTCTATCCCTTTGGTCCCAGCCCTCAATCAGGCAATGCGCTATACCTTGGCTTCGAACCTACGAAGGATGATCCGTCTAAATTCATCGAGGCTCGATTCCCTCAGCAAATTGTTCTTCACGTTTACTGCCCCATGCAAACTCCGCAGAAGTCTGTCCAAATCCCGTTTCGTAGCGGACAGCGCTTGCCTCCACTCATTTGGGAGTATCAATCGCGACAAGACATCGCCGCAGGCGATCTACACCCTCCACCCGATCGGTGGCGTCCCCTAACGGTCATCTCGGACGAATCTGAAGTCCTAACCAAAGAAGGTACAATCATCCTGCGCGGACCTGGCCCAGATTGTGATTTGAACACATCGCCGCAGCCCGTTGATGATCCCAGTCGTTTCTGGATCCGATGTCGTATTGGCGAAGGTGCCTATCCGCAGCGCTTAATTCCAAACATCGCGTTTATTCGCTGCAATGTGGCTGAAGTCATCAATCGAGCCACATTCAATGATGAATTTGTTGGACTAGGAGACGGTGATCAAAACCAATTCACACTTCGAAATAAACCGGTCGAGTCTGAGAGTCTGCAATTGGTCGTTTCGCGACAGGTTGATTCTAACTCGCTGGACGTCGACGAGCCTTGCAAACTAGTCGAGGATTTTACCAATTCTACGCGTGATGCTTTGGATTTCACACTTAATCCGACCAGCGGGCTGATTCAGTTCGGCGATGGCAGACAAGGGAGAATTCCTGAGCCCAATACACTCATCGTTGCCCGAACGTATCGAGCGGGCGGTGGAGCAAGCGGCAACGTTGGTCAAGGCGTTATCACCGATTCTCCCATTGCTAATGTGGAGGTAACTAATCCACGCAGCGCAACTGGGGGGCAAGATGAAGAGAAGATCGATCAACTTTTACAAAGAGCTCCTTCGGTGCTGCGCGGTGACAGACGGGCGGTGACCGAAGGCGACTATCGCGTGCACGCGGAGAACACGCCGGGTGTCGGTCAGGCTATTGTCCTCTCGAATCACCATCCCGAACATGTTGGACTTTCGATTCCTGGCGTAGTGACTGTTGTAGTTATCCCCAATGAACCTACCGTTAAATCAGATTCTCAAAAAACTGGCAGGTTCCTTCCAAGCCAGGACCTATTGCAGGAAGTCTATCGTCGACTGAATCTAAGTCGGCCGATCGGTACGGAACTTTATGTTGTCGGTCCGCGCTATCGCAAGTTTCAAGTAACGCTGGCAATTACACCCAACGAATTGATGTCAGAGAATCAAGCAAAACTTGGTGTGCAAAATGCGATCGAGAAGTTCTTCTCGCCTCTAACACACGAAGAACGCACCGCACTTCGTGGATCTGGTGGTGAGCACAAACATTGGGAGATAGGAGATCCTGTTTATCCAAGCCGCCTTTACGAAGTAGTTCTTACCGCGCGAGACTGTGCTTCAAAACTCGCTTTTGTAAAGGATGTTGGCGAAATCAGCATGCAGGCAAGCGACGAGGGGTCTCCATCCTTTGGCAAATCCTTTCAGTTGGACCCCGACGAGTTTATTGATTGCCAGATCGTGATCGATATCCCCCGGCTTGAAGCAACACGACCTGAAGCGAGGAGACCTCGATGATTCAACAGGCGAAGTCTCCTAAGTATTATCAAGTGCCTATCCGGGGCGCGGTCGTACCAACCCCAAATCGCCGGTCGGTCTACTGGACCGCAGACTCTGCGGGGATTCGATTGCGTGGCAGTAAACACGGCTACTTGTCTCCCGATTCGATCGATGGCAGTTTGGGTCGGCTGAGACTTCCTCAGGGATTCGCCATCGACGCATTGTTGCGATGCTTTTTTGTCCAACCCTCGACCGGTATCGTATGGATGTTCGATTCCTATGACCTCCCTCACAATTTAGCCCGACCATTCAAACCGATTCTTAACCTCGGTAGTCAACAGATATCAACAAATCCGGCTGAAAAACTTGCTCTCCAATGGTCGTTAGCAGCCAATTCTCGCTTTCTATTCATTGTGAATCCAGAAGCTAACGAGGTTCTTTGCATAGCACTGAACAATTGGTCGACCCAAAGCCGCACTAGCTTCGGCAATAACGAGAAACCGCTTGAAGTTGTTGCTTCTTGCGAAAACGTTCACCTGCTCACAACGCGAGCGATGTATGTTTTTGATGGCATCAATCAGGATTGGATTCAAATTGCAGAGGTAGACGCGACGAACATCCTTGTTACTCGAGAAGGTCAGCCGATCGTCTACTCGAGCATTTTTAATACGTTTCGCGCTTATTCTACGACCCGCGGCGGGGGTGAGTGGCGGACCGTTCAAATCGATCGCACAGAATTTGTAGTCCCACCCGTCTATGCAACTTTTGTGGATCCCAAGAAGCCTGAACAAGGAATCCTTTACGTCATTCCGCCCGAATTGAATTGTGTTTGCAATCGAGCCTTGCCAAAGTCTTCAGCAAATACGCCGCCAGAATTTCAGTTTATAGAAATAACACCTGAAATGCAGGTTGGCGATTTGAGTAACGGATTCGTGGCAATGGGTGACTGCGTTTTAGAGAATCTTCCTAGTTACACTTTTGAAAAACGCTACCGAGTAGGCGAACGCGTTACGACGCATCCTTCTCAGTTTCCACGCAAGCGATTTTTGATGACCGGTACCGAGGATGAAGCCGACCAGGGACAGTCCTATTGGGTTAGTCAACGCGTCGACAGCAAGCACTACAAACATCACTGGGATCGCATCCTTTTCGAACTCACACAGCTACCCGTGGGCGCCACAGTTGAAATTTCAACCACAACGAGCGACGACGAAGACTTCCAGGGACTTTCTCTTCTGTCAACACAGTGGGATGCAGGTATAAAACTGGTTGGCAAAGTCGAGCTTAAACAAGGCCAACCGCTCGAAAGCGACTTCTTGGTTCGAAGTCGGCCTGGACAGTTTCTTTGGCTTCGCATTCGGTTGAATGGCGATGGATTTTCCTCGCCGGTTGTACACCAGCTGCTTGCTCGCGGACCAAGACAGTCCTACGTCGATTTCCTTCCCGCTGTGATGCTTGAGGACGACGCAAGCCGCGACTTTCTCGAGCGATTTCTATCGGTGTTTCAAACCGACTGGGATGCTCTCGATAGCCAGATCGATCGGCTTTATCAACTGTTTGATCCAAACACAGCCGAGGCCGGTCAGTTGCCGCGGCTTGCTAAAATGTTTGGCGTTGAGTTTCCGCAGCATTGGAACGCGGTTCAACAAAGAGCGCTCCTACGTGGACTCTCAAGTTTCATCATCGCAAAGCCTGATAAGCAGAATGGACTCGAGGCAGGTTCAATCCGCGGTACACCAGCCCATCTTAAGCAAATGCTCCAGGCGGTGCTGGCGGCATTAACCGGTCTGACGGAAGAGCAAATGCGAGGATTCCCGTGGATCATAGAAGGTTTTCGAGAGCGAGAGTCCAATCCCGTTGGCACAGCGAGAACCAGCGATCGCCGATTGAAGCTAGCGGGCATCAACGACAGTAATCGAATTCAATTGGGTGACGATAGCGTCTTAGGAAAACGCCAGTTGCTTCCGCCTCAGCGCATGGAACTGGACGTCTACACACACCACGCTTTTCGCTTTCGAGTGGTTGTGCCAGAAAGTTGGGTCGCTGAGCGAGGTGCCCTAGCGACGATCAAGTCTATGATCGAATCGGAGAAACCTGCCCATTGTCAAGGTGAGGTTACGCTGGTACGACCTGGACTTCGTATCGGAATTCAATCAACAGTCGGGGTCGATACGATTCTCGCAGATCGACCCATTCCTACCCTGACCGCCGAACGACCGCCAACCCTCGGCATCAGTTTCGGAATGGTTTTACCGGATCGAAAAACCGATGTTCCAGCGGTGGAAGTCGGCAAGCCAATCACCACCCATCAAATTTAGCACATCGAATCAAGTTAGGAGCATCGCCATGCATTTCTTTGACGAACGCAATCACTATTTTACCGGCAAGTACATGACGGCCCGTGATTTTGGCGACGAACAGCGTTACCTTATTTCGCATCATCAATGGCATCAATGGGGACTTCATGGATGGGGCATTGTTTGGGGCCTAGAAATTGAATTGGAACACGATGGTTGTACCACCTTGCATCCAGGTGTCGCCCTTGATTGCTATGGACGCGAACTGGTAATTCGTGATCGCATCCGCTTTAAATTAGATGAACTCCGGGGTTTTGGTAAGAGGTCGCAGGAAGCAGCTCCAGACGATTCTCCCTTCCTGGTAGGACTGCGGTTCTGCACCCGCAATCGTGAACTCGTGCCACTCATTCTGGACGATTGTTCGGATGTAAAAGAAAAGCATAACCGAGTCCAAGAGTACGCAAGAGTTGGCTTTGAAGACTTTTGCAATGAGTGCTGGACTCCACCACGATCCTACCGGCCCGCCGAACTGCCCCACGTAAAGGATCACCAGAGCGATCCATTAACACTGGACCAATACCACGATCCAGACGCCTGCAATCATCATCGGGACCCTGACACCATCTGGCCGCCATGTGAGTGCAGCGAACCCGGCTTCGTCCCTTTAGCGAAAATTTATAAAAAGACCTCTAACGAGCAGTCACACTGGAAAGCGAGCGATTTGGGACGCCGTTTTGTTCACAGTCCTTTTTACGGTGAAGCATTGACGCACATTGTCGGTATCAACTGGGACCATGCCAAAAGGACCGAACTGCTGGAGATGATAACCCAGGAACCAAGTGACTACCTATACGAAGATGCTCGGAAAGCCTTTCGGAACCGATGTTCGGGTGACATTGGGCATATCACCATCACGTTCGATCGAGCCATTTCGCTTCCGCGCGATGGTAAAGAAGAAGAAATCTGGAACAGCAACTACTGGATTCAACTCATTCGGTTAGATTTTTGTCAAGTTGGAAATCATGACATGGACGGAGATGATCCACCTGAAGTCATCAATCCTGTCTTCGCTCACTTGAGCCAAGACAAGCGTCAGTTGCTGATCCATTTTCCAACAGAGAAACTAGAAAGTCGACGTGCGATAAAGCTCCGCTTAGCCCTCAATTGTGACATGATCGTTGATAGTCGAGGTCGTGCAGTAGACGGCGATCACCTCAACGGAAAAGTTGCCAAACGCACTGAACCGCTAAGCAAAGACGAATTGACCGCTCGAGACTATTCACGATCCGGGAACGGCACCGAAGGCGGACTATTCGTTAGCTGGACGCGCATCATTCACCGCAAGCGTCAAAATAGCTATGTAGGGGAACTTGACTAATGAACACGAACGCTTATTCATCGCCGCATTCGAGTGTTTCGAATCTCGAGATCATTAAACCTCATTTCTTCCCAGGACAATATTTAAACGATGATGACCTTCAGTCCATCGTAAAATGGGCGGAAAAGCGGCTTGAGTTACAGCCCATGTCCAACACATGGGGAATCGTCTGTGGACTCCGCATGTCCCCTGCAGTAAATGCAAGGAAAAATGAGCCGCAGCTCAATATCTCTTCCGGATACGGACTGGATGCATGTCAACGTCTGTGCGTTGTGGACTCATCAATCAACATCCCTCTGCCCACCGGGCCATGCGCATCGTGTGAGAGCAGCGACGAAAATATTCAATTGGGTCCTTATGGGAATATTCCACGAAATGAACTCGCCGTGTTCGATTACTTTTTGGAACCTTGCGATATCGATGCGCGAAAATCAGTCGGCGCGTCAAAAGACGGAACGCGAAACTGCAGTGTAGTTCGCTTCAAAGTTGGAGCCAAAGTTTCTTGGAAGCGAGTTTATTTCCCTTTAGAAGAGACGACTTCGTCAACGCCTGCCAAGGAAGATTCTCCTGAATTGAAACTGCTTGATGAACTACAGAAGTTACCATGGTGGAAAGACGATGAGCCGGCCACCATTAAGAACCACCAGGAGCAGATTAAAAATTGGCTGACAAGCAAGACTAAACAATTTCCCGAATTGCTTCGCAATTGGCCAATGATGCTTCAGGAGAAAGTAGGCGGCTCGACCTTTCAGCTTGAAGCACTCGTTGAGTTGCTCTCCTGGATGTGCTTCAGCTTGCGCATGCCGTCCGAATGTTGCCCCGTCGCGGACGAGTGTGCGGCAATACCCATCGCACGAGTCTGGTTGAGGACACAAAAGAACAAGCAACAAGTGGCCTGGATTGACGACCGATATCCCTATCGCAAGTTTACTACATCCACGCCCAATGCGTTCGATTTGCGTCGGTGGATCGGCCGAGAATTCCAGGAAACCGACCATGCGGCAACCCTAGGTCAAGTAAAACTGGAAAAAACGGAATGGAAAATTCCTTCAACCGTAAAGGAACTTAGAACGATTTTTTATGACGAACCCAACTCGTCTCAACCCGGTAGTTCCATCGCCGTGCTATGCAAGAAGCTCTGGAATGACGCGAGCGATAGCCATCAAAGTACATCTGAAACAGTTCTAGCTTTCGGTGCACCTTCGGTTCAGCCAACCGTTCAGGTTGCATCTACTCCGGTTCCATCTGGGCCGCCTACATTAGGTCAAGTTAACGAGCCAAATACTAACGACCAAGGTGCTAGCGACCAAGGCACTGGCGATCAAGGCACTGGCGATCAAGGCACTGGTGGTGAAGGTACTGGTGGTGAAGGCACTGACAACCAAGGCACCGGCGATCTAGGTGCCGGCGATCTAGGTGCCGACGATCAAGGTACCGGCGATCAAGGTACCGGCGACCAGGGGACTGCCGATCAGGGGACTGCCGATCAGTCGCAGGATTCTCAACCAAGTGGCGCTGGGGAGACAGAAGCACCGCCGTCAAACGCGGCGGAGGGAAGCGATTCGAGCGACCTTACACAACAAGAGCAAGCAACGCAGCAATCGTCTGAATACATTGCAAATGAGGCTCCACCCAACAATAGGGCAGGAGGACAGAAAGCCGTCCCATCGCCACGCAAAAAGAGAAACGGACGCAAGAAATGATTTTATAGAAAGCATCCAAAACATTTAGAAAAGTAGACACAACCAACTAAAGATGATTTCGCATGGCCACGGTTCAAAATGAATTTGTCGCGGACCCCATCGATCGCGCGACTTATGCAGAAGGGCAGACTCTTAATGCAGCTTCGTTGAATCACGACGCTGAACAAATCGCCAATGGTCAACAACGTCACAGTCGCTATGCCCACTCAGCAGGCGTCATTGCCGGATTGCTAAACTTGGTTGAAATTCCGATGGGACAACAAGCACGAAAATACAAGCTGAGTCCGGGGGCTGCTATCGACAATTCAGGTCGCTTGCTGCTAGTCGGCGAAGACCATCCAGGCGTAGTCACCACAGTAGATGCAAAATCTGAACTACATGTATGGCTAAAGTACGCGCCGATTGAAATTCCTAGACGGACAACCTCACTTGGTATGGCTCGGTGGTCCGAGATTCCGGAGTTGATCGTCGAACCTGCGAACGAAAATGTGAACGAAATCACCGACAAAGATTCGGTGTATCTCGGACGTTTCAAAACTTCTACTTCTACTTCTACTTCTACTTCTACTCCTATTCCTATTCCTATTCCTATTCCTACTCAGAGTCAGAGTCAGAGTCAGTGCGTGCAGGCTGAACCTGAAACGGAAGTTGAGGTGCAATTCCAAATTGACAGCGGCCGTAAGTATGTCTCTGCGTCGGGAAGTCGCATTGAATCTCCATCGGGGCAATCGCGAATCTTGTTAGGTCCTGAAGTTCCGCGCGATACACGTCGATTCGCTGTCGGCTACTTCGATCCCAGTGAAAAATATTTTAAAGATGCCATCACGTGGGAGACAACGAATGCAATTCACTTGAAAACTCAAGTCAACGTTACTATTGAAAGGTTTGGCGTAGAACGTATCGAAGCAGCCGTGCTGGCAATCGGCCCCCAAAGTGACACGACGAAAACGACTGATGATCGCAGCGCTGAGCCGGTACGTCCTGGAGTTGAATTTATAGGGTTCAGTCCGAACGAAACCAAGATGCCCGCAGGCAGTATCTACCTGGCACAAGGCAAAATCGATGAGCAGTCATTCAGAGAACTGCGAATCTCAATTCTGGACCCTGGAGAGAAAAACAATCCACAGCGTTATCGCTGTAGTATTGGACAAGCCACTCAGTGCGCCCATGGTCCCGATCTTTGCCTCCAATCGTATTTCCCACGAGGCATTCTTTCGGTTCTTGCGGACGGTTCCGTGGAAGTCCACGAGAACTTGAGAGTCTACACCGATGACAAGAATAAACAGCCTGGTTTAATCATCAGCCTCCAAGCACCCTCCGATTCGAGCGACCCAAAACCGACCGCTCCAGTGCTTACGAAGGCACTCGCGTTTGAACCTGAGCCCCCTACATGCATACTGTCAGGCGGTATTCTCGCTATCTCTGGAGCACTTCAAAACATCAACGATGCGGCCGCAAGGTCACTCAAACTCTATGTAACGGTTATCAGGAAGGACGACGCCATCAAAGTCCCTCTGCGATTTTCACTTACATCAAAGCAACAGCTTGTTAAGGGACAGAAAGTCGATCTGGCCGCGTTTTTTACGGATTCACAAACTCCACCTGCGACACTCCAGTTCCCAGTAACAGATGATTTTGGAAACACACCCTTGGTCAATCTACTGATTGTCGGCGTCAACGATGACAACGCAATCGTCCAGCTTCAAGTAGAAATAACACCGACTTCCGCAACTCCTAATTAGTACCGAATATCATGGCCGTTGATTTTCCGGAAAAAGTGTCGTTTAAAGATCATCGCATTCTTCAAGCCTCGGACCTTGAGGAGCAGCGAGATTTTCACATCCAGCGGCGGTGGCAGCATAATCTTGCCATGCACTCCTGGGGAATTCTATGCGGATTGACGATTAATTGCGAAGGAATTGATCCGCAGCGCCCAAGCCTGGAAGTTCGACCTGGAATGGCTCTTGATGGTTACGGGCGCGAGATCATCTTAACTAAATCGCTATCTGCTCTGCGCACCAATCAGCTTCTCGATCCGGGGCTTAGCTACGACGTTTGGATCCGCTTCCGTGAAATTCACGACGAAATCGATGACACTTTGGACGATGACTGTGAAGGTGAACTTGGTACGATGCAGCGTATTCATGATGAACCCGAAGTTTTCGTGCGGACCACGTCAAAACGGCAATCGGGCAGCGTCAAGACACCATCCGATGTCCCGATCGAGGATCTTGGATTCACGGCTTCCCAAGCAATGAAGTTCGATTCAGACATTCTGTGGCCTGTATTTCTGGGGCGGATCGAACGCATCAATGCAGTCTGGACACTCGACGAAACCGAACGTTACTACGGAGGCTTGATAGCTCAGCGCATCGAATTTCCGAATGATATGCGTGAGCCCACGCGCGAAGCCAACAAACCAGACACGAAGCTGTTTGGTCGAACTATGATCATCAACGGTGGCGATCCCACTGACAAAAAATTGCGATTCGCTGTCGTCGAACTTGCTGTCGACACAGAGACCAGTGGTCTCGACGATATTGCGAAGCGAAATAAGCCTTTTTCTATTCGCCAAGAAGAAGCTTCCACCCAAATCCACTTAAACGCCGACCGCATCGTGGCTGAGGGACACTTGCAATTCAAGGATGGGGCGGGAATCGAATTACAACCGAGGGCGGTTACTGAAACTACGAAGAGGACCATAGGCTGGGGGATTTTTAGCGAACTTCAAGTTCCAAGTAAGCAGAACGAGCCGTTCGGCAATGTGTTGGAATTTGCCATGCCCGCAGACGAAGATGGCACCAATCACATTACTTTTGGAGCCACAAACAGTGATGGCGAATTCAAGAAAATACTGTCGATAAACTCCGATCAGTCCGTAGACATTTTCGGTACACTCCGAGTACACGGGGCCATCGCCGGTACCAATAGCGAAATCCCATTCCAACCCGGACTGCTGTCGAAAGATGACATAGATGAGACCGCTAAATTTGTAAAATCGCTAACAACAGAACAACAGAGAAATGTTGTAACCGGTGTTGCGGACGGCGCAGCCGTGGACACCGTAACTACCGGTTTGGAACTTTCAAAAAACAAAAAAGTGATCTATCCACAATTAACCAAAAACATTCTGGAAACAATCGACAGTTCGCAACAACAAGATGTTATCGGCCAGTGTGCAACCATAGTTGCTCCTCAAGATTTCGTTGACGGGCTAAATAAGGTCCAAACAGTAACCACTGATTTAGTGAAGAAGCTATTGCATTTCTCATTCGTTAAATCAGTCGCGGCAGACATCGTCGAAGAAACAATTGCGAACCTAAGCAACTTGTCAAAGATTCACAAAGCCAAGCTTGTACAGGAAATCGCAAAGCTCGACGCGGATGATTTTGCGGTTGCGCTGATCGGCGTAATTAACCTAACCGCAGTGGTGAAGCTCCTGGCAAACGCACAACCGGCTGATTTTTTGAAAGGACTTCAAGACGCCGATAGCAGCGCGCGAAAAACCATCACGCAAAAGCTTGCCGAGAAAAGCCCTGGCGGTTTTGTAACCGCCTTTCTTTCATCGGATAAAGCTAAGGAGGTTGTATCCGAGATTGCTAAACAATTGAACGTCGACGCAATTACTGCAGTTGTCGCCGGAATGAAACACGAAGATTTTTTTGATGGATTCAAGCAGATAGCCATCGAGAAAAGAAAGCCGATTCTCAAAAGCGTATTGAACTCTAATGATAGTGGCTTGGCCGAAACAATCCCAGACACAGGCAGCGACGATTTAAAGGAGCTTGCACAGTCGATTACAGGGGCGAACAAAGAAGCCATTCTTCGGCTAGCTGCGGAGATTAATTCTCCTACTCCCTAAAGACAATCCATATGACCTCAATTCGTATTCAACATTGGTACCGGAAGTATCGAGCAAGCTCAAAGCATGCGCAGTGGTGTGAGAGTGCGGCTGCGCAGGATGTGCTTAGTGCAATGGAGACAGAGTTAGCCCAGAGACTAGCAGCCACCGATGAAGTGATGTTAATTCGCGCAGTAAACCTTAAGTTCACTGTCGACACTTCGGCATATTCTCAAGCTGAAATTGCAAATGGTATGGGGCGCGCGATGGCAAAAGCTGTAACGGAAACGATCGATCGCAATGACCGCGAGACCATTCGCCGTTTCCCCAATCGCGTCGAGTACTTAGTCGCTTTTCTAAAAGCACATCTCGGTGGTCAGCCTAGCAATCAGTGGTTCTTCGACAATTTTAACAAAAAGTTTTCCAAATTAGGGAATCCGGAACCGAGTACCTCCCGGCGGATATCTGACGATACGCAGGCTGGTGACGTAACCTCGGGAGACGTATCCGGAGAACTTGATAAGCTGTGGCTCGATGTCATCGACGATTGGCCTGAGATTGCCGGTCGACTTGCCCAACTTGGCCTGCTTGGCTCGGCCTTGCGCAGAACCTCAGTAGAAGTTCGTGAGCGGTTGTGGTTAGCCGGTGTGCGTGGCTTTGATCTTCGGCGCGATCCTGAACTCGAACGTCCCATTTTTGCGGCCGCACTCGCGTTAGTACAGTCCTATGCAATGTTCGAATTTGACTCGTCAAAGGTCTCTGCCGCTTACGATGCTTTCAAGCACCGCTTGTCCGTGCGCACCGATTGGAATGATAAGACCCATCTATCGGAAGCGGTTTCCAGCGCGTTCCAGTTTCTTGTTCAACACTTGTCTGGGTCTGAGCCTATATCGACAAGGATCAATGGCTGGAACGCAGCGATTGACGCAGCAGTATCGAAAATGGATTGGCTGGATATCGATTGGTTGGTCCAGCGACTGAAAGTCTGGTTGAGCAATGCGCCTAAGCAATCGGAAGCAACCGCTAGTCCACCAAATTTGACCTATCGCCAGCGAGCTTGGATCGACGCTTGGAAGACGGTATCCACGAGATTTTATGCAGAGTGGGACCAGTGCGAACCCGTCTCCGCCCAAAATCGATTGCTCGCCTTCGGCTTGCTCACCGAAGTTTGTCCTGCCTGGAGTCGAGAGCCTGCGTTGGCAGTTTTCGTTGAACAACTGCTTAGTACTTCAAATCACAATTCAACAGGAACAACTAGTAATAAAACCAGTTCGGATGCCTCCGCGCTATGTCCTCAAGTGAAACGAATTAAGCAAGGCAAACGTTCACACAACCGAGATGACAAAGCGGCCACCGAATCCACCCGCGTTATGACCTCTGAGGTTAATATAAGGCAAGAAGCACGACCGCAAGGCTGGAGCGACTTCGCCGGTGTGTTCTTGTTGTTGCGATCTATCAGTGACTTACGATTGACGTCCATCGCGCGGAATTGCCACTTTCCCGATGACTCCGAATCGACTGCTGCAAAGTTCATGTTGGATCTCGCTCTGAGTTGGAATTCAGACCAACTGTTTAGCACGCAATTGTTAAACGAAGATTGCGGTTTAATGGCAATTGCCAACCTAGTTGCTCCCGTGACTTGGTGTGAACTTTGCGATCGGCCACTCTCGACAAATCGAACAGCAATCGAGTCGTTTCAATGCAGGCTCGCGAAAACACTCATTCACCAAGGCGTTTGGACTCAAACCACGCAACTGCAAGTCTGCACACAACGGACGCCGAGCGGAAAATACTGTTTGCTCGGTGGGGACGGTACCTCTCGCGTTTTGCCATTTACCGGTGTTACAACCGACCCCCTGCAAGCCAAAGCGATCATCGCGGGGTGGGCGGAATCGCTTACCGAAGCTGCGGGGGGCAGGGTCGATGTCTACGTCGACAGTTCGACCCAGAGTGTTTTTGGAGATTTAGGTTGGCCGGTTGCATGTTCAACAAATTGCGAGTCTCCGCTTCGTTGGAATTCCAGTATGCCCTCATCACTCGACGAGCCATTTAACAGCAACTGCGCAGCGGCTGCTGATGTTGTCTTACGCCATTGGTCACGCTGGATCAAAGGCAATAAAGATGCAAGTAGCGAGTATTTGCTCGATAAGTTTATACGAAGAGGAGGGTATGTCCACACCAGCGACAACCGCATTGTGGTTGCCTTGCAACGCAAACCGCTCGATGTCGTTCTTCAAGTCTCCGGAGCTTTCGAACCGTTTGATTACTTCGTGAACAAGCGTATTGTGAAGGTCGTTTTCCAGACGTCAGACTTGGGCTCGACATCATGAGTTTACCGAAATCTCAAAACTCCGAAGACGATCAAGAACTACCCGGCGAATCAAGAGCGATCGGACCTGAGATCGCCTTTGAAATTGGTCCAATAACGAAGTACGAAACTTACCGGGAGTATGTCGACGACGAACTCATTCGCGTGAGCCACTTGGCAAAGGCGTATTTCATTCGTCAATTCGCTTTAAGTCGACAATCTGCGAACGCAATTGAAAATTGTCTTGAATCGCCCTTCCAATGGTACTGCGAAATCGGCGATCGCGCTTTGCATTGCCAGTGGGAACAACAGGTCCGCCTGGCAACCACTCTACATACACGGATACTCAGTCGGCTGAAGTTAACGCCGGCAAAAGCATTTCCGTTGATAAGACTAATAGAACTCTACCAACTGCGTGAACAAGCGGATAGAACAAAGCCCATTGTTTCAGCGGAGCTGGACATCCTGTTGTTATCGATCTTGGACTATCGAATTCCGCAATATCGCGCGGCGTTTTCGAGCATCCGACTAGCTGATGGAACATACAGTGGTTCGCTAACCGTCGACATTGTCGCCGAGATTATTCAGCCGTCGTTGGGAAAACGCAGAGATCCATTGCAGTACTTTCACCCCAATGCCAAATTAGTTCAAAATGGTTTGGTCGCAGTCGGAGACGAAAAGATGCGTGCGTCGCAACGACGCATTGAAGTTGATCCTTTTGTTGCCGAATTTGTGATTAATGCTTCGCGGGATGATTTCGAATTAAACGGATCAACGACCAGTTATGACGCGGGCGTTTGGGACTCGGTATTTATCGACACGCGAGTTAAAGATCAATTGCTGCAGTTTGGTAGCGAATCGCGCGGTTTGCCTCGCCCATTGGTATTGCTGATTCATGGTCCAGCCGGCACGCCCTTTGTCGCAACCTCGCGAGCTTTATTGCCACGCTTAAATCGACGCAGTTTGCTGGTGGCGGACGTGGGGGCAGGACTTGCGACAAGTAATTTTGCGAGATGGGTTTCACGAGTTTATCGCAATGCCCGGCTTACGAATTCTTGCGTCTTGTGGAATCGGGCCACAACGTTGTTCGATTCAAGTCGCACCGATGATCGATGGAAACTTCTGATGAACGTTCCCGTTGACGTTCCAGTCATCATTGCATCGGAGAACGCGTGGGATCCGATCGACCCTAACAATGAATTCAAAGGAACGTTTGCGCGAGTTGATTTCCCTATACCCTCGGTAGACCAGCGGAGAAAGCTTTGGGAGTTTCAACTTGATTCAGCGTCGATGCCACTCCCTCAAGATGAACGCCCATTGGCCTTGGATCTTCTCCAGTCCTTTCAATTCACGCAAGGACAAGTTGTCGATGCCATCAGCATCGGACGCGGTTTGTCGGCAATAGAACCACCGTCGCAAGAACTTGTAATTGACTCCGGAACTGCCTACATAAACGCTGACAGCTCTTTTGAAAATTCCATTTCAGAATTGTCGACGAGCGAAAATCGTCGCACCTCTCTCCACGAATTGGAATCGCGGGAAGCGAACTCGCCTAAGAAAACTCAAGTTGACTTTCTGTACGATGCCTGCCGACGTGTCTCGGCCCATGGACTCATTTCGTTCACTCAGCGCGTTCCGCCCCGCAACTCGCTTAAAGACCTCAATGCGGTTGTGCTCGGACCAGAAGCCAAGCAGTTACTAAGCGAACTGAACGATCGTATTGGTCACTTATCCGAGGTCTATTTACAATATGGTTTTGGCGAACAATTGAGCATGGGCAAGGGCTTAGTTGCTCTGTTTACCGGGCCGTCTGGTACCGGGAAAACACTGGCTGCTACCGTTTTAGCAAGTGCCAATGAGCGCGACCTTTACAAAGTAGATATGTCGGCCGTCGTCAGTAAATATGTGGGTGAAACGGAGAAAAACTTGGCTCGCATCTTTAGCGATGCGCAAAGCAGCAACGCTCTTTTGTTCTTCGATGAAGCCGATGCGATCTTTGGAAAGCGAGGTGATGTCGACAAGGCTCAGGACCGCTGGGCAAATATGGAAATTAACTTTCTATTGCAGCGCATTGAAGATTTTGCTGGCGTTGTGATATTGGCTAGCAACTTAAAACAAAATATCGATGAAGCTTTCATGAGGCGGGTTCAAGTCATGATCGACTTCACACCGCCGGACGCAGACGCACGTTTCTTAATACTGTCCACGATGTTTCCGAACAATGTGCAACGACCGAGCGACGAAGAACTGAAGGCCTTTACAAAAAAGATCGACTTGAATGGTGGAAATCTGAAGAACGTGGCGATCGACGCGGCCTTTCGCGCCCTGAGTGCGCATGTCTCGGGACAGCCACTCAAAATAACGCTTGAAGATTTGCTCAAAGGCGCTGCTCGTGAGTATCGGAAGTTATCACGACCGGTAAATATGAACACGTTTGGAAGAGACTACTTCGAAACTGTTAAAGCTCACGGCTTCGCATTTGAAGGATAATCGGGAGACGATTGAATGGCACGCACGAAAGCATTTGCCGAAGCATCGAAGTCATCGGTCCAATCTCGCAATCATGGAATGGATTCGCACATTCCGCACCGATTGATTCAACGTGCCGCCGCGCATCCTGCTCAAACAAAAGTGGTGCTGCACACGCAGGCCACGGAACCCCGCATTAACCGCTCCGCGGAGACTGTGGCCGCTGTCGTCGTCGATCACGGCAAAGCACTGACCACGGGCCAGCTAACTATGGTTCCTGGAGGCGGCTCGGTGACTCCGGAATCGGGCACCATCGTTGCAGGGTTTATTCACCGCGACGGAAGTGCGGTGCGCTTCATGGGTGAAGGGGGAGGCATCTTCCTTGGACGAGAACAAGCTGCATATGAATTTCGCGCGTTAGTCGATGCAGCCGGAAAGATGTTGCACGTTAATGCGACCGCTCCTATCAAAGCCCCCGTTCATCGATCGACAGATCGTAACACTGCCGCGACGCCCGCAACTGCGGTTGACCGGGCCGTTCAATCCAGTGCTGCACATCCACTGCCCAAACATAGTCGAACCAAGCTTGAACAATCTTATGGCGTTGATCTTGGCTCCGTTCGCCTCCATACCGATTCGACGGCCGACCACGCGGCTAAATCAGTTCAAGCCCACGCATTCACAACGGGCCAGGATATCTTCTTCCGATCAGGCCAATTCCAACCGAACTCCAAGGCTGGCAGTCACCTGCTAGCCCACGAGGTGGCGCATACAGTTCAACAAGGTCCCCAGCCCGTCACAGTTGCTAAGAAAGCTGTCGAGGCGGGCGTTCACTTCAGCCAACCCGGCGACCGCTTCGAGATAGAAGCCGATTCGGCGGCAAGCGCGGCTACGGAAGGGAGGCGCGCGTCGCTCAGTCCATTGAATCGACTTTCTGGACAGCCGCCAATCGCTCGCAAGATGGATAGTCAGCCGACCAATGCACCGCCACCTGCTTTAACTACGCCGCCTGCTCCTGCGCCAACGAAGAGCACTAACAACGCACCGCCGACTACGGTCACGTCTGAAAAAACGTCAGCTAAGAAAGCTGTTGATCCATCCGATAGTGCTGCCAAAGAAAAGAATAAACCGGCTGACGATGTAAAACAGCCTGACAAGAAAAAAGGTAGCGAAAAACAATCCGAATCGAAAACACCAAAGTCTGACAAGGATGAAAAGAAGGCTCAAGAAGCCGCTGGTGAAGAAACCGCGAAGGGCCAAGAACAAGCTGCCGATGCATCGAATCAAGAGGGACTGAAGTCTGTACTGGACGCGGTCAGCGGAGCGGGAGCGGCACAGAGTGAGCACGATTCGCCTGAGGCGAAGGCTGCCGAAACTGAGAAGGCCACCGACGTCACCGAGCAAGAAGCCCAAGGGAAAGCCAAAGGCAAACAAGCTCAAGAACTTGCTACCGCGAAAAAAGGCAAGTTCAACAAGGAAGATTTCAAAGCCGCACTGCGCAAAAAGATCGAAGAACTCAAAGTTGAAAATGCGAAGGAAATCAAAGAAGGCGATCAAGCCCAAGGCATTAACAACGCGGTGAAATCGGGAGTGGCTGAAGGAAAACAGCAAGCCGCTGGCGATATAACACAAAAGGCTCAGCAAGCACCGCCCGCCGTTGATCCAGTGAAGGGCGAACCGCTAACTCCTCCGAAAATCGGTGCCCCACCGAAGATCGATGGAGCGAAAGCGGTACCGCCCCCGGTGCCTGAATCGAAGATTTCGATGACTGCCGAGACTAAAGCAGTCGACGACCAAATGGCCACGGCCAACGTCACTCCCGAGCAACTTCAAAAAGCCAATGAGCCGAGTTTCCAGGCCGCCGCCGATGCACACTCGGCCACGAAGTCAGAAGCCGAAGCGCTGCCGATAAAAGCTCGCACTGAAGAGAACAAACTACTCGATTCAACCAAAGCTCAATCCAAGAACGCAACCGAGGCCGGGGTCGGGCAGATGTTTGACCAGCGTTCCGACAAGCTGCAAGCCACTGCCGATAAACAATCCGACGGTAAAGCCAAGTACGAGGAAACAAGAAAGCGGATCAGTGAACAACTTGGCAAGGTCTATGAGGAGACGAAACAGTCGGTCGATAAACGCATGGTCGAGCTCGACAAGCAGGTCGAGACTGCATTCGAAGAGGGCGCCTCAGCCGCAAAGCGTGGACTGTATTTGTTCATCGGATCAAGGTTGTTGGTCTATTATGCGACCGGCGGTTTTATTGCCGACGCATTTACCGGTGGTAGTACTAAAGAGAGTATCTTTAAAGAGGGCCGCGATAAGTTCCAAACAGACATGGATGGCGTTATCGATCAAGTGGCCACAATTGTCGAAACCGGCCTGAACGACGTGGTTGCCATCATCGCTGCGGGCAAGGATAGTCTTGAGGCTGTCCTCAGTAAGCTCAGTCCCGACGAAGCGGCCGTTGGCAAGGAAGTGGCCGCTGGAATTCGCGACCAGTTCGCTCAATTAGAAAAGTCGGTAGAAGAAAAACAGAATCAACTCATCGATTCGATCTCACAAAAGTACGTAGCAGCGCAGAAGGACGTTGACAGTACGCTCAATGCATTGAAAGATCCGATCGGCGCTGCGGTTTCTGCGGTGAAAGAACAGATTGCTGGCGTGATCGAAACGATCATGAACCTGCGCAACATGTTGCTCAATGTGTTTGCGAAGGCCGCCGAAGCCATTGATTTGATCATCAAAGATCCAATCGGCTTCCTTGGCAATTTGATCAACGGCGTCGGTCAAGGAATCAAGAACTTCGCCAGCAATATTGGTAAGTACTTGCAAAAAGGTTTGCTGGAGTGGCTCTTCGGCGCCATTGCACAGGCTGGCATTCAGATGCCAGAAACATTTGACTTGAAGGGCTTGCTGAGCATTGTTCTGCAAGTGCTCGGACTGACTTGGGCCAACATCCGCTTGCGAGCGGTAGCCATCGTCGGCGAACCGACCGTCAAGGCGCTCGAAACCGGTGCCGAAATTTTTAAGATCTTGATCACCAAAGGAGCTGCCGGTATTTGGGAATACATCAAAGAGCAAGCTGCAGCGTTGCTGGAGACGGTTAAGGAAGGCGTCAAGACGTTCGTGATGGAAAGTGTCATCGTTGCCGGGGTGAAGTGGTTGATCGGTTTGCTCAACCCTGCCTCAGCATTTGTTAAAGCCTGCATGGCCATCTACGACATCGTGATGTTCATAGTTAATCGCGGCAAGCAGATCATGGATTTTGTCAACGCGGTCCTCGATTCGGTAATCTCCATCGCTCGCGGCTCGATCGGTGTCGCCGCCAACGCCGTAGAAGCCGCCCTCGCCCGCTCCGTCCCCGTCGCCATCGGCTTCTTGGCCAGCCTGCTTGGTGTGGGAGATCTAGGTGAGAAGATCAAGAAAGTAATCGACAAGATTCAGGCTCCGGTTAATAAGATGATCGATTGGTTGATCAAGAAAGCAGTTGGGTTAGTTAAAGCCGTTGGGAAGCTGTTTGGTGTTGGGAAGAATAAAGAATCGCAGAACGAAGATCCGCAAGCCGACCTGTTTGATCGAATTGGCGACCGTGCGGTCGCAGCGGTTAACGCAACTAGTGACGCTGCTGAGATTGCGGTTGAGACGGTTGAGACTGAGTTCAAAACGGAAGGACTAAAATCTTTAAAAATCAAGCAAGACAGCGAAGGCCGTGAACTTGTAGAAGCGTCAGTCAACCCAATAAAAGTTGTTGCGATCGACAATACTGAACTCGGAACGACAGGATTCGTTGTGTTGGTTGCAAATATTGAAGCAGATGGCGAAATATCGAGTTCAGTTCACACACAAGATCGCGGAAAGCACTACAAACGCAATGAGAACAGTGAAATGGTACTTGTCGAAGAGTTTTCGACCATCCGAAGAACCGACGAGCGAGCTCAGCCCAAACGAAGTGGACCAAGTGTCGCAAGTACGTTAATTACAAAACCGGAAGAAAAGAACCGCTGCACCATTGTGACAAGATGCACCCTCGAACGCAAAATGAATACCGGTGCAGTGCGCAATTTCCAACATGCCGAGCATCAATTCTATATCGCCTTAAAGCAAAAGATGCCCGCTCTTCCCCCAATCACCAAGATCAATATCCATCTGACGGTAGCGCCCTGTGATCAGGGGTGTGTGGATGACATTACTGAAAAACTAAACGAGTTACTCGACGACAAAATATGCCCCAAATCTAACCGATCACTTATTTATGATAAACTGCATAATAGTAAAGACCATCCTACGCCAGCGGATTTTAAGAATAACGCGTCCAAGGTTTTCGGTAGTGTCGTAGGGCCGGACCCTAAACCTGCAGAAAAACAACGCAATAAAATGGAGAAAAAGAAACAATGAAAATAATGCATCTAGGCTAAAGTCTCTAATTTGTTTATATCAAGGTTTGTGGCTGAGCGCTGAAATAAACCGCAATCTTCTTCCTAGTTTAATTTTCGTCTGGCGGTAAATAAAATTGATTTGGGCGACCTTCGCTTCTCAAGAAACGTTTAGTATCGTATCTGCTGGGGAATATTGGTTATTGGAAACGAAGTTAGCGATGACACCGTACATCGGCGCAATATATCGATGCGTACTAAACGGCTATTGGCAGGTTTCGAACTGCTCGGATTCGCGTGCCGCTCATCTTGGACGCGCCTCATTGGGGACAGAATATCGAACCACAACGATACCGCTGTAGGGCTAGGCCGAGCGCCCCAGAATGTAACCTCATTGTCTTGGGCCATCGTTTTTGGTCCACGTCGCTCCATAGATGTGAATTTACTGATATTGTATACGATCATTTCAGCGTATTACACACGCGAGAAGCTAACTGAGCAATCCGCATTCCTCCCGTAGCATCGGGCGGGAAACTCGATAGGCTGCCATTTGCCCTTCTGTCATTGATTACGTTTTCGATAATCAAACCAAATATTGCGATGGCAATCCGGTTTTCAAAGTGAGATGCATAGTGCAAAAGCAACTTAGTCATCGAATGTTATCCGTCTGTGACCAACGGATTTAATTGAGCCAAAACCAACGGTTTGGCATCAGCCACCTTCTCCGTTCTTCTTCGGACTCATTCCTTAGTGTTTCTTCGTAATCGAGAATTTCTCGAACGTGATACTTCTTAGTTTTCTTCAAT
>JANODD010000398.1:0-10436 GCA_031412515.1 Planctomycetia bacterium | reverse complement strand
GAGAGCGTCCTGCTTAGGAATGAACTTGAAAACGCGGATTTACAGGTGATTTATCAGCCGGAAGGCGTTAGCCTCCGGTTCAATACACAACCGGAGGCTAACGCCTTCCGGCTGATAAGATTATACCACCGTAATGACCAGTTTCAGTTCAAACTCCTAAGCGGGACGCTCTCTACCGCCTACCGGCTGATAAAATCAACGGCCTGTTCGACCTATGCCAATGCCTGATAGAAATAATGACACAATGAAGCCTGTTCGAATTCGAACCGCCTGGATTCTTTTCACTGGAATTTTTCGACCTCGGATGATTGCTTGCCTGTTATTGCTAATGGGACTTGGCAATGTGGGTGCGAAAGCAGAAGAGCCTTACAAGCTCTTTCTTGAAAAGCTTCGTAACGAGAAGTTGTTCGATTTGGCGCTGGTTTACTTAAGCGACTTGGAAGACGCACCAAGTGTCAGCGATGAATTCAAATCGGTCATTTTGCTTGAGCGCGGCATACTGCTGTATAGTGCCGCTTCGCAAATGTCTCCACAGAATGCACAACGTCCGGTAAAGCTTGATCAGGCCGAGGCAGCGATTCGAGCCTTCTTGAAAAAAAGCGGACAACACCCGCGGCGCGGCGAAGCTCAGCTGTCACTGGGAAACCTCCTGCTGACCAGGGCTGAAGAGGCCAAGGCAAAAGCCGGACCTGACGCCAAGCAAGATATCCCTGAGGCGATCAAGTTCTTTACCGAGGCCCATGACCTTTTTCAGGAAACAGTCAAAGAGCTGGCGGGCGTTCTTGATCAGATCAAAGGTGCGCGCACGGATGCAAATGACACCAGCAAAGTTGCTTACCGTGAACAATTGCGAGGCGAAGTACGTCGGTCACAATTGTTAGCCGCAGCCGCAATAGAAAACCGCGGTCGGAGCCGAGCGGAAAAAAGCCCCGATTGGACAAAAGATCTCGAAACGGCTCTTGGGATGTACAACGATTTGTACATGAAGGAAAAGGAAATTGTCGGCATTCGAAATTATGCACTCTACTACCGCAGCGGAGTCCAGGAATCGCTAGGTAAAATCGAAGATGCCATTGATGGCTACCAACGAATCGCTGACCAAGAAGGAGTGGATTCGCTTCGCATGCTGCAAACGCAAGCGGTCACTAAAATGGTCGAGTTATTCACAAGCCAGGGTAAGTTCCAGTTGGCGGACGATCGATCTGAGCGTTGGGAATCGCAGATCAGGCCAGATGAACGTCAGGCCGTGGAAGTCATCGCTTTGAAACTCGAGCGTTACAAAACACGCGTCGCGTGGATTAAAGAACTGGAAAAGAAGGACAAGGATGATCGCAACGCTTCTAAGCTAACCCGCGACACTCGCGAACAATTACGGACTTTGATACGAATCTCAGGCTCGCATCAGGACGAAGCTCGAAAGTTGCTCGCGAACCTCGGCGCGGAACCGGCGGCGACAAAGTCAGCGGATATTCCAAAAGTAAAGAATTTTGCCGAAGCACTCGAGGCGGCAACGGAGCGCGTTCAGCGCGGCGAATCGAGTCTCCAAGAAATTGCTGCGCTCCAAGAAAAGTTGGCTGATCCGGCAACGACTGAGGAAGATAAAAAAACCAAGGGACAGCAACTTGCCGATGCTAAAGAGAATGCTCGGAACAACTTTGAACAAGCTACCAAGCTCCTTCAATCCAGCCTTCGATTGTTCTCCAAGAAGGACGATCGAGCACAACTCTTCGAAGCTCGCCAGAAACTCGCGTTTTGCTTACTCAAACAACAACAACCATGGGAAGCGATTGCGATTGGTGAATTCCTTGCCACTTCCAACCCTGGCACCGAGAACGGTCTCCTAGCTGGAACGATCGCCCTCGCGGCTTATGGTGAATTGTTCAAAACAGATGACACTGCGATGCGATCACTACTGATCGATCAACTGAAACCGTTCGCTGAATTCTTGGTCACAACATGGCCCAACGCTGAAGAATCCGCAACCGCTGCGGCCGCGTTAGTCCAGTTGGCATTGATCAACAAAGAATGGAGTAAAGCGGAGTCCTTTTTGAGCCTGGTGCCGACAACAACGGCCGCGGGCGCCAATGTCCATCGCGAAGCAGCGACCCAATTTTATGGTCGCTACTTGGAAGCTAAACGCGCCAGCCAAGGTGACACACCCGAACTGCAAGCCGCTCGCAAGTTGGCTTTGGACTCGTTAGCAAAAGCGGTGAGTGCCCTAAAGAAAGACGACCTCAGCGGCAACGAAATTGAATCGATCAACGCGCTGGCCAAAATGTACTTGGCTGATGACCAAACCGCGACCGCAGCCAAACTGTTTGAGGACCTCAATCCACTGAAGGTGATCAAAGAGAAACCGGACAGCGTTTCGACACGAGCGACAATGGATTCTTACAGTACCGCATTGCAAGTCGAAGTTGGGAAACTAAAAAGCGACGAGATTGATACCAATGCAGTATCTCAAAAGCTGAGTGAACTGGTTGGTTTACTTGAAAAAGCTTCAGAGAAGGACGCCACCGGCCCCAAATTGCTCGGCGGAATCTACGTTCAACTGGCAAAAGATCTCAAAGAAGCCGTGACCGCTACCAAAGAACCTGGTAAGCGCAAAAAACTTTCCGAAGCACTGATCAAAGTGACTTCCGAAGCGGGCAAGTCGGCAACTGCCTTTGGTACCAACTACTGGGCCGCCGACACACTGCTGTCCGTAGCTGACGAACTGAAGGGCAACGCGGGTGCCCAGCAAGCCTACACCAATGCATCCTCTATTCTCGTCAAGATGGTGTCCAAAGGACAAGCCGAATCGGAATGGATGCAACCGAAAGGCATCGACGCGCAAGTCAAATTGATGCTTGCCAAGGCACAGCGTGGGATTGGTAATTTTGAAGAAGCCATCTCGACCATCACTTCTCTGATCGAATCCAGTAACACACTGCAAGCTCAATTGGAGGCCGCAAAGACCTATCAAGCCTGGGGCGAAAAAGATGCCAAGTACTACAAAACCGCAATCGAAGGTGCACATCCGGGAAAAAATGGCGCCAATGTTATTTGGGGATTCAGCAAGATCGCCAACATAGCCAGCAAGAACCCAGCTAACTCAGAGCAGTTTTATGAGGCTCGTTATCAAGTTGCCAACAGTCGTTTTAAACTAGCACTCAGTTCAGGGCAAGACAAAGCTAGGTTGCTGGAGCAGGCCGCCAAAGATATCCAGTCCACCGCTCGGCTTTATCCTGCGATGGGTGGACCAGAAATGAAAGCCAAGTTTGACGCGTTACTCAAGCAGATTCAAAAACCTTAGACGGATACTTTTCACTCGCTACGCACTACAAACCGCCCGGTCGTCTATTACCGCCAACTGCCAAAATTATGAAAATTAAAATACAACGTAGTTTGAAAATCACTGCGAGCCTTTCAGCGTGCCTTTTTTTGACCGGAACACTGACTGCTCAGGATAAAGTTTATCCCATCCAAGGCGCAGTCGCTTCTGGAAAACTCATCGAAATCACTCGAGATGAAATAACGATTGAAGTCCGCGGCAACAATCAAAAATTGCCGGTTGCCGAAGTTCGAAAAGTTGTCTTTGACGACGAGCCGAGCGGCTTGGATCGCGCTCGCGAAATGTTTGCGCAAGACCAGTACACACAGGTGCTCGATGAGCTAAAGAAAATTGATGTAAGTGCAATTAAGAATCCGTTAATTGTCCAAGACGTTGAGTTCTATCGCTTCTACAGTGAAGGCAAGCTTGGATTGACCGGAACAGGCGGCGACAAAGCAAAAGCAGTAGCTGGTCTACGCGCTTTGGCGGGTAAGAACAAAAATTCTCACCACATGATTCATTTAAGTGAATTGTTGGGTGACTTGGCCGTCGCACTCAACAAGCCTGACGAAGCTGCCAAGTATTATGGTGTCTTATTGAGTTCCCCCAGCGGCGACACCAAAGCACTCGCGGTATACCGTTTAGCTCAACTCGAATTGGGCCAAGGTAAGAACGCAGAGGCCCGTACGCGTTTTCAGCAACTCGCCGGATTGACATCCTCCAGCGCTGCCACGGCTCGCCTAAAGAGTCTTTCTGAAGTCGGTTCCGCCGTTTGCGATGCCCGCGATGGTAAACCGCAGCAGGCACTCGACCAGTTGAAAAAAATGGTGGTGAAGTACGACTCCACAGACCAAGAACTGTTTGCTCGAATCTCCAACGCGCAAGGGGCTTGCTACTTGGCACTCGAAAAACCAACGCTTGCGCTGCTAGCGTACCTTCATACGGACTGGATGTTCTTTACCGATGCAGAATCGCACGCCGAAGCACTCTATCAATTGACTCAGTTGTGGCCCAAAGCGGGCGAGCCTTCACGTGCGACAGAAACTAGGGCTCGATTAGTCAGTCAGTATGGTGGCAGTGTTTGGGCTAACAAGTAAGCGGCCAAGCCAGCCGCTCAGCTAAGCCACTCGATTAAGCCGCTCGGGGAACTTTTCAAAGTGCTCGCGAGCCGCCTTCAGCAGCGGGTCGATCGTTTTTACTTGAAGGCTCTCTGTCTGCGGCCACGTCCACCACTGGTAGCTCTCGTGTTCCGTAATCACTATCGGGCACATTGTCGGCAAGTAACCGAGATAATAGGTGACGCGTTTCAAACGCTCACCTAGACTTCGATAGGTGACGGTGTATTCCGACACAAAGCGAAAGTCTGTATCAACGGTAATTGTCTGAGAAGGAATTCCAGTCTCTTCTTCCGTCTCGCGCAAAGCTGTTGATAAATTATCTTCACCCTCTTCGGCATGACCCTTCGGAAGATCCCACCGATCCTGGTGCCGCATTAACAGAAACTTTGGTGGATTATCCAGCGCGATGAGCAGCATTCCAGCCGCTTCTACTACTTTTTGCAAAATTCCCCTCCGGTTATAGAAACGTAGCATGGGACTATTTGTCCCGTGCGTGCATCAAGTATTGACGCTTCACTCTCTATACGCGAGAGTTTGGCTATTGAGCTACCTTTCGATATTGTGCGCACCTTTGAGAACTTATCGTCAATGAAAATTTATACCAAGACCGGCGATTCCGGCACTACGGGTCTATTCGCTGGTCCGCGGGTTCTTAAGGACAATCCTCGCATTGCTGCGTACGGAAGCGTCGACGAGTTGAACGCTATTCTTGGTATGGTCCTTCAGTCGCTATCTCCTGACTCGCAACAGCTTTCAGAAATCATTACGCAAATACAGAGCGACCTTTTTTCAATCGGAGCCGAACTGGCGACTCCTGATCCAGTGGCTCAAAATATGTGCTTGCTTCCTGAGACTCGCATCGCCGATTTAGAGCAATCCATGGATCAGATGGAAGAGACGCTTCCACCGCTCAAGAACTTTGTACTCCCGGGCGGCTGCGCAGCTTCAGCCTCGCTCCACTGGGCCCGAACCGTCTGTCGCCGCGCAGAGCGCGACGTGGTTCACTTGTCACAGCAACCCGGCATTTCTGATTGCAGTCGAATCATCATCTACCTCAATCGTCTCAGCGATTGGTTGTTTGTTGTCGCTCGTCAGCAGAACGCAGTTGCAGGTGTGCCCGACCAACCGTGGATTCGTCCCGTCACATCGACTTAGTATATTGTCGCCTTTTGCTCCGCGCAAGTAGCGTTGGGCCTGATGTTGATCACACAATCATGTAAACAACTGCTTGATCACATGCCCATCACGGACAAGAGTGATCGGCCGACCGGTTTCAGTGTGAAACTCCTGAGCAGGATCAATTCCAAGGCTGTGATAGAAGGAAGCAGCTGCATCGTCGGGCGTAATGGCGTCATGCAATGGTCCAGAGGCAGTGTCATCGCTTTCACCAATCACTTGACCGCCGTGCATGCCGCCACCCGCCATCAGCATGAACATGCAACGCGGATAGTGGTCTCGGCCGCCTTCCGCAGAACGATCATTGATCTTGGGTGTTCGTCCAAATTCACCTGTCGCCATAACAGAAGTGGACTCCAGCAAACCGCGTTGGCTCAGTCCGTTATACAGGCTCGAAAGCCCTGCATCTAATTGCGGCAGTAGCTTGGTGCTCAGTTTGGAGAAGTTGTCGGTATGCGTGTCCCAACCGCCGAGCGATAGCGAAACGAATCGCACTCCCGCTTCAATCAACCGAATCGCCAGCAAGCAGCTTTGCGAGAACGGATCGGCATCAAACTGCTGAGCAAACGTAGCCTGCTCTCGGCTGATATCAAAAGCTTCGCGCGCTCGTGGGCTTTTGATCATGTCGAACGCTTTTTCATTGAATCGATCCAATCCCTCAAGCAACTGGTCGTCTTCATCCATATGCTTGAACGCTTGATCAAGATCAGCCAACAAGCCTTGACGACGTTCGATCGTTTCCACCGTCATACCATTGCCAAGCGATATGCCTCGTACCGCAAACGGTTGTCCAGCAACGGGAGTCGCTCCGGTATTCATCGGCGCGTATTGAATGCCAAGAAAACCCGAGCGTTGATTGCCGCGTGGAATCGAAACAAACGGCGGCAAATCGGCGGCAACAGGCATCTCTTTGCTGATAACGGCCCCATAACCGGGATACTCAAGCGATGCCAAAGGTCGGCTGCCAGTGTTGACATATTCACTGCCAAGTCGGTGAGCGGCCAGAGTGTGGCTGACGCCGCGTAGGATCGCAAACTTGTCGGCGCACTTGGCTAGCTTAGGCAAATGTTCGCAGACTTGGATCCCCGAAACATTGGTCGAGATCGTTTTAAACTTACTGCGGATATCATCAGTCGCGTTCGGCTTGGGATCGAAAGAGTCGATATGGGACGGACCACCGTTGAGGTCGATGAAGATCGCCGCTTTACCTTTGGCAGCCGTTCCGATCTCACCCGCCTCAGCCAATTTTAAATAGCTGGCGAGTGTAAACCCGGCGGTTGAAAGCGCTCCAACCCGTAAAAAATCACGCCGTGAGCTTCCGTCACAAGTTCGATGAATGGTCATAGTTAGTCTCCGTCCGCTTTGTTTCTACAGTTACGTTATTCTAGACGGTGTCTTTGTCTTATCAGCCGGAAGGCGTTAGCCTCCAGTTGCGTCGAAACAGCCGTCGGAAACCGGAGGCTAACGAGAGCGTCCCGCTTAGGAGTTTGAACTGAACCTGGTCATTACGGTGGTATAGTCTCACCAGCCGGAAGGCGTTAGCCTCCGGTTGTGTATTGAACCGGAGGCTAACGCCTTCCGGCTGATAAATCACCTGTAAATCCGCGTTTTTAAGTTCATTCCTAAGCGGGACGCTCTCTAACGCCTTCCGGCTGACAATTCACATGAAAATCAGTGTTTTCAATTTATCCTAAGCGGGATGCTCTCTAGCACACTTCGGCGGATAGTAGAACATCGTTTGCTTTCGAAAGTCGAGCATGGCCAAATCCAGTTCCCAGCCGTTTTTCGATGGTTTTGAACCCTCACAAGAAGTACTAAAGGCTGCACCGAACTCTAGCGGCCGAAAGTCGCCGCGAGCTTCAAAACCGAAGGTGGAACCAACGGCGAGCGAGTCCAAGCTGACTTCGAACGCAATTGCTGTCGTTCCGCCGACTGTAGAAGTTACTTTTTCGCTTGACGCGCCAGAAATGCCTGACGACTTAAGCGGGCAGACTGTGGTACTGATCGATTCGCATTCGCTGATCTATCAGATCTTTCACGCGATCGCCCCGATGAGCAGTCCGGCGGGCGTTCCCGTTGCCGCCATATTTGGTTTCTTGCGTGATGTTGCCGACTTGCGAGATCGTTGGCAAGCAGCGTTTGTTTGGTGTGCATTTGATTTGTCAGAGGTTACCTTCCGCAACGAGCTTTATCCCGAATATAAAGCTCATCGCGATCCGATGCCTGACGAACTGCGCGGGCAGATTCCACTGATTCGTGAAACTCTGCAATTGCTCGGCGTAGGTGTTGTCGATGCGGTGGGCTATGAAGCGGATGATGTCCTCGCAACACTTGCCGCTCAGATCGAGCAAGCGGGTGGCCGGGCAATCGTCGTGACTAGCGATAAGGATTGCCGTCAGCTCATCACTGAAAAAGTGCTGATGTATAATATCCGCAAGCAAGAAGTGTTTGATGCCGCAAAGCTACAAGAAGTGTGGGGGATTCGGCCTGATCAGGTCGTCGATTTTCAAGCGATGGTTGGGGACGCGGTGGACAATGTTCCGGGCATCCCATTAATTGGTCCCAAGATCGCTCAACAGTTGCTGACGCAGTTCGACAACCTAGAGCGCATTCTAGATAATCCGTCGGCAGTCTCTGGAACTAAGCGAGCCGAGAATATTCGCGATAACCGCGAAAAAGCCATGCTGTCGCGCGATCTGTGTCGACTCCGGACGGACGTGCCACTGGAGCTCGACTGGCGCGATGCTAACTTCAGTCGCCGCAATCCGCTCGGCCTGCAAGTGCAGTTTACCGAATTTGGTTTTCGTAGGCTCTCAGAACGCTTGGTCGGAAATATTCCATCTGCCGTCGTAGTAGCTCAACAGTGGTCGCCGGAGTACACGACCGTCGACACACCCGAAAAACTGGAATGGCTCGTTGACCAACTGCGGGCTGCGAAGCTCATCTCGCTCGACACCGAAACCACATCAACCAATCCACGCTGGGCGGAACCGGTTGGTATTTCACTCTGCTGGGAAATCGGCAAAGCGGCTTATATTCCGCTTCGCGCTCCTCAGGGCTCGGCCACACTGTCGATAGAATCCGTACGTGATGCCCTTCAACCGATTCTATCTGATCCAAACATTCCAAAAATCGGTCAGAACATCAAATACGATCTCATCGTGCTGCGGCAAGTGGGCATTGATGTTCTCGGTATCGTGCTCGACACCATGGTTGCGGACTATCTGATCGATCCCGGTCAGCGCGATCACAGCCTCGATGATCTCGCTCGCCGGCACCTGCAACATAAGACCACGAAAATCACCGAGCTGATCGGAACCGGACGCGACCAGATCACTATGGATCAGGTACCGATCGACAAAATCACCGATTACGCGTGTCAGGATGTCGACATTCCGTATCGCATGCACCAGATGCTGACTGAGCAGCTCGAGGCGCTCGGTTTGACGCAACTGTTTGCGACGATGGAAGTTCCTTTGGTCAGCGTTTTGGCGGACATCGAGTACAACGGGATTCGAGTCGACGTCCAACGGCTTGCATCGTTGCGTGAAGTCTTTGCCGCTCGGATAGCCACTCTTCAAACTGAGATTATTGACATTGCTGGCGAGTCCTTCAATATTGACTCGCCGAAGCAGCTGCAGGTCATTTTGTATGAGAAACTGAAGCTGCCCGTCGTTAAAAAAACGCAAACTGGAGCCAGTACGGATGCCGAAGTACTTCAGCAACTTGCGATTTTTCATCCTCTGCCGGTCAAGTTGCTTGAGTACCGTCAACTAACAAAACTGGTCGGCACTTATGTCGATGCTTTGCCCCTGCTCGTATGCCCTAAAACTGGTCGGGTCCATACTTCGTTCCGCCAAGATGTTGCTGCCACGGGACGTTTGAGCAGCACCGATCCGAACCTGCAGAACATCCCGGTCCGCACCGAAGAAGGTCGCAATATTCGCTCCGCATTTCGGGCTGGGGAAGACGGTTGGTTGTTACTTGCCGCTGATTATTCGCAAATCGAATTGCGAGTGCTAGCGCATTTCTGCGGTGACGAGGCGTTGCGCGATGCGTTTTTTAACGACCGCGATATTCACACGCAAGTTGCCAGTGAAGTCTATTCCGTTCCGCTTGCTGAAGTTACTTCTGCGCATCGACGCAGTGCCAAAGCGATCAACTTTGGAATCATTTATGGTCAGAGCCCGTTTGGTCTGGCGAAGAGCTTGCAGATTTCCAAAGGGGACGCCGCGGAATTCATTCAGGCCTATTTCGCTCGCTTTCCTGGTGTCCGCAAGTTCATCGAAGAGACCATCATGACTTGCCGAGCTCAGGGTTATGTTAGCACGTTGTTTGATCGCCGCCGCCGCATTAAAGGAGTCCGCGATTACGCCAGCCTGAATGAATCTCGCAAGCAAATGATGATTGAGCCCGAGCGTATCGCCGTTAACACGGTCATCCAGGGTTCAGCGGCAGACCTAATCAAGCTTGCCATGCTCCGCGTCCACAGTCGTTTGGCGCAGTCCGGTTTGAGTGCTCGCATGCTTCTGCAGATCCATGACGAATTGGTGTTCGAGGTCAAGCAGAGCGATTGTGAAGCGTTGTCGAATCTCGTCCGCGAAGAAATGTCCTCGGTAGCGCAACTAGCAGTCCCTTTGAAAGTCGATGTCAAAGCTGGGCTCAACTGGGCCGAGTGTGAGCCGATTTAGTGGGGTATGCTTCCAGCTGGTATGGCGAAAAGTCGGTAGCGGAATGCGTCAAGCATTTCGTGCATGCAACTTTGGCCCGCAATATCAACTCCCGAAAGCCTTGACGGCTTCCGCTACTGCGTTTGTTCACGACTTTCC
>JANODD010000397.1:0-42324 GCA_031412515.1 Planctomycetia bacterium | reverse complement strand
CGCACTTACCGAGCCGAGGAGCGCCGCGACAAAGCCGACCGCAAACAGCTAGACGCCGCCCGCCGCCGCGTACTCGCCGCTAAACAGAAATAGCCCGCCATCGCTAGCCCCTCCTCTAATACGGTGCCCCTGGGCGCTTACCCTTGGACGAACTATTGCCTTTAAAAGATGAACTTGAAAAGCATCTCAAGGATCGCATGGGTGAGCTATTCGATCTCGACTATGACTTATTGCTCTACGATGTGACTAGTACTTTTTTCGAAGGGCAGTGTAAGCTCAATCCACTCGCACAACGGGGCTATTCACGGGATCAAAGAAGCGACTGTAAGCAAGTTTGCATAGCGATGATCGTGACTCGCAGCGGTATGCCGCTAGGATATGAAGTCTTTGCAGGAAACACCGCAGATGTGACCACCGTCAAAGGAATCGTTGATCGTATTGAAAGTAAATACGGCAAGTCTGATCGAATCTGGGTCATGGATCGCGGAATGACGTCAGCTGACAATCTCGAATTTTTGAGAGAAGAAAACCGGCGTTACATCATTGGTACCAACAAAGCCCTGCTGAAGAAATTTGAGCAAGAACTCATCAAGCAAGATTGGAATACGATCCGAGATGGCATCGAGGTCAAGCTTTGCAAAGTACCCCGCGAAGAAGATGAATCGGAAGAATTTGAATCAAAAACGATCGAGTCATCTGAACTATTTATTCTTTGCCGTAGCCGAGACCGCAAAGAGAAGGACCAAGGGATCATCCAGCGAGCGGCGGACAAAATTGCAAATCGGCTCATAGCGATGACGGAGCGATGCGAGAAACAGAATCGAAGTCAGTTGATTGTGTCGCGAGAGATTGGGCGTTTACTTGGACAAAATACACGAGCCTCGCATCTCTTTGAAGTGAATGTTGTTCCTAAGGACAACGATAAACTCAAGACCTACGCAAAAATCGAATGGAAGAAGATCAAGCCAGCCACCGATTGGCATGAACTGAGCGATGGCTGCTACCTACTACGAACCAACGTAACCGACTGGACCGACGAAGAATTTTGGAAGGCATACATTCAGCTCACCGAAGCTGAAGACGCGTTTCGGATTCAGAAATCGGACCTTCGGATTCGGCCGGTATGGCACCAGAAAGAAGACCGTGTATTGGCCCACATACTAGTGTGCTTTCTGGCATTCGTACTGTGGAGGACACTGGGAGAAGAGTGCAAGCGAGCAGGGTTGGGCGACGAACCTCGTCGAGTCCTATCCGAGTTATCGGAAATAGCACTGGTTGACGTAGTGCTTCCGACAGATGCAAGTAAAGAAATTCGCACGCGATGTGTAACTCGACCTTCCGAACACCAGAAGATTCTCTTGGACCGACTTGGGCTACGACTGCCCGTCCGAATGAAATTGACCGAACTGTAGTGAGAAAAAAATTTCAAAAACCAGCGATTTCATTGGTCAAGTCGCCTGAGTTGGGGAAGTTGGGTTAGATTTGCAAACTCCGTTGAATTGGCGTAGTAGGCTTCAGCGTATTTCAGGTAGGCCAAAAGCAGGTCGCACATGCGGACGGAATCGGTTTTCCCGAACGCTGCCGACTGTCCGCTAGCACCGTATTCGGCGATTAAGCGGCCATACGCTTGGTGGCTCTCAGGTGTACCAAACTTTCTGAGCAAATGATCTTTGCCGTTTATGGTTACACGAGCTTGGCCGGAAGAATGGCGACGGTAAGAAGGTACACGCATGAAAGCACTCCAAAAAGTTTAACCGGGAAGTTTTCCCGATTAGGTCAATTGAAAAAGTGCGCTCTGCCCGCATGGGCAGGTATCGTAAGTACCACGATCGCTTAGGTTTATGTCAAGTACACCCGGAGAGGTTCGAACTCCCAACCCTCGGTTCCGAAGACTCTAATGCAATTTCCGCAAGCAATAATCCCATCAATACCTTACAAAATCTTCCAAAAGCTCAAACAGCGCCACAGCAGCATTTTGTTGGCCAGCCGCTTCAGAGCATGGCAGCAACTGACAGTTCAAAACAATTTGCTACTGAATCAAATTGCCAAAGTTGCTCCTCGAATTCTCCGAAACTCACGCGTATATTTAGAGCCTGGGACCAACTACCCCCACGTGTGCAAGAAACGATTCTTCTGCTTGTTGACTCAGCAACCCAAGAGCCTAATAAAACATTCGATTGCGATAATTAAACAAGGTGTCCACTTGGAGTCGCATACGGAATTGAAAACCATCCTGTAATACTGTTTTGGGCAAAGATGCAAAACGATATTCTCAGGCGACGCACACCTAACGCTGGGATGAGTAACAAACGAACGTGACGGCTACGGCTACACGCGTTCGTAGTTTAGTTACTCGCTCATTGATCCTTGACGGTGTACTCGAAGTAGAGCGAATCGACATTTGTTCTAGAATTGAACTCATTCCATGATGCGTCTGAGACTTCGTGAGGCTTGATTGGGTCAGTATCGGTTTGAAACACGCGTCCTTGGCATTTTTCAATGAGTGCCTTGCGAATAGATTTAAGCGGGTGGTACCACGGCGGATTATTCTTGGTAACGGCCCATTCATTGACTGCGGTAATCATCGAAGTGAATTCACCGGCAGCGGTACCAATGCCCATCCAATTTAGATTGGCATATTTGTCAGCGGTCGAACCAGACAGTGTTGCATTGTGGCTCCCATGGTGCCCCACTTTGTAGAGTACTGTACGGGCTAGCAAGTCTCGCACAGTTACGTCCTTTTCGCCATCCTTCCAAGTGCACTGGGTCCAAGAAATCCAATTCCCGCGCTGTGCGTCGCCGACAAACAACAGGATTTTTTTTGATTTAGGTAGTTCAAATGCGAGCACTAGGCTGGTGTTATTAATACCTTGATTCATCTTCAGTGCGAGTGTTTCGGCTGAAAATAGCCACTCATTGTCAATACGCCGCCAAGAAGCGTTCTTTGGCGATTCTCTTTTATCCTCAGTACCTACCGATACAACTTCATCGCAGAAATATGTCGCTAAGAAAGGATGTTGCCGAGCTTGCTGTTCTGTAAGACGAAAGGACTTTCGAAATGGTGATACGTCTGTTGCAGGAGAGTTGGAAGCTGCTTCTGCCCTAACAGCGGCTGCGAACGTCATTTCGAGACTATGATCGTTCTCGCGAGGAAACGCTTCACTTCCAACTGGGTCTTCATCACGAAGCAAATCGGCACTGTATGGTGGCCCCAGAACATAGGCTCGAACGCCCGTACCAGCGATTTGCGTCGGCAACGATCCAGGTAACAAGTACTTAACCCCACGTTTCTGAGAAGCCTTCGATTTGACGAGCCTCATTGCTTGTTTGTTCACAGAATTTTCCGGTGCCGCTGCTGCCGCTTGCATGTTAACTAAATCAGCCTCTCCTGTCTCTAGACTTAATAGCTCCTCAATTCGTCTGACAGATGAATGGGAGTCACCCATGGCCAGAGCCAATTGATTGCGGGCCGCAAGCAGCGTCAACAGTTGATCATGGTGTTTTTCTCTCAACTCGTTGGCTAGCTTGTCACCAGGGTCTTCAGTCCAAGCAAACCAAGCTTCTTGAATGGTAAAACCCTCAAAATAGGGCTCTGATGCTTTCCAAATTCCGTTGACATGATCTTGATGTTCATGCGTCACTATCATCAAATCCAGCCGATGATCTGTAGCTTCGCCGATGTGTTCTACAAAATCGGCGATCGGTTTCTCGTGAGGCAAAAATTTCTGTGAACCGGGCTTGTAGCCACAATCAATTAATACATAAACCGGATCTCCGCCGCCGTCGCGCGGAAACGCAAGTAGGAAACAATCACCGTGTCCCTGCCGATACATTCTCACGGTAACGCCGTCGCTTGGAGCTTTCATATTTGTCATCAGCTGCCACCTTCCTGATCATGCAAAAGTGCAAATGGCTCATCACGCATCTCAGAGTTTATTGACATTAGACTTTGTGCCAATCCAGCGTCGAAAGCATTGCCAGTCGCGCCGGATTCTCCGGTTAGAAAACGCCGAACTGTCTCTAGTTCGGTATCATCCGATACCGTACCTCGCGTTTTAATTACGCGCCGAATTTCCTGAGTATCAGGCGCGATGAGAATTGTGCAGCCAGCACGAAATTTAAAATCTCCGTGCTCGTCCCTAGACAGCGGGGTTGAACTCGGCGCATCCATCGCTTTCTGCTTATCAGGATCGAAGTATCCCCTCCGACGCTGAGTAATTTCGATTACAAGATCCGTTCTCGCTCCACCTTGCTTTATTCGGCGAATGGTGGGACGAACAGAGTGAATCTCCACCGACGGCAGGCCGTCTTTATCACTACGGTATACTGTGGGCGGCGCTGTTCCATCAATCACAAGTCCGAACAATTGCGCATACTTGTTACCGAAAGAGTCACCGTCCTTCAGCCAGTCATGTATCTGTTTTTTCCAGTGGTCTAGACTCGTCCATACTTTAAATCGATCACTTTCCAGATTCCAATCGCTAATCGCTTTAAACCTGCTTTGCAATCCTTCTCTCATTCTGTTTTTCGTAAGTTTAATTCGACCGATTCGGTCCTCTGAACTCGAAACGGTAAAATCTTCAGCATCTTGGTCTTCCATGAGTTCATTCCCAGTAGGCCAAGCCAGTGAATCTTCTCCCATACTGGTGATACTCCGAGGATGAATTCCCCATTCGCGAAAACTCTGTATGAACACCGTCCGATACTCTCTGTCGTCGCGTGAATAATCCAAATCCGCAGTAACAATCCCCCGCAAGTAATCTCCAAATGTGATTTGAACCGGAGGACAATAATCGATCGCCCTAATGCACATTTGAAGCACTTTGTCAGCACATTCTGCAGCCTCGCATGACAAACGGCGTGTGAGGTCGGGATGAATATCTCCCTCTGGCAGGCGCCCGGTACCGTTGGTTGCAATACGAAACAAGTCTGCCGTGCGCGAACGATAGATTATAAGGAACGCGCGAAACACCGCCGCCACCAAAATTGCACCTCGAGCATGAGGCTCAGCGGTTTTTTCAAGTGCCTGTGGGTCGGCAACACGCGGCTTCCATTTGCCGTTTGCATCTTCAGCACCCAGCGCATCGCGCAACGAACTTCCACGTCCGGTGGTTGCTCCAAATTGCTGAGCCAATTGACTTAACAAGTTCTCAGTCTCTAAGTTTCCTCGCGTGCGACGTATCTGGTGCTCAATTACTTGTGGATATGAAAAGTGCTGAAACAAAGCCACAATATCTGAAAAAGCTTCATGGAAAGCATGCACATCGGAATTTGTTGGTTCGTTAAACCTCGGATGAACTCCATCTAGCAAAGCATGTGTCACTTCATGAGCAACAATGTCATGCGACAAGCAAGTGAAGACTATAGTTCCAGGTGTGCAGTCCTTGTCTTTCCGAGTGACCGGAAAATACCCAAACAGCAGCGCTTTCTTTGCGGGACTATAGTAGGCGTTGCGGTCTCGGAGAGCGTGCGGATAGATCCGCAGTCGCCTGACAAATTGACTTCTATGCTCGCCATCAACCACGAATTCCCGGTCAGCCCAAAATGCTACCCTGCCGAGTGCCCTTTGAAAGTTGCAGATCGTCTTCATGGCAACCGCATAAACCATTTGCTGGTGGAATTGTGGATCCGACTCAGACGGAGCAATCCCCTCTTGAGCTAGCAGAATCGGATCATTTAGGTCCACAGGTTTATAGTACACTCCGCTAGCAGGGTCAAAGTCAACGACCTCGATGTACTCACCTGACGGCCCCACTTCGATTGCAGCTTCCCAAGGAACATCAATAAAGAGTTCGTTCATGGCAGCCGTATCGAGCTTCGTCGCCATGCTCGGATCAAACGCATATACTCTTAATCGCCGAGATAATGGTGCTTGTCTCATGAACCTACCCCATAGTTTGTTGCATGCATTTAAGGTTTGAGGATCAAATGGCCGCGGCGAGATCTCTCCAACCTAATATATCTTTATGCAATTCTTCCTGCCGAGACCCAATCCGAAGGCAGCTACTCAGAACATGCATCATGGCAAATCAATCGCTATATAAATAGCAGCATATCGCGTTTTCAAAGCTGTGCTAGGGATGCGCTACGGAAGGAGTGTGACAGCTCATCGCGATTCATGCAACATAGTTATCGTCTTCCGGAAACTGAGTTCTCACTTCGACTACCTTACGTGTTTATAGTCGGCCGATGCGGCCAGTATGCAGGACAGCGCTGAGTTTGACAACTTTATTTTTTCTCTCTCGGCCCTGAGCTGAAGGTCAGCGGCCATTCACACCCGTTCCTTGAGGCAATTGGTCTTATCGAAAATCTCTGGACGCAGCTGAAGCCAAATGAATATTGGCGATCATATATCTGGCCTAGCTTCTGAACCAGTCACGTGTCAAATTCGGGCCTGATTGTTAGACGCAGGTCCAAACTTAGCATTTGTTACCGATGGATCGCTGCGGATTATGCTCTCCACTTTACAAGGGACCGGCCAAGTTAACGCAAATTTCGTTTTGTATTTCAAGGGTCTGCGACATCGAATCGATGTACGCTAAGATGATCTAGAAAGGTTCAGTCATTGAACGCGCTCCGCAACCGGCCGCGACGCTGAACCGATGCTCCTCCGTTCGGTTTGCGTAAATTGAGTGTAGAGTTTATATTCGCAGCCACTCACGAAGATGCTCAGTTGTCTCCGGTTGCTCAAAGTAATTAATGTGATGAACAAGCGGAGTTGTCTGGAAATCGTGAACCCTCTTTATCCTCAACTCGTCTGAAAGAAACGTCATCGAATCGGAATCGACGACGAGGTCATTGTCGCCCGCGAAAACCATGTCGGCAGCAAAATCCGCTACGCGTCCTTTGCTAAAGAACTTCCAAAACTTCCATCCTGGATTATCCGACTGGAAGTTTGCCTTTATGGCCGCATAGCGTTCCTCGCTACCATTAGATTTGTGCAATCGCAAAAGTTCTGGATTGTTACCAACTCTGGATTGACCGCTCAACCCCGGGACCATCGCCATCAAAGCATCGGCGATAGGCGTAGACGCTGCGATGTTGGTCACCGATGTTACAACTCCCAATAAAGTGCTGACTAAGCCGAGTATAGGGAGCGCTGCGGTGGCTGCACCGGTAGCCGAACTGATTGCATGTCCATAATTCGTCAGCAACTTGAGCGTCTTTCGAATGTTCGGAGGAGCAGCCAGTCCCGTTCCTGCCAACGGAGCACCAACTAAAACAGCGTTCTTGCAACGCGCAAGTTCTGGATCAAAAGCTTCGCACCACCACCGCGTGACCAGACCACCGCGGCTATGACTTATGATATCTAACTGAGCTTTCGAGCTTCCGATCGCGCGATGCAAATCGAGAGCATTTACAAGCGGGCTCACCGCAATCGTCGAATGATTGAAGAATAGTACGTTGTCGTATTTCTTACTCGCAGCGTCAATAAACTTACTACCGTGAGAATCTTTTTTCTCAGGAGTGAATCCGTTCAGGAGGTTCTGGCCGTTACTAAAGGTGCCATGAATGATAAGTAGCACGTTCCCCGACTTAGGGAATACTCTTATTTCCTTTAACTTACCCTTGTCGAGTGCAAAGATACCCCGTGTTGGTGTGAATTTTTTATCTTGATTTTCAAGCATTTGCACGATCTGGGAGGGTTGAATTCGTTCGAAGGAAATCAGTTTGTCGTCCGCTGTTAAACTCGTTGCCGAACCACGCCGTCCTTTTCTAATCCCCGGAACAGATGGAGCGCCTACATCCCAATCTAATAGACCATCATCGGTAGTGACCAGTCGCAATCTCGCCACTTTGGAGATCGCGCGCGACTCGAGTCGGCTGCGAACCGCTGACGGTCCGCTTTCCAATGTTTCAATCGCCAGTTTTTGGCTGGACGCTGATTTCAATCCGCTGAGAAAATTGGAATTGATCATCTGGTTCGCCTTAATATCTTCGAATTGCGCTAAGCGGTATGGGAGTGACGCGCGACCTGGAGCGACAGACATCGATCATGGAATGGAAATCATTGCTCCTAGTTTTGGCAAAGTAACCGCGAGATTCTTCAACTGCAGCCTGAAATCCAGATCGTTGAGTAAGAAACACTGTCTCCATTGGAATAAGGCTCCGCCTAGCTTCATATACCGCAGGCCTCTCACTAGACTTCATAACGGGGCTGACGTAGTTGCGAAGTTCTGCATAAACGGTTTTTGGAGAGTACCACGGAGGTAACGTTCGATTGCGAACACCATCTGAATCTTGCTCTGCCCCCGTGTCGTCGGCAATCATCGGTCGGCTTTGGAAGATTTCATACTCTTCGGTATTGCGCCAGTATCCAGGAAACGCATGGTCATTTAGATTGAAGATCACGGGATAGATCTCCACCCATTCCAAACAAGCTGCCATTAACAGAGCGAGGTCTACGCAGGTTCCACGTCGTTCTTCGAGTATGCGAGTTGGCGTCCGCAGTCGCTGGGCGTTGTCCGAATAGGATGGCGGCGGATTAATGTAGCTAAGCCCAAAATCGAGCGAGATGGCTGTCCAGATAGCCTGCACTTGTAAGTCGACGCCATTCCAAGGGCGCTCGGCGTCCGGGTCGTATGCCTGGTATCCACTAAAGCCGGCAGTATAGTCGTCCGCCAAGCAGGCAAGGTAACGTTGCGCTGAGTCGATGATTTTGGCAACTGCCTGATCGCGAGGATGGACAAAAGAAGACATCCAGATTATTTGGTCATCTTCGAATCGCCACTCATCTACCGGCGCAAGATGCACCGGAAATGTTCTTCGGTACACCGGCTGCGTCCCCCAAGTTACCGCCACATGAATGCTCGTTAACAATCTCTCATCGACCGATCGTATGAGCTCAGAGGTAAGCGGCACATGAATACCACCTGGTCCATGGGATTCTGTTGCATCGAGTGCGGTATTGGCTAGATCGACGACATTCTCGCCTGGCACTAGATCCAACTTCGTTTGGTAGGGAAATGACTCGCTACCAGCGCTCAGGTTGACTTCGACTTCGATGTCGCGAATCTCGGTCACGAGTTCGCTGTTGTGATCCAGTTTTGGAAATAACCCGATGCTAAGCTTCTCCATGATCGAGCCACGATTGTGCAAATCTGCATAGTTCAGTCGCTCACACGGCACAGCTTCAATTTGCAGAAGATCGCGAGCCTGATGATCCTTTTGATTGGCAGTGCGTTGTTCAACAACTCTAGAGATCGCTGCTCGCTGATCTTTTTTCATGGGTGCCAACAACGATTCGTGAGTCCAGAGGATGATACTGCTCCCACGAGTCCGACGTCGCAATGGGCTTGTCGCCAGCAGGGCATCGACAAACGCTTTGCCCAAACTCCAAGTAGATGCCGAATATTGTGCATAGAGTTGAGCAAAGAAGCGCTCCGACACACTGTCATCAAACGTATTTTCGAAACCAATCGCAGCGCCGACACCGCGTGCGATGGCCAAAGGCGCCATCCTGGCTCCAGAGTTCCATAAATTGAAGGCAACCAGTTTCGGCGCATAATTTTTGGGAGTGATAACTTCTGCAAATGCCTGTGCATCTATAGCCTCCGGGTCGCCGCCTCGCGGTGAAGCCAAATACAGACCATCCCGATCGGGTGCCGGTGTACCTAAGAGCTCAGCACCCAACCTGGTGTCGATGCCTGTGATATGCAGAATATCGGGCTTGAATTTTATTAGCCAGTTACTGAGTTGTGCGGAAGTAGGGCTCGGCCCCCAATCGCGATGAAGGTTCATGAACTTCAAGTGTCGCAATGCGCTGTTGACCATGGAGTTTTCCCCAGAATAGTCAAATGAATCGCGCAACTTACCAGGGGCCGCCTCAAGAATTGCAAAGCTCTGTGGTGTATCGAATTTCACCATCGGTTTGCTTGAAATCAAACGGCGAACGACAACGCGTTTCTTCTCGGATCGATACTGTTTTGTGCCAGATGAGATTAAGAATTCCCAGGGCAGCACTCTGGTCCACCAATGCTCAGACTCAGAAGTCCAAGGAATAGCGACTTCAATAAGTAAAGACATGAAATCATCGTCATCTTGTCGCCCTCCTTGGGCCAGGGCTTTCAATTGAGTAGTCTTGAGCCCCAACCAAGCCAGCGCATCCGACGCTTGTCGCTCCATACTACGACTAAAATCCTCTTCCGTCGCCCAACGATGCCGCTGACGCATGGTATAGCGCCAGCGCATGGCAAGTTGTTCATATTCGGACTCTTTGTCACGCGCAAGCGGTATCTCCGCCACAACGCGCGCTTTACCAGATGTGAAAATCGAAAACGTTACCGCGCTGTTTTTTTGTTTCTTGGCCATATGTTCACATTAATGCTTTGGTTTCGACTAAGCGCGACGACACCGGCGAAGGGCTTGAGCAATTAATACGTTCTGTGGATCATCGACAGTTATTGATTATAAATGGCAATTGGCAGCCTATCGTGTTTTCAATGGCATGCTACGGAAGCACTGCGGAAAGAGCGCGGATGCTCGTCACGAAAATCAATTCAAAAGCTTTCGTCTATCTATATTGGAAATGTTTGTATCGCATTCCTGAATTTCTGCAAATACACATGGTCTATACAATGAAACACTCGATTTATTCCGCTGCCGCAACTCAACTTTCAAGTGCTATCAAGAACGTAAAGTACTGCTTCTTTCGCGACTCCGCAGCGCTTCCGTAGTATCGCATCGAGCAACCGCTATCCTAGTTCGTGACGATTAGTCCTGATTGTTGAGCCGAACCGCAGGAGAAATGCCATGCCCGTCAGTCCAACCTACCCCGGCGTCTACATCGAAGAGATTTCCAGCGGCGTGCGCACGATCACAGGAGTAGCCACGTCGATCACGGCGTTTATTGGCCGGGCGAGGCGGGGACCAGTTAATATTCCCGTGACCATCAACAATTTCGGCGACTTCGAGCGCAGTTTTGGACCACTATGGAGAGAAAGCACTCTCAGCTTTGCGGTCCGTGACTACTACTTGAATGGAGGGCGCCAGGCAATCATTGTGCGCCTGTTCCACCCGTCATTCGCGAACGAAGCAGCTCGATTGGCTGCGCGCGGGACTGCAACAACCGCAGCCCAGACCGCGGCCAACGCTGTCGCCACTGCGGCGACAAATGCCTCGACAGTCGCCGGTGCGACCCCTTCGGCAGTGGCTTCCGCCGCTTTGGGCGCAGTCGTGGGGACGCCCGGAACTCCGGAATGGGATGCTGGCAAGGCAGTCGCCAAAGCCGCAAATGATGCCACAGCAGTTAGTGGCGCGACGCCACAGACGGTTGCAAGTGCTGCGACTGCGGCAGTTGCCGGTGCTGTCACAGCCGCGGCAAATGCTGCAGCCCCGGTTACACGGGCGAATCTGGATGTCGGTGATCTCCACTTGGAAGCGAAATACGAAGGGAGCTGGGCAAACTCGTTACGCGCACGAGTCGATCACGATGTTCTGCCCGTCAATCCACATTCATTCAACCTGACTGTGCAAGATGGACAAACCGGCAGTATCGAAGTTTACCGAAATGTCTCCACTGACACAAGCAGTCCTCGTTTCGTCAAAAACGTGCTGATGAGTCAGTCAACGCTCGTCAACGCTATTGATCCCATTCCTTCGTCCAGACCCACAATGAGCGCGGGTTCGGGCACGACACCGTTGGGAGATACAAACTCCTCCAAAGTTTCGGTTTTAGCTTCCGATGGCAAGATTCTGGAGCTATCGAATTACACGGGAAGCCAGACGGACAAGACGGGAATCTATGCACTGGAAGATGCTGATCTGTTCAATCTGCTTTGCATCCCACCGTATGCTCCTGGCGGGAACGTCGAAGATGCTGTAACCACCGCCGCCGCGTCGTACTGCGAGGCCCGACGGGCAATGCTGATTGTTGATCCACCTTCAAATTGGAACACCAAGGCCCTCGCAAAAACGGGTATGAATGCTGGAGTCGGAACGACAAGTAAGAATGCGGCAATCTTCTTCCCACGTCTTCGTCAGCCAAATCCGGAGAATGACAACCAAATCGAGGACTTTGTGCCCTGCGGCGCGGTCGCTGGGATTTTTTCGCGAACTGACGCTCAACGAGGAGTGTGGAAAGCTCCGGCGGGACTTGATGCGACATTAAACGGTGTACCAGCACTCAGCGTTCAATTGACAGATGATGAGAACGGTGAGCTAAACCCGTTGGGTGTGAATTGTTTGCGCACGCGCGTTCCTGCGGGTCGAGTCATTTGGGGATCACGGACCTTGCAAGGCGATGATCGACTGGCCTCCGAATGGAAATATGTTCCCGTTCGACGGACGGCGCTTTTTATTGAAGAGAGTCTTTATCGTGGCACGCAATGGGCGGTCTTCGAACCCAACGACGAGCCTCTATGGGCTCAATTGCGATTGAACATTGGCGCATTTATGCAGAATCTCTTTCGCCAGGGTGCCTTTCAGGGGCAAACACCCAAAGATGCATACTTCGTCAAAGCGGACAAGGAAACGACCACTCAAAATGACATAAATCTCGGCATCGTCAACGTCATTGTCGGCTTTGCACCGCTCAAGCCGGCTGAGTTCGTGATTATTAAGATCCAACAAATCGCTGGTCAGATCGATACGTAAACGGGAGAAATTTCAATGGCTCAATTCAGCGTGAACGCACAACGTTTCGATCCGTACAAGAATTTCAAATTCCGGGTCAAATGGGATGGCCGTTATGTGGCCGGTATCAGCAAAGTCGGCGGACTGAAACGGACGACCGAAGTTGTGACACATCGCGAGGGCGGCGATCCGAGCAGTAGTCGCAAATCACCAGGTCGGTCGGAATACGAAGCGATCACGCTTGAGCGCGGCGTGACTCACGATACCGAGTTCGAGAAATGGGCGAACAAAATCTGGAATTTCGGTGCAGGACTTGGGCAGGAAGTTTCGCTCAAGGACTTTCGCAAGGACATCATCATCGAGGTTTACAACGAAGCTGGGCAATTGGCCATTGCCTATCAGGTATTCCGCTGCTGGGTCTCAGAGTACCAGGCGATGCCTGAACTGGACGCCAATGCCAACGCGGTCGCGATTCAAACGCTGAAGCTGGAAAACGAAGGCTGGCAACGCGATGTCGCGGTCACGGAACCTTCTGAGCCAACGTTTACAGTGCCGGCCGGATAATGGAAAATGCCCCCCCATCGACTTCCAAACTGCTGACCTGTTGGGAGCAAGGACTGTTCTTGCCGCCGCACGAGCGCGCACTGCTGCTGTTGCAAGTAACCTGTCCTGAAACTCCCTTTGACGAGCTCGCGCAGCTCAGTATTGGACAGCGTGACGGTCTGCTGCTTCAACTCCGTGAATCGCTGTTTGGGCCAAGATTTATTTCGCACGCGGACTGCCCGCAATGCGGGGAGCGACTGGAACTTGACTTTGACGTCGCATCTATCCTCATTGCCGTACCGCCGCCAGATGAAACACAAATGAAACTTGAGCAAAACGGCCAGTGTATCGTTTTTCGGCTTCCCAACAGTTTGGATGTAGCAGCTGTCGTCGCCGAGCCGGATTTGTTGGCTCGCCACCGCGCGCTGCTTGCTCGCTGCATCTGTGCTGCTGGAGGGGATGACTTTCACGATCGGTTACCCAACGACGTTGCAGAATCGCTCGAGGTCCGAATGGCTGAGTTGGACCCGCAAGCCAACGTAGAAATTGATTTGTCGTGCCATGAATGTCAAAGCCGCTGGCTGGCTCCGTTTGATATCGTTTCGTTCTTATGGACTGAAATCAACGCCTGGGCCAAGCGCACTCTGCAGGACGTTCATTTGCTGGCAAGCAGCTACGGCTGGAGTGAAAGGGAAATCATAAACATGCATCCGGTGAAACGACAACTTTATTTGCAAATGGTGTGCGGATGACCGGATACCTGAAAAGTTTGGCTCGACGAACCGTCGATGACACGACCGTCTTGCGTCCACGCTTGCCATCGCAATTCGAACGAAATTTCTACGCGCTGGCGCAACCTTCGTTTGTGGGTCTCCAACACGACGACCTACACGAGAGCGACAGTGAGCATGTGCCGAAATCCCTGGCTGCACATGTACCAAACTCAGACGGTTCCGATCTTCCATCTCCCCAGGCAGACGAATCACAAGTTTCGCTTTCGCAGGAAACACAACGCTGGCGTGAACCAAGGCAACATGTCAGGCTCACCCCAGGAGAAGAGCAAACGGACGGCAAGATCGGTCGCCAGGTCAACTTGGAGCGCGGCACAAAAGAAAATTCGCGACAGTACTCGCCAGCACTCAGTGTTCGGTCTAACGAAGAAGGCGATGAACGACCTGCTGCACCGTTGCGATTTGAACACGCCGATGACAAAAGGCCTGTAGCTCAATCGGTTCAAACATCGGTTGAAACTGAAGCTGTTCGCGTTCGCAATACAGCAAAAAAGCGAGACGACGGTGATCGTATGCAAATGCATCGAGCCAATTTAGATTTCCCGATTGAAGATTCCCGCCAGCACTTTTCCGCTCAAACCACTAACGTAGATCTGCATGCAACCCAGCCAGTGCTCACAAAACGCTCACCAATGTCGGCGGCCGAAGACAAGACTAATGTGCCCAACGTTTTGATGCCGCAACCACGGGGCGACTCGAGCGTGGCCGCCAGAACAATCGTAGCCCTGCCAGCGATTGAGCCCAAAGCGATGGGTAAACCTTACAACGCCGACAAATTCGCCTTGCCGGGCCACGAGTTGTTTGCTCTCCAGTCACAACAATCATTGTCGATTCAGCCAAAGGCTATTCAACCTGTATTGCCGATTCAACCGCAGATGCCTTCGACGAGAGCCGCTGTTCAACCGCAGCAGATCGTCAACGTCAATATCGGGCGCATCGAGATCAAAGCCGTGCCGATCGACGAAAGGCCGCGGAAGCGAACCCAGAATCGTTCTTCCGCGATGATGAGTCTGGATGAATACCTCAACCAGCATGCGATGGGGAGCAGTCAATGAGCGACTCGCTATCCATTGCCGCGGTAACTGCCACGCTTCGCAGTTTGGTCGCCAAAGGCGTCGAGGATGAACTTCCCGACGAAAATGATGTAACGACCAAGCCGCTAGACAAAGCCCGAAATGGTAGCACCAATCAACAACTAAACCTTTACCTTTATCAAACAGTTCCCAACGCTGGACTTAGAAACATGGACTTGCCCGACCGCACTAGGCCTGGCGAATCTGGTCATCCACCTCTAGCGCTCGATCTGTTTTATCTCATGACCGCCTATGGCGAAGATGATGACGATCTGAAGGGCAACGGACATCAGTTACTTGGTAAGGCGATGAGCGTTCTGCACGATCATCCTGTTCTGGGACGTCAAGAGATCGCGAGTGCTCTACCGGCAAGCAACTTGGGTGAACAAGTCGAACGGATTCGCATTACACCGCAGCCCATGTCGTTGGAGGAAATGTCGAAGTTATGGAACACATTTCAAACGCAATACCGAATCTCCGTCGCCTATCAGGTGTCGGTCGTGCAGATTGAGAGCACGCGACCGAGCAAAACTCCATTGCCCGTGCTAGCCAGAGGAAGAAACGATCAAGGGGTAATGACGACTGCCGAGCCATCCCCATCGCTTGCCGAATTGCGTTTGCCACGAGGAAAACCTGGAGCCGAACTTGGCGACGAACTGATCATTCGGGGAAGTAGCCTGACTACAAACGGTGCAATTGTCCGTTTCCAGCATCCGCTTCTGGACGCTCCAGTTGATTTGCCCGCTTCGATCAGGCAACTCGCCATCAGCGGCAGTCCAGAATCGGCTTTGGCGGTCACGATTCCATCGATAGCCGATGATCCCGACGCACCATCGAAATGGCCAATCGGCTTTTATTCGATTGTCGTTGTTATGCAGAAGCCGGATCTTCCAATTTGGACGACCAACGCGTTGTCGTTTGCCCTCGTTCCAACGGTGACGCTGATCGTCCCGGCTACGCCGCCAACACCGCCTGAAGCGGTAGCCGGTGACATTGTTGTGACGCTGAATTGCCTCCCGCAAATTAGAACTGGTCAGCGAGCCGAATTGCTGTTCGGTGATCGTATTGTTGGAGAGCCAACGATCACGCCGCCGGTCGGCAATTCAACACCTTCGCAAGTGGAGTTCACCGTGACCAGTGTCGAGGCCCGCGACGCTCCTTACACGCTACGGGTACGAGTCGAGGGCGTTGACAGCATTCCCGTTGACTTTACGAAGACTCCACCCGGTTTTAATCCAGCTTCTCAAATCAAGGTGGTGCCCTAAGTCATGAACGACACCGAGAACTGGCAGACTCAGAACGACAACTACCTGGCCGCCTCGCTGGAGTGGCTCAGGCTTCGTCTGCTTCGACTTGCTTCGTCGAATGCGCCCGAGCTCGCGTCAGAGTCAGAACCCAAAGGCCGTCTTTATTTTCGGCGAAAGCATAAAACGGTACCTCGCCCGCGCCGTGTGACGGACGAGCAATTAGCCAGCGCCGAGAAAGCACGCCTCGACGCAGAGCAGATGAGTCCACCGCCGGCGCTCCTGATTCTGGCACGGCACCTGGGGGCAAAGCTGGGCCAATCCTTGTCTCGCTTTGAGCAAAACATTTTGCTGCTTTGTGCAGCAATGGAACTTGATCCCCGTGTCGCTTCACTGTGTGCGGCAGCGCAGGGTGACACTAGCAAACCGTTTCCAACATTTGCACTGGCAATGAGCCTCTTCGAAGACCCTGCCTGGGACGTTCTGACGCCAGATCGTCCGTTACGATTTTGGCGACTGATTGAGATCAATCAACCTGGTGCTCAATCGCTAACGGCGAGTCCTTTGCGAGCCGACGAGCGTATTGTCAATTATCTCAAGGGACTGAATTATATCGACGACCGGCTTACTCCCCTGTTGACACGCGTTGCCAATCCGGCCGATACACCTTTGTTGAGTCCCAGCCAGGAAGCCGGGGCACAGTCGATCCTGGAACACTTCCATCGACAATCCAGCCAGCCAATTTCCTTGATTCAACTTGTCGGTGTCGACCCCATGAGCAAACGCGAGGTTGCTCTGCGCGTAGCTCTGGAATTGAAGCTGACACCTTTTCGGTTGCGGTCCGACCTATTAGCTCAACACGATTCGGAATTAGAGACGTTGACCAGGCTCTGGCAGCGAGACAGTCGACTGTTACCGATTGGGCTCTATTTGGACGCTCACGAAACCAATTCCACAGAGTCGAATGACCGGGAATCTCGTTCAGTTCGACAATTCCTTGAACGCATGTCGGGCTTGGTGCTGCTAAGTACTCGCGACACGTGGACAGGACTGGATCCGAATCGAATTGTTTGTGAGGTTGACAAACCCACGCCGTCCGAACAGCAAGCCCACTGGTCGAAGTTGTTGGGTGCACACTATGACACGCCGGCGTTGTTGGCTGGGCAGTTCAGCCTGAACCTGACGACGATCCAACAAATCGCTGCCCTGCATTTGAATCGCTCGGCCGAAAGCGACCCCAACGATCCGCAGGCGAAAACAACGAAGCATCCGAACCATGACTCGATCTGGATTGAATGTTTGTCGCGACTTCGCCCAAAACTAGATAGTCTGGCCCAACGTATCGACGCCAAAGCAACCTTTGACCACCTAGTTGTGCCGGACGTTCAGCGCGAGTTGCTGTGGTCGATCGTCGGACAGGCGAGACACCGCACGGTTGTATATGACGGCTGGGGCTTCCGCAAAATGATGAATCGCGGCCTGGGGATCAGTGCTTTGTTTGCCGGAGCGAGCGGGACAGGCAAGACCATGGCTGCGGAAGTTATCGCCAACGAGCTTCAACTGAACCTGTACCGCATCGATCTGTCGGCTGTCGTCAACAAGTACATCGGCGAGACTGAAAAAAATCTGCGTCGACTGTTTGACGCGGCGGAAGAGGGAGGAGCCGTGCTTTTTTTCGACGAAGCCGACGCGCTCTTTGGCAAACGCAGTGAAGTCAAGGACAGCCATGACCGCTACGCGAATATCGAAGTCAATTACTTGCTGCAACGGATGGAATCGTACGCCGGACTGGCGATCCTGGCAACCAACATGAAGAGCGCACTAGACGACGCGTTTATGAGGCGTTTGCGATTTGTGGTCGAGTTTTCGTTCCCTGGTGTGGAAGACAGAAAAAAGATCTGGCGGAAGGCGTTCCCCCGACCGATGCCGCAGGTCGATTACGAATTCCTAGCACGTTTGAACTTGACCGGCGGCAATATTCACAATATTGCCCTGAACAGCGCCTTTCTTGCCGCGCAACAAGGCTTGGACGAAGTCACGATGCCGCTGGTGTTGAAAGCTGCCCGCACCGAGTTGCTGAAACTTGAACGCCACATCAACGAAGCGGATTTTCAATGGAAAGAACCCAAGCGGGAGGTCGCAGTCGCATGATCGTGAATTTGAACATCGATCGAATCATCCTCGACGGCATCAACCTTTCCATCAAAGATCGGTCAATCCTGCAGTCGACAATCGAGTCCGAATTGACTCGATTAATCGAGAACCACGGTTGGCAGACAACTAGCGGCAACTCGCATGCGTTCCGTTTGTCCGCAGCCCCTGTCCAAATCGGTCAATCGGTCGATGGAACCTCCCTCGGACAACAGATTGCGCGATCTATACATGGAGGAAGATTGTGGTAATCCAACGGTCCACGGGAGTAAGCGAGAAATGTGACACTGCGATTGCGCGGCCATATGCGATCGCGCAGAGAAAGTGCTCATGCGGCCAGCACACTATTAACGGTGAGTGCACAGAGTGTAGAAAAAAACGTGATCAGTTGCAACGAAAAGTATCGTCAGACAATTCTATTGATGGCTCGACAACTGCAGTCACAGAAGTCTTGCAATCCCCAGGTCAGCCGATTGAAAGCAATACTCGTCCGATGATGGAGGACTACTTCGGTCGAGATTTCTCGCAGGTTCGTGTTCACACGGGAAGTCTCGCTTCCGAGTCAGCTCAATCGATCAATGCAACCGCGTATGCTATCGGACGCCAGATCGTATTCTCGAAAGGCGCATACAATCCAAATACGACTCGCGGATTGGGGCTCTTGGCGCACGAACTGACTCATGTTGTCCAGCAAGGCAATTCAAGCCCGAGTCGTCAACAACTTGAAGTTGGTCCAGATGACAGTGGTGCAGAGAAGGAAGCTGAAAACGTTGAAAAAGATTTCATCGCAAAGCCCCAATTAACAAATGCTGAAAAACAACCAAATAGGTCTGGCGACAATTTTCCATTTCGAATGACCTCTCGACAAGGCAATCGGTCTCTGGTTCAAAGACAGCCTTTACTGAATCCCGGGCCAAGCTCGACACAAAGCAGGCTCCCGCCCTCATTGCAAGTCATCGAGGGCGGCGCTTCGCGTCAAATCGCGAAAACCGAGACCCGACTAATTGCGAGAGAAGCAACCCGCGCAACTGGTCGTCAAATTTTGCAGCAGGGATTTCGAAAACTGTTTTGGAAAAAGTTTTGGTTGGCAGTGGTTCAAAGATTTGGAATTCGGGGTACCGTGGCCGCCGCATTGTCTGCAGCAGATGGTCCGCTTCCAATCGGTGAGATCATATCCCTCGGATTGGCAATTTGGACGGCATACGAAATCATTCAGATTTGGGATGAATTGACAGCAGAAGCGGAACGGGCAGCGGAGGCGGAAATGACGCAGGATTCAGCATTAACGGAATCACAGCCCGAAACCGCACGTGAACAAGACGAAGATCCCCAAAGAAGATGCCAAGCGCAGACTCATTTGCCAACCTGTGTTGATTGGCGATCAATTGAGGATGTCGCTGGAGAATTTGCAGCTCATCATCTCGAAATGACAATTTACGATCTCGATTGCCGGGAATTTGGAGGATACCACAACTTCGACGACTGTCTTGGCAGCCCTGGTGTTAATTGGCATTGCAGTGTTCCGGGCACCGAATTTGTTGTCAGTTTATCTGGCTGTCTCTGCTGTAATGAAGACGGATCAACTGGTCATGACTGGCATCCACATCAAAGCCCAGGGTTACAAAATTGAAAATACCATGACAGCAATCTCCACTTCAACTCGAATACAAAAAGGCTGATGGCATTGCTCGAAGTAAATGCGAAGCAGGACCGAATCCTCATTAAAAGTAAGTAAAAGAATTCAAATGTCTCAGTTGACTACACCGCAACAAGCTGCTGCTGAAAGTGGCTGTTCCCGCATCAACTCAAGAATGCTTCAGCGAAAGTGCGCTTGCGGTCAGCATGCTGACGGCGGCGAATGCGCGGAATGTCGGCAAAAGAAGCAGCGAATTCAACGTAAATCGTCAAGCAAGGTGAATTCGTCGACCGTGCCGCCGATCGTCAACGAAGTTCTGCGTTCATCAGGACAGCCGCTGGGAGCAACAACGCGTTCTTTCATGGAGTCACGATTTGGTCAGGATCTGACTCGAGTGCGACTGCGGACAGCTGCGTCTCCAATGAGAGACGGGTTGGCTAACGCTGATAACGCATTTGAACGCGAGGCCGATAAAGTGGCGGATGGTTTCACTCGAACCACGAGTCGCAGCTTTCCTTCAATTCAGTCCATTCCGGACTTCAGCGGCGTTCAAATACACACGGGCGCCAAGGCCGCTGCTTCGGCGAGAGCGATCAACGCAACAGCTTACACAGTTGGCAACCATCTTGTCTTCGACGAAGGCCGCTACTCGCCGGGCACGCAAATCGGACAATGGTTGCTAGCCCACGAATTGTCGCACGTCGTGCAACAACAGGCTGCACCAGTCAACGCTGCGACGATTCAAAGACAATCTGGTGGTGCGCCGCCGGCAGCAGACGGAGGCCTGACGCAAGAAATGCTCGAACAGATTGCTCGTCGACTCCGAGAAGCGATGGCGGGATTAGGAACCGATGAAGAAGCTATTTTTTCTGCATTTTCCGGTAGAACTCAGCAACAAGCAGATGCAATTGCCAGGGTTTACGCAGAACTGTTCGGTCAGCCGCTGATTGACGACCTGCGTGACGAACTCAGCGACACAGATCTTCTCAAACTGGGGCTCTTCTCGCCAGGGTCGGTCCCTGGTGCCCAAGGAACGGATGCAGAGCAAGCGAACAGCCTGGGCGATGCCGTGGCTCGTCAATTGAACGAGGCCATGCAGGGCGGGGGTACTGACGAAGCAAGCATCCTTTCGGCTCTCGCCGGTCGCACCCAAGCAGAGCGAGAGACGATCAGGCAGGCCTACATCCGGCTCACCAAACGAGAATTGGAAGCTGACCTGCGCGACGAACTAAGCGGTTCCGAGTTGGCAGAGGCACTTCAGCTGTTGAATCAAGGCATGCTGAAACCGGAAGACGAAATCTATTTGGCAATTAACGGTCTGGGAACCGACGAAGACCGTATTTATCGGGTACTCAACTCACTCGCAGGCGACGCTGCAGGTTTAACTGCGCTTGAGCAAAACTACCGGGCGAAATACGGTGATCTTATCCAAGATTTACGAGGTGACCTGTCCGCCGAAGAATACGCGATCATTCGTCCAACCCTGGTGCCAACTCTTCTGGACGCTGACGCCGAAGATTGCTCGGATCAAGATCGAATTTTGGTTAGGCAAGCCCATGCGACTGCAACGACCATGCTGCGAAACGCTGTCACTCGTAGTAGCAACAGCAGTGATCCAGCTGTTCAAGGGGCCGCGCTCAGTCATTTCAAAATCACGTTGCCGGCAGCGACGGACGCCGACCGCATTAACTGGGCGCGAGTCCGAATTGCACTGCAATCAATGGTGAGCGCCGACACGGAAGTCACTTATGAATGTGACCCACAATCATTTTTTGAGGGTTTCTGTTCTTCGGGTGTGATCGCCGTAACGCTCGGTAACATCCATCTTTGTCCTCCGTTTCGATCGGCTCGCTATAACAACGAACAGCGAGCAGGGATCCTACTGCATGAGTGGGGGCACAAATTTGGTACGGGTGTCAATCGAGTCTTTGAAACATATTGCCACGAAGGTTCTTACGCGGCGACCACAGCCGAAGAACGAATCACGTTGCCTGACGCATATGCTCAATTTGTACGTGAACTAAGTGCTGGGTTCACGATGTCATGTTCCTCTATCCACTGAATTTCATATGTCGCAGTTGACTACACCGCAGCAAGCTGCCGCTCAAAGTAGCTATTCGAGCATCAACTCAAGAATGCTTCAGCGCAAGTGCGCCTGCGGTCAGCATTCCGATGGGGGCGAATGCGCGGAATGTCGGCAAAAGAAGCAGCGAATTCAACGTAAATCTTCAAACGCGGTCAATTTGCCGACCGTGCCGCCGATCGTCAACGAAGTTCTGCGTTCTTCGGGACAACCACTGGGTGTAACAACGCGTTCGTTCATGGAGTCACGATTTGGTCAGGATCTGACTCAAGTGCGACTGCGAACTGCTGCCGCTCCAATGAGAGATGGATTGGCTAACGCTGATAACGCATTTGAACGCGAGGCCGATAAAGTGGCGGAAGGTGTCACGGGCATCCTGAATCCTAACTCGGCTTCGATACGGCCCAGCCCAGACTTCAGCCGCGTGCGTGTCCACACCGAGGAGCAGGCCGCTGATTCCGCGAAAGCCATCAACGCGCGTGCCTTTACGGTTGGCAATCACATCGTATTTGCGACCGGAGAATATTCTCCAAATTCAGTGTCAGGCCAGCATCTTCTCGCGCACGAACTGACCCATGTCGTTCAACAGAGTAGCGCCCAGCCTCAAACTCGAATGGTTCAAAGAAAGGGAGGAACTTTTGGTGGGTTCGTCGCGAATATCGGGCGAGGTATAGCGGACATATTTGATGGCGAACCCGATTACGACGACGCGACGTTACAAGAGTATCTGAAGGTCCTCCTGGATAGGAACGATATCGAAGATGACTTCGACAGCGATAACAAAGCGCGGGCCGTGGTCAACAAAGGTCTCATCCATGGCTTGTCGATTCGGTCTCGCATCCTTTTGATACTAGAGATGATCTCCGGGTTCACGGGAGACGACGATGAGCAAGCGATCCTGACAGTTTTGGAATCTGCAACTTCAGATGAGCGTAAGAAAATTGGTGAGGATGTTGGTCTCGAAACACTCTACGATAACTTCCATGGTGAAGAACTCGATCGCCTCTACTTCGCATACCCCGTTCTCGACTCACTGCACCCGCGTAGAAGGGAAACCCAAACCCATACGTTTGACACATACGTTGCCGATTGGGAGCTGAGAACGGGCAGACCAATATCGTCAGCCGAACGAAGCACGCTTGCACGAGGATGCGTTGGAGTCAGCGCATTGAGGCTAGGCGGGCTATTGTCCAATCCTGATCTCAGTAATTGCTATGGTTCGTTCAAGGAGGCTCTGGAAGCCCAAAAACGAATGAATGAATTCCTCGCAGCAGCCTTTCCTGATCGGCAAGCAATTGTGTTCTCCAAGCGGTTTTGGTCCGCAGGTGATAGTTTTGAACCGGACCCGAAGACGGGTCGTGTCGACATGGGTCGCTATCGAGGCTTGACTCGTCCAACCGGGTGCGGAAAAGAAGGGTGTGTAAATTTTGACTATGGACTCTATGACGAGGTATCTGGCCATTGGTGGCATGCCAATCATTGCGATCCACTCGAAGGCAGCGAAAGCTGTCGCAGACATTATCGTTCCGACCAGCGAATGACGGTCAAGGAGAGCACTCTCGCATATTACTCCAAGCCACTCTTTGATTTCGACACGCAGGTATTTTGTGTCGGCGTGGCAGAACCTTTTACACCTTAAAGAAATCGAAAATGGATGACATATCAAATAAAGAGGTGGATTTGAACGACATGGTCGGCAAATCGGTGGTGATTCGCGGTATCGCACATGATGCGAAGGCGGGCGCTCTCGTTGCGATTGATGGTGGTGAAGTGGTTTACATCAGTGAACGCGCCAGTTGGCCTCCGGCATGGATAGGTAAACGAGTGACGCTTGAAGGCAAACTTAATAAACGTCGAAATTTCCCGGAGCCTGACCCAAATAATGAGCTTATCGAACAAGCAATGCAAGGCATCCCTTTTGTCCTTGAGCTAGATCGATATTCACTTGACGAAAATCAACAGTAGCAACAGCAATGGCAATTCTATGACATCCAACCCAAATTCACCGCGTCTGCGTAAAGGCGGCATTGTGCTGATTGATCCGAGCACCTCACGCGTGCTGCGGATTGTTGCGCTGCAGTATAACCCCGAATCCTTGTCACGAAGTTTTGAAATCAAAGGCGCAGGTGAAGGCGGTGATCGGTCCGAAGCCCAACGACTGACAGGACCGCCGACGGAGACGATAAAACTTGAAGCAGAAATGGATGCGACCGATCAGCGGGCCGAAGCGCGGCCGGGGCAGGCTCAGACGCAGATCAGTTTGCATGCCCAACTGGCCGCACTAGAAACGGTTATCTATCCCTCAAGTCGACAAGTGCAAGAGCATCGCGAGCTGGCCCAACAAGGTGTGATGGAGATCGCACCGGCGGAATCACCACTGGTCGTGTTCGTCTGGAGTGCACAGCGAGTCTTGCCCGTGCGGATCACGGAGTTCAGCGTCACCGAAGAAGATTTTGATCCCGAACTGAATCCGACACGGGCCAAGATCAGTCTGGGAATGCGAGTGCTGACTGCCGAGGATCTAGGCTTCGACCACAAAGGAGCAAGTCTGTTCACAGTTTATCACCAAAAGAAAGAGCAATTGGCTGCCCTCTATCGCGGCGGTGATCTGCTAACCACCTTTGGAATCAGGAGCATCTGATGCCGAGCGAGTTTCCCTTTAACAGTCGATACCACGGTATCGCAACAACGCAGTACACCACATCGGACGGAAGGACCTATGTCCATCTGCAGAGGCGAATTCTTCCTCCGAGTCAGAATCTTGAGTTGCTCGAAGAACATGCCGTGCAGGAACAGGAACGGTTGGATCATATCGCTTTTCAGCATTTTGGTGACGCCATTTTGTTCTGGCGCATTTGCGATGCGAACGATGCCATGAAACCCGAGGACTTACTGGAGCCAGTGGGTGATCGACCACGACGGTTGCGAATTACTTTGCCCCAGGGCGTGAGCGGACCTATCCAATGAATCGAGGCCTTCACCTATCGCTGATGATTGGCGGTGTCAAAGCCGATCCTGTGCCGCGCGCGGTGATCGAAGCACTGACCGAAGTGCAGGTTAATTCGTCCGCTACCAGCCAGAGCGGGTTTCAACTGAAATTCACGTTGGGTAAGCGGTCAGTCATTGGACGTGACCTATTGCCGTCGGGGTATTTTAATCCGCAGCGGCGAGTGATCATTGTGGCAACCGTTAACGGAACACCGCATGTTCTGATGGATGGGGTGATTACTAAACAGGACGTCGCGCCCAGCGCTGAGCCTGGCGGTTCCACATTGACGATTACCGGTTTGGACATCAGCGTCCACATGGATTTTGTCGATTTGACGGGCGTTCCTTATCCAGCAATTCCAACCCCACATCGCGTCTTGTTGATCTTGGCAAAGTATGCGGTATTCGGTGTTGTTCCCATGGTGATCCCATCTCCCGCAGCCCTCTTTGAAAATCCGTTGGAAAAGATCCCAAAGCAAAACGGTACGGACCTAGCGTATGTCCGCAGTCTCGCAGCGGCGACCGGGTATGTGTTTTACATCGATCCGGGACCTTCCCCCGGCACGAGCATCGCCTATTGGGGCCCAGAGATCAGACGTGGCGCCACACAACCGGCGCTAAGCGTAAACATGGACGCCGCCACCAATGTCGAGTCACTCAGTTTTTCTTACGACGGACTTGCGCGCACGCAATTCGTCGCAACGATTTTGTTGCCGACACCACCGATCCCGATTCCAATTCCCATCCCCAGTTTACCCGTCTTTAAACCGACGCTCGCACAACAGTCGGCTACGATCATGAAGACTCGCAACATCCCAATCCCAGTTTCAAAGTTCTCTGCCGGTGAGGCCTTGCAGCTCGGGTTGGCGGCAGTTGCTGGTTCATCAGACGCCGTCACGGCCAATGGCCAACTCGACGTGCTTCGCTATGGCCACGTACTCAAATCGCGGCAGTTGGTCGCAGTGCGTGGCGCTGGTGACAACTTCAACGGACGGTATTTCGTCAAGAGTGTTACGCACACGATCAAACGCGGAAGCTACACGCAGAGTTTTTCCCTCGCGCGTGGTGGAATCAAATCAGACATTTCACGAGTCCCAACATGAACGCAATCACAGCCGAACCTCGCAACGGCAGTAAGACCTATTTTGGCAAATATCGCGGTACCGTCTTTAACAACATCGATCCGCTGAAAAAAGGCCGGCTGCAAGTCGTTGTTCCCGATGTCTGCTTAACGCCAACAACATTCGCGATGCCTTGTGTGCCCGTGGCTGGATTGCAAATGGGCGCGATCGCCATTCCTCCAATCGGCGCCGGCGTGTGGGTCGAATTTGAACAGGGAGACCCCGATTATCCGATCTGGGTGGGTTGCTGGTGGGGATCGGCCGTTGAAATGCCGTTGCTGTCTCAACAAGTCCAACCGCCAATCCAAGGATTCACTTTTGAAACGACGTTGAAGAACGGTTTTCAAGTGAGCGACCTTCCCGGCCCGACCGGTGGCATCGTACTCAAGACCACCCTGGGAGCGACGATCACGATCAATGACACAGCCATCATTATTCAAAACGGCAAGGGAGCATCGATTTCCATGATTGGTCCTACCGTTAACATCAACAATGGAGCTTTGATCATTACGTAAACAATTTTCAAGCACATGACAGAGCGAGAAATACACCAGTCGTCAATTAAATTCAACTTTTTGATTCAACTTTATCCCTGGATTAGAAGATGCCCGGCCTACTTTACCACGTTGGTGCGCAAACCGTTTGTCCCCATGCAGGACAAGCGACGACCATCTCGTCCAATACACGAGTCTTGGTCAGCGGACAGCCAGTGGCAACACTCAGCGATACGACGACCGTTGGAGGTTGCCCATTTACCGTGCCGGGTCCAAAGCCGCAGCCCTGCATGACAGTCAAATGGCTCGTCCCTGCAGCTCGGGTGCTGGTGAACGGTCAACCGGCGCTGCTGCAGACAAGCACCGGTATCTGCCAGAGCGCCGAACAAATTCCGCAAGGTCCCCCGACAATCGTGGCTACTCAAACTCGCGTCATTGGAAGTTGAGAATTGAAACATGAACATTGATTTCCCTTACTCCTTTGATCGGCGCGGACGGACGGCCGAAACCACTTACCTGGATCACATTCGCGACATGGTCGAGCAAGTCTTGTTTACGTCTCCCGGTGAACGCGTCAATCGGCCTGATTTCGGCAGCGGACTACTGCAGCTTGTTTACGAAACAAACAACCTGGAGCTGGCCGAAACTGTGCAGTTGACGATGCGTGGAGCACTCGATCGATGGCTAGGGGACGTCATCGAAGTTCATGAGTTGCAGGTAGAAAGCGTGGATGCAACATTGCGTGTGGATTTGACCTATTTGGTCAGGCGATCCGGCGAGCTGATCGAAAACGAACATTTTGTATTGGAGCCACAGCCGTGAACTCGACATTGGTCTGCCAAAACGAAGAACGACGAAACGATGTCCGTCACGCGGAGCTCAAAGGGCTTGATTACATCGAGGTTAGTGATGACCAACTTACGCTTTCAGTGTTTTTTCTTGGCAAAGCCCCCAAGAATCTGGTTGACATGCCCGAACCGAAGCAGATCAAGCATGTCGCTGTTACCGGCGGTCGGCGCCCAGGGTATCGGGCTCCCGAGGATATTCAAGTTACTGGCGTGCAATTCAAAATATCACCGAGTGATGAAACTGACGACTACATGATCGTCAGCGTAAACAAACCCGGGGATTTCTCGGACTACACGCTGAAAATTGTCGAAGAGTTCCACAACGAAAAAGGGGTTAGGCACCATCGCACCTACCCTGGCTTTGATTCACGATATTCGCAAATTGATTTTAGTTTCAAAGTCGGCTGCCCGAGCGACCTGGATTGCAAACCGCGCGACATCTGCCCGCCATCGCTGCGGAATGAACCGGAAATCAATTACCTTGCCAAGGACTTCGACAGTTTCCGCCAACTGATCTTGGACCGGCTTGCCTTGATCATGCCGGACTGGAAGGAACGTCACGAAGCCGACATCGGAGTGACGCTCGTTGAACTGCTCGCTTATGCGGGCGACTACCTGAGTTACCACCAGGATGCGGTCGCAACCGAAGCCTACCTGGATACGGCGCGACAACGAATTTCCGTTCGTCGGCATGTTCAGCTTGTCGATTATCAACTGCATGAAGGCAACAACGCACGGGCGTGGGTTTTCGTTGAACTGAAGGGTAATGAATCGGAGACATATAAGTCCGACGAGTTCTTTTTCATCACTGGCTATCCCAGTGCTCCGCAACTCGGTGAGACACTCAACAGGGATGATTTGCGGCCCGTTCCACCGAGCGATTATTTGGCTTTTGAGCCGCTGGTTGAGGGTTACAGCAAGAAGCTTGCCAATAGCAGAGAGAGCGGCAAACCGATCACATTTTATGAAGCCCACAACGAGATTCCTGTTTATACGTGGGGCGACACCGAGTGCTGCATACCGAAAGGGGCAACGTCTGCGACACTGCGCGACGAGTGGGTGGTCGCGGCATCGCATCCGCAAAGCCAGGCGGAACAAATTCACATTCAACAACAACAGCAGCAACAACCTCTGGCTGAGGATCGCCCGCGTCGTCTCAAACTCAGCGCTGGCGATTTCCTGTTGCTCGAAGAAGTCATCGGTCCGCAAACACACAATGCGGCGGACGCAGACCTTGCGCATCGGCAGGTCGTCCGATTGACAAAAGTAACACCGCTCGTTGACGAGCTATATGGCCCAAACGGGCAGCCGGTATTGGAAGTGGAATGGGATGACGCAGACGCCCTTTCGTTTCCCCTTTGTATTTCTACAGTCGGACCTCCTCCCAAGTGTGAAATGCGCGACAACATCAGCGTGGCCCGAGGTAACATCGTGTTGACCGATCACGGCCGGACGATCGATTACGAGCCGCTCGGATTGGTTCCCATTGAGGAGAACAAGACCATCTGTTTCGGCGACGGCCGAACCAGCGATGTATCCACAACTCCGGGACGGTTTCGGCCCACACTGAAATACGGACCTATCACGTCGACGGAACCAATTGCCGAGGGTGCAAGCGCAAGCCAGCTGACCTCGCAAAATTCGCGCAAAGCTGTGCCGTGCATTCGGCTGTGCAGTACGCCAGCCACGCGAGACGGACGATCGATGTGTCGCCCGTCAGATATCAACGACCCTTCCGAATTGATTCTTCAGTTGAGGATCTGCGATCAATACGCGGCTCGCTGTCTGGTTGCATCGTTCTCGACAAATCTGCGTAAACTACTGAAGAGCAAGTCAAAAGACGATCCAACCTCCGACGAGGAAGTGAAAAAGGTTTCTGCTGAACTGCGCCAACTTTACAGTGACTGGGAACCGCAGCAATCGTTGCTCAACAGTCGCGCACTCGACACCCATTTTGTCGCCGAAACCGACAATGACGGGCGCACCCTCTTGCGGTTTGGAGACGACGAACTCGGTAGGCAGCCGCAAGCAGGCTCCGAATTCAGCGCCCGTTACCGAGTTGGCAATGGACCGGCGGGCAACGTCGGATCGGGCGCAATCCGCTACATGGTGTTTCGCGACAAAACCAATTCCGGAATCACTTTGACACCGCGCAATCCGTTGCCGGCAACTGGCGGCACGCAGCCCGAATCAGTGGCCGAAGCCAAGCAATTCGCGCCACATGCCTTCCGTCGCTTCTTGACGCGTGCCATTACGCCCAACGATTACTCCCATATCGTCGAGCGGGACTTTGGTGACAAAGTCCAACGGGCGGCGGCCTCGCTGCGCTGGACGGGAAGCTCGTACGAAGTGTTGGTAGCCGTTGACGCGCTGGATCGGTTTAGCGACGAGCCCGATTTGGATCAGTTGTTGCAACAAATTTACGCACATCTTTACAAGTTCCGCCGCATCGGCCACGACGTGAGCGTGAAACCAGCGCGGCGCGTGCCGCTCGATATCGCGATGACCGTTTGCGTGCACCGGGAGTATATGCGCGGCGATGTGAAAGCGGCATTGCTTAATGTTTTCAGTAGCCGCATCAATCCTGACGGAAGCCGCGGCTACTTCCATCCGGACAATTTGAGTTTCGGGGATGGAATCCGTCTAAGTCAGCTCGTTGCGGCGGCACAAGCGGTTATCGGCGTCGAGAACGTTGTCATTACAAAGCTCCAAAGGTTGTTTGAGGGTCCAGCCGACGAAATCGACGTGGGCATCCTGACACTGGGACCGTTGGAAATTGCTCGCTTGGACAATGATGCAAGCTTTCCGGAAAACGGCAAGATTCAATTCGATATGCAAGGTGGAAGATGAACAATAAATGCGGATGCTGCGAAGGCTCTGAATATTTGACACCGATTTCAACAGCGAACCGGCCCGGTTTGCCTGCGCTAATTTACCGCGCCGGCACACACGGGACGTTTTTCGAGACGATGAAGGCGCGGCTCACCGGCCTTTGCCTCGGTACCGAGGAAGAGTGCAAAGCTGGCCAGGGCACGTACCCGCTTGCCGAACTCACGACCCGAGAGTCATCGGACCCTTCGATAGCCTTGCTCGACGCATGGGCCACTATCGGCGATGTGTTGACATTCTATCAGGAACGAGTCGCCAATGAAGGCTATTTGAGAACTGCGACTCAGCGTCGATCGATTCTAGAACTGGCGCGACTTGTAGGTTACAAGCCGCGCCCGGGCGTGTCAGCAAGTGTTCATTTGGCGTTTACTCTCGATGACAACGCTGGCGAGATCATCATTCCGAGAGGGACCGGCGCCAAAAGCATTCCCGGCCAAGGCGAAACGACACAAACATTCGAGACATCCGAAGATCTCAAAGCGCGTCCCGAATGGAATGAGTTGAAACCTCGCATGTCTCGGCCGCAGAAATTGAATCGAAATACTGAGCGAATATATTTCGAAGGAACGGCAACCAATCTCAAAACGAATGATCTGCTTCTGATAGACAGTGGGGGCGAGGCACCGCTTACGCGATTTGTCGAGTCTGTGGCTCCCGATTTCGCCGCAAAACGTACAACGGTGACGCTGCAGGCGGATCCATTCTCCACGGTTTTGTTTCGACGTCAGGCTACGGCCGAACTCACCGCATATCGCACCCTAACAGCACCAATTCCGAGCGACTCAAGACCTGATTCTGATGCCGCCATCAAGACTGCACTGAAGCAACTGGAAGACAACCTCAAACCCGATGCTACTGATCCGACTCTCGTTGGAATGGACCGAGCCACACAGACAGCGATTGTCGCTCTCCGATTGATATTGGATACGACGCTAGCGAACTCCGTGAAAGGGTTTAACGAACTGGCGAAGGCTCTTGATGAAATATCAGTTGATAGTGATCCTTCAGACAATTCACGACTGGAACTGAAATTCACTCAGATCGACACGCTCATTCGAACCAACACGATCAGCGTTGTGACAGCTCCTCTGGTCAAAAACCTGTTTGAGATCCTGAAAGAGACTTTCAAAGCGCTGAATCAGCTGTCCTCCGCTCTGAATCCATCGATGACGATGCCAACGCTAAAAGGCGAGGTAACGAGAACGGTGGACACCGGACGCAATACAGTTGCGGCCGATGCAACCAGATCACTCAAAGCACTCTCAGCATCCGCCCACACTCAAGGCGGTACGCAACTCAGTGTCGCCATTAACACGCTGGTGACCGCGTTTGAGGCACTTGTCACGGCAACTCCGGGGTCTGGCACCGAAAGCGAAAAGAAAGCGTTTATCGCCAATGCTCGCGCTGAAGCGAACAACCTGATTCCTGGGCCGTTGAAGACTTCGCTGGACCAACTCCTGCAGGCAATCACTGTTGCGACAACAATTGGCAACCTGCAGGAAGTTGTCCGAATAACAATCGAAGACGGTCGGAATCCTGGTACCGTCAATGAATCTAAGTCGCTTAACGCGATTCGCGCCGATGCGCGTCGAGTTGGTGCGGACCGTATTGTAGCGCAGATTTCGGCGCTGATCACGGGGCTGCAGGGGATACCGGGAACGGGAACGGTGGCGGAATTTCAAGATGCCGTCGTCGCCGGAGTCGCGGAGCATTCACCAACCGCAATTGGAGAAGCAGCGATTGTCGAAAGTATTGATCAGCTCGACGACGTTGCCGGGATAAATACAGCGATTCCGATCCCCAACCTCGATGTGGCAGCACAATATCTCGATATCTATCATCATGATATCCAAGTCTTTGTTGGCAATACGAATGTCGCTCTTCAGTTTAAAGCCGTTACGGACGCTCTCCAAGCCATCGTGGATGAGTCAGACAAATCAAAGACAGGCACACTTGCCGAGTTGATCAAAGACAACGTACCTGCAGAGGCACCAGCCACTTCGGATGATGAACTGAAAGGAAACGTGCCGCTGATTCGAAGCCCGCTTCTGGCACTTGTCCCTGACACACCACTACCGCTCTCCCGATTGATCAGCGAATCCCGCCGGACGGCCATTGCGATCAGCTCTCTGAATGACTCCATTCGCAATCTTCAAGGCATCTTCAATCTTCACAAGGACTCACTGGATCGACTGGTCAAAGGGCTCGAATCACTTGTCATGCGCGTTCGCGGCGTTTTCGCAAGTGAAGTGGACGGCATTAGAAAACGCCATTCCTTTCTAGACAGTTTTGCGGGATCTGCGGCTGCATTTGCGAAACAGGCTTTTGCGGTGATCAACACACTCGCTGAGGCAGCGGTTTTTAAGGATCTGTTAACAAACTCGCTGGGCAAGTTCGTAGACGTTGTCAACGACCACGTTGGCAGAAGTCTGGTACCGGTTGATCCGAACCTTCAAAAGATTCTGAATGAAGTTGTGGCTCAGGGCGCGGCGATGGCCGTTCTGGCTACTCGTCTGAGCACTCTTATTCGCGAGTTGGCGGAACTGAATTCTCGAGTCACCGTCAAGGATGACACGGAACAACCGCCGCTGCCGCCGCCAGCACTCGCGTTTCAGCGACTGCTCGGTCTTCGAAGCAGTCTAGCGCTGCGTCAAGCAAATCAACCTCGCGGGCGTGCCGAACTCACCAGGGAATTGTCCGAGATCTTTAATCTGGAATCAGACGTTCTCCCGCAACTGCTTCAGGTATTCGAGCCCGAAATCAGTTCGGATCTTTATCAGGCATGGCGGAACTCAAAGGTCGAGCTTCCCTCACCGAAAGTCTACATAATGCGAGCGCGAGCTGCAGTGTTCGGCTACAACGCGCCACCGGATATTACGGTCACACGCGATTCCGTTAATAAATCGGAGTGGACGCCAGCCGCCGATGAGGCCAAAGACAGGCTTTACCTCGACAACCAATATTCGGGAGTGATACCGGGCGGATTTGTCGCCATTCAGATTCCGAATCGCTCGCAGCCGATTGCATTCGCCGTTGCCGACGTCTTGCTGCAGCCGCGGACCGAGTATGGAATCAGCGGCAAGTCCACAGATATCACGATCCAGACCGATCCGGAAAATCCTGGCTGGTGGAAACCGGCAAAAGGAGCTGAGCCTGGGGATGGCTTTGATTACGTTCGTGGAACAACGGTGTATGCGGAAAGTGAACTGCTTCCGCTCGCCGAAGAACCGATCGTGCGCCAGCCGGGAGAGCCGAATACCACAAGCGAGGTGGACGAAGCTGCCAATGAAATTGAACTTGATTCACTTTATGATGGCCTTGATGTCGGCCGCAGCTTCTTCATTTCGGGCGAGCGGCTTCACCTGCGCGGCGTCACTAGTACCGAACGCGCCGTTTTAGCCGGCGTTAAACAGGTCCTGCGGTCGGATCTTCCTGGCGATACGCCGCACACTCGTTTGGTTTTTGCTAACGATCTCACCTTTTCCTATAAGCGTGAGACGACAAGGTTGTTCGCAAATGTCGTGGTTGCAACGCACGGCGAGACTAAAGCCGACGTTCTTGGGAGTGGCGACGCTGCGCAATCGTTCCAAATCTTTGCGCTTTCGAACAACCCGTTGACTCATCTCCCCGCTGCCACGCCCACTGGAAGCGTCAGCACGTTGAGCGTTCGCGTTAACGGAATAAAATGGCGAGAAACCGAAGATTTTGCAGCGCACGCGCCGACGGATCGCATCTTTGTAACGTCCACTGATAATGAACATCAAACGTCGGTCACGTTTGGGAATGGGATGTCCAGTGCTAGAGTACCGACCGGCGTCGAGAATGTGACAGCCGAGTATCGGACGGGAATAGGACAAGCGGGCAATGTTCATGCCAAACAGATCAGCCAGCTTGCTGAAAAGCCACTTGGCGTGAAGGCCGTTGACAATCCCCAGCGAGCATCTGGTGGCGCTGACCCGGAATCTCGCGACCAAATTCGTGAAAACGCGCCATTGGCAGTGATTGCTCTGGACCGGCTTGTTTCGGTTCAGGATTATTCCGACCTCGCTCGTACGTTTGCCGGCATTGGCAAGGCCGTCGCGAGACGACTCACCGATGGTCGTAGCCAGCTAATACAGATGACGGTCGCTGGCTCGAATGATATTCCGATCGATCCGGCTTCGGAGTTATTTCGAAATCTCGAACAACTCCTCATTTCGAGTGGTACCTGTTCGACTTCGATCAAACTCGCTACCCGCGAACTCTCACTGCTGATTATCGACGCCGGAGTTCGAGTGCTGCCGGACTACCTATGGCAGAACGTGGAAATCGATATCCGGCGTGCGTTACTACGTGAGTTTAGTTTTGATCGCCGTAACCTTGGGCAAGACGTTACGCTGAGTGAGATCATCTCGACCATGCAGCGTGTCCCCGGAGTCGCTTTTGTAGATGTGAATGTGTTACACGCTGTCAACGAGTCGATTACAAACGATCAGTTGGACAAGCTCGCCGAAACACTGAAAACAAAATCTGACCAGCCACGAAAACGGATAAGCGTCGGAGTGGCTGGAAGCAAGATCCATATGGTCGAAAACGACAACGAAAACATCAGTGATATCGCACCGTTATATCATCCGCGATCCAGCCTTGATGAACTCCTTCGGTTGAACCCGGGCATTTTGGCAGATGCTCCGCTCAAGAAAGGCCAATCGATTCTCGTCAGTCGCACTTGGCCCGCGCAGATTGCTTACCTCAGTCCGAATGTGCCCGACACATTGATCCTTTCGGAGATTCGCTGATGTCTCAAAGTACCAACGCAGACCGACTGTACGAATTGTTGCCGGTGCTTCATCGGCGGAGGGATGCCGAGCAGGGATATCCGCTCAAAGCTCTGTTGCGAGTCATCTCGGAACAGGTAGAAGTTGTTGAGAAGGACATCGAGCGGCTGTACGACAACTGGTTCATCGAAACATGTCAAGATTGGGCCGTTCCGTACATTGGCGACTTGATTGGCTATCGACGTGTTGAAGATGCTGGCTTGCCTGGTGAGGTTGATAGTCTGCGAAACCGTTTGCGAAATCGGGCGATCATCCCGCGACGCGAAGTTGCTAACACCGTTGCTTTGCGCCGAAGGAAAGGAACGCTTGCATTGTTGGAAGACTTGGCGTGGGACATTGCCGCCTGGCCTGCCCGAGCCGTTGAATTTCGCCCGCTGGTTTGCCAGACACAGGCCGTCAATCATGTTCGCCTGCAGCGAGGGGGCACGGTCGACGTTCGCGACCCAGGGCAGTTCGAGTTGATTCACGGTCGCCGATTGGAACCGGAATCCGCAGGGAAGCTAAACCCAGCCGAGGCACAACATGAGCGATTGATCTCCCACGGCGCGTTCGATCCGTTGTCGCACACTATTGATGTCCGCCGAATCGATTCGCGACTAACGCCTGGACGATACAACCTTCCTGACGTTGGCTTGTTCGTCTTTAGGCTGAATTCATATCCAATCTGCAAATCGTACGCTCCCGCACAACGATCTGGGTCGGAACGATATACATTCAGCCCTCTAGGCAACGATATGCCGCTATTCATCAAGCCGCTTCGTGAGCAAGACCCAACAGGTATTGCAGACGAAGTTAACTTGCCAGTACCCCTGCGACGCCGCGCGCTGGTTGATCCCAAATCGCCCCTTCCACATCATGCCTCGTCAGCCTTTTATGGTGAAGGCAAGAGTTTGGCCATTTGGACGAAAGGCTGGGCGGGACATACGGAAAAAAATACACCGGTTCCGGCGACGAAGGTCATACCCACTGATCTTTCCGATTGGGAAGGCTATTTGCCAGTCAAAGACACTGTAGCGGTTGACCCAGTTTTGGGGCGAATCGTGTTTCCTCCTAAACAGTTTCCTCGCAGTGGCGTTTGGGTTTCCTATCACTATGGATCTAGCGCCGACATCGGAGGTGGACAATACGAACGCAGATTGTCGGCTCCCGACGATGCATACGTTTATCGAGTCGGCGAGAACGAAGAGTTCAAATCGATTGAACAAGCGACATTGGAATGGCAAAAGGATTGTCCTGATCATGCCATTATCGAATTGACCGACAATGGCACCTACCAGGAACAAATTAATTTCGAGTTGGCCGAGGGACAGAGCCTGCAACTACGGGCAAAGGTAGGCGTTCGCCCTGTCGTTTGGCTTTCGAAATCCAACACCTGGGCAACAGTTAGCGGTAAAGCCAAGAGCCGATTTGTGATGGACGGCATTCTGCTCGCTGGTCTGCCGCTGAATGTTGAAGGCGAGTTAGCTGAATTGACCATTCGGCATTCGACATTGTTGCCAGGTTCATCAATTGGTCACGACTGCAAACCGGACCGAGCAAGTGAACCAAGCATCGTCCTGATCAAGTCGAAAGCCGCGGTCAATATCGAACACAGTATCGTCGGTTCGATTCAAGTTAAACAGGATGAGATCCCCGAACCTATTACGATCCGTTTGTCCGATTCGATCCTGGATGCCACGAGTCGGAGGCTTGAAGCCCTCGGGTCGAGTGCAGATTTGCTGGCACATGCCGTGTTGACGGTCGAGCGTTCGACTGTCATCGGCTATGTCGAAACGCACGCGATTGAGTTGGCGGAAAACAGCATCTTTCTTGGAAGGGTCAAGGTTGGTCGGCGACAGCGCGGCTGTATGCGTTTCTGCTACGTCGAGTTGAGTGATTCGAAGGATCTTTGCTCGCGGACTCCGAAACGCTATCGCTGTCAGCCGGATTTGGCTCTGCAGCACCTTAATGAACGAGAGGGTTGGGACACGTTGCCCGAAGATCAACAGCGTCTGCTGCGACAAAACGAACGAATGCGAGTCCGGCCGACGTTCAACGCATTGCGCTATGGCTTGCCAACGTATTGCCAACTTGCCGAGTCATGCGCGCCGGAGATCAAAACTGGCGCGGAAGACCAATCAGAAATGGGGGTCTTTCATGACCTGTTTGAGCCCCAGCGCCGAGCCGTTCTCGACGCGCGACTTGATGAATTCACACCAGCTGATTCCGATGCTGGAATAATCTACGCCACTTAGGAGCCATGCAACATGAACGCCGAGTTATCAAGAGACACTTTCGATCCCCTTAAAGACTTCACTCGCGTGTTGATGCAGCAAGGGCGAGTCCAAATTGACGCGGACTTTAACGAGCAAGCCTCGATTCTTTTGCATTACATGCAGACGTTGGCGAGGAACTTAATCGGTGATCACGGCGGGAACGGCGACAGCTTTAAAATCACAGATAACTCTGCTGATAAGTACGACTTTACGATCAACGCCGGAGGATACTATGTTCAAGGAGTCCTTTGTGAGAATCGAGCGAAAGTAAAGTTGTCTGAACTTCCAGCATCGCGCAGGCCCGGTGCCGATGTTAAGGACAAAGAGATTGTCTATCTCGATGTCTGGGAACGGCATATTAGCCACAACGAAGACGATGACATCCGGGAAAAAGCTCTCAAAGGCCCGGACACTGCAACTCGCACAAAACTTGTTTGGCAAATCAGAAGGGTTGTAACATCAGAAATAGATCCCAACCAATTTAAATACGAAGAATTTCTTAAACTCATTCCAACGAAATCGGGAACAGGGCAACTGGCGGCTCGCGCAAGCTCTAATTCTCACAATGATTCTGATCACTGCATCATCCGTTCAGATTCACGATACCGGGGACTTGAAAACCAACTGTACCGCGTTGAAGTCCACAACGAAAAAGACCCGGACGATGCTAAAAGGCCGGTCACTTGGAAATGGTCGCGTGACAATGGTGCAGTCGTATTCCCGATTCGAAGGTTGGCAGGCGATGACGATACGACGACCGTTACCGTCGAACATTTGGGGCGCGACGATCGTTCCGGATTGAAAAGCGGTGATTGGGTTGAAATTGTCGATGACGATTACGTGTTGCTCGGCATGGCCCACAAGTTGCTACAGGTCAAGGAAGTTCGAATCAATGACCTGCTGGTTGTGTTGAAAGGCAAGCCTGAAACAAATGACGTGGGAACCGAAGCTGCAAAACACCCGTTGCTTCGGCGATGGGATCAGGGCCACAACTCCAAAACCTCGCTCACTGACGGCGGAGTGATCAACGTCGAAAAAGACAAATGGCTTGAATTGGAAAACGGTATTTCCATTCAGTTTACGTCCGAAGCGGATCAATACAAAACTGGCGACTATTGGCTTATCCCCGCTCGTGTTGCCACCGGCGACATCGAGTGGCCTGAAGACGAAAAACACGAATCGGTTCCGCAATTTCCCAAAGGGGTCAAGCATTATTACGCGCCACTAGCGCAAATCGCCGTTGCGGCGCAAGACGGAACCGTTACAGTCGCGAAGGACCTCCGCAAGAAGATCAAGCTCGCGATTGAGCCCTAACCGACGAAATTGAATCTCATTTGCAATCAGTTGGTACACATCAACTTCCTTTGCTACGGAAGCGTATCGGAAGTTTTACGGACTCGGTTAGGAATCGGAGTATCCAACGTTGAAAAGTTCACCTGATGCAACCCATTCGCGGTTCAAAATTGTCCAGAAATCGAGGGTCATGCGACGTTCAGCATAAGAATAGGGTAACCACCCGAATCCTTGTTCGCCCCAATCGTTGCCCCAAGGACAGTATATGCGGAACGCTCCTCTTGATGCGGCCAAGTACTTGTCATCGAAGCCAATGAGCAACGTAGCGTGTCCGCCTTGGATCGAGTCAAATGTTGGGCGGAAATCGATAGCGCCGTCGTATTCAAGGGAACTTGGAACTGAGAGACCGCATGCAATGGGAAACCCTCTAGCAATCCAAGACTTTAACTCTCGCGTAGTAGACTCGCCGCAGGAAAGACTCCCAATTCTGAAATAAAACGTGGCTCGAAGCTCGTCCGAAATTCCAAACAATATGGAATCGGACAATGTCCCAGAGAGCGACTCGTTAATCGAATTTGGAGGTATACCGAGTTTTTGAATAGCTTTTAGATTTGAGCGAAGTCCGGGGCAGCCACTCCGTTCGAGCTTTGCTGCGGAATGTGTGACGAAGCGAGCAGAGAGTGGCTCGGCTTTTCCGGTGCAACGATAAATAAAGTACTCGACCAATTTTGTGCAAACTGCGGAAGTTGGACACGCCATTTCGTCAGGACTGGTCGAATAACTGAGTAGGTATTCACTCAAATTTACTGCAATCGGCAATGCAAGGTCGGGCAGTTTGCGATTAGGCAAGAGGTCAAGAATTTCTGGACTTTCAGGGATGAGATCTTGAAAGTCAGGGATATCCGGCCGCCAGCACAAGTGTTTAGGTATAAAGACTCGCATCGGGTATCGCCAATTCTGAGTTGCAATGAGCCAAGAAGATCATGCATTCCAAAGTCGGCTTGAAGTTAGCATCTATTTTTCGACTGACTACGGAAGGTCAGCGGAATACGCCCTCAGTTACGGTCGATTTCGCATTGGCGGCCGAAGACAGTTCCCAAATTACTGCTTCACCCGTTCCGTCACCGCGAAATCGAATTAGCGCATTCTCCTGATGGTGGTTCAGCCCCTTGATCGTATCATTCAGTCTCCGCTTGGGATCACAGTCTTTGGTCGGGGACAAAGGATCGTAAACTTTGTAGGGCCACCCATCCTCCTGAAATGTAGCAAGGATTGACTCCTGGTTGCGGGATTTGTGCTTGAATCGCTTAACTATCAGTTCTCCCAAAAGCAATTCATGACGAATATCATCCCAAAGCGGAACTAACTTATGCAATTCGCTAGTAGAGTTCTCGGCGTCTGTCGGCTCGGTTGCTTTTCCAAGTGTCAAGTCATTTGATATATGGCAACTACACTGCGGTAACGACTTAAGAGATCCGCGTTGTCGCTCCGCCAAAATGAAACAAGTGGAAGTAGTCAGTGTAAAAACTCCGAGCGTTCGAAAAGTGCGACGTCCCTCACCCACTTTTGTTATCTCATCTGCATGCAACAAATCACCCCTACACAGCAGCCATCTTAGGTCGCTGTCAGATAATCCAAGCTTACGCAATTCACAGATCGTAATCGCAAATTGCCAAACATCTTGCCCAACATCATCTGCATAGTCATTAGTCCGCTGAAAAAGGTTAAAGGCAGATTTCATCGCCAAAGAAAACAGGTTGCAGTCGGAAGTGTTGCAGTTTCTTTCTACTTGAATCGCTTGCGGTTGGGAGTGCATGTTTTACTCAAGGGGCAATTCAGATGGAAATTTTTGGAATGAAAATTCTGAGATGCGGTTTCGTCGGCGTTTATGCCCGAATCCCAGCTTAGAAAATTCAGAAACACTGGTGTGCGGACGCAAGCACTCAGCCCAAATGGTCTGATTCAGCGCCCGCAGAAGAGTAGATGCAACTATTTAATGGCGAAAAATCGTCGGTGCAAGGGTCAATCTAGCGTCACTAAGGTGGCAAACTGGGGCGAGATCTTTCGGGACTCCACAATACTCCCTCGCCAGTTCCATCGCCTCGGAATTTGATTAGCGAGTTCGTCTGGTTGCGATTGAGACTACGAATCGCGTCATGCAGTCGCTGTTTCGAGTCTGTTTCCTCGTTTGGTGGAATCGGATCGGAGATTCGCTCTGGCCAGCCTTCCTCTTGAAATGCCGAGAGGATCGTCTCCTGGTTCTGAGCAGGACACCTGAAGTGTTTTATGAGCTTGCCTTCATACATCAGTCTTCGAAGTTTCAAATCCCAATGCGGTTGAGCAGTCGCAGGTTGGACGGGTTCGACATCCTGAACGTGCATGCTTGCTTGTTTTTTTTGAGTTTCCAAGTTACTAGTGAGAACAAAGCAGCTTGAATCACCAATTGAATATGTCCCAGCCAGTTCAAATTTTCTTTTGTCCAAGCTACTTGCCGTAGTTTCCTTGAGGTGTTGAACAACTCCTTCGATTACTAACAATCGCAATTCCGTATCGCTATGCCCCCACGTGCGAAAATCTGAGATCGGTACAGCTAACTGGTCGGGTTCAATTCGATTTTGCTTCGCGTAGCTATTCAGTTGTTGCAGTCTTCGAAGGGTTATGAATAGGCGATCATCGGCAAAGTCTTTCCAGCTGAGGAGAGCTCGCACCTTGGCAGGGGACACACATTCTTTAATCATCTGACAAGACTCTAACTAGGGGCAATTCAAAGTGAAGAATCAAGTTCGATACGTATTGAGCAGCATTACAACCATTCAAAAAGGTATTGGCACTAGCTTAGTCACCCACTTCGGGTGTGTAAACCACACGGCTAGCGGGCTTTCCGTGCTTTGTTTGTCCCGGATGTGTTGTCTAAAATTCCCCTTTGAACCATCGAAAGTGGCTTCACAACCATTTTGACTAAATGCTGTGCTCTATTTACTTAGATAGTCTCATGTTTCGTAGACCTAGGGTCGTTCTCCCTAAGTTTCAATTCCACTAGCGACTTATAAAAACCTCCCGAAATCCAAACAGCGCCACAGCAGCATTTTGTCGGCCAGACTTTTCAGCTCATGACGGCCAACGCGAGCGTAGCGAAAGCCTGGTAGCAGTTAAGAGGTTGCCAGCACATCTTCAAGAGACTATTCTCACAACTTGCTGGCAGCCGCTGAATCGAAGAGTGATCCGAGTGATTCGTCGCTAATGCCTTTTATTTGCAGCCGCGTTTCGGTAGAAAGCAGGTCGGCAGGGCTGACCGTCATTCCCGATGGTCTGCGATACATCAAGACTTTATCCGATGCTTGATGAACAAAAGTTCTTGTCATTACCTCAATACTGCGTTCGTTGTATCAATCGCAATTAAGAACGAGCCATTTTCGCAGGGTGGTTCCGCGAGGCTGCGATGCTTTGTTCGCAGTTGGCGAGCAGTCTGACTAGAATTGGACTCTCGTTTCGAATTTCAAAAAAATCGCCTCGCTGTAGATCTTC
>JANODD010000396.1:0-29282 GCA_031412515.1 Planctomycetia bacterium | reverse complement strand
ATCTACAGCGAGGCGATTTTTTTGAAATTCGAAACGAGAGTCCAATTCTAGTCAGACTGCTCGCCAACTGCGAACAAAGCATCGCAGCCTCGCGGAACCACCCTGCGAAAATGGCTCGTTCTTAATTGCGATTGATAGTCTCTGCGCATCGAGAAAGAGATCTACATCGCAGCGCCAGTTGATATTGCTTACGAAGCCACACTTGAAGAACTGGGGCCTGGCAGCACATTGCCTGACGGTACACCCATGCCCATGGTTTTTGAGGCTTGGCCAGGCGGTCGTTGGTTTCGCGATCTTGGCATTAACTCAGGGCACTTTTGGGGACATGTTCAAGTTATCAAGCCATCGAAGATCATTGAAATTGGCGGTCCACTCTTTATGTCGTATCCCTGTGCGAATCACGTTCAGTACCGATTCATTTCAGAAGGAATCGGCACGAAGCTGACGATGGTTCACAGTGGTTTCGGTTACATCGCTGAGGACCATCGGATGCACGTTGGCCCAGGATGGACTCACAAACTCGAGCAGATTCGTAAGCTTGCAGAATCACAGACCGTTAACAAGTAAAACAAGTAAATAGGTTCAATAAAGTAAATCCAGGAGACTAACGTCAATGACTATCGCCAACATGCTGCTGACCGAGTTCGAGCAAGAAGCCAAAACGACACGCAAATTTCTCGAGCAACTTCCCGAAGACAAACTGATGTGGAAACCTCACGAGAAATCAGGACTGCCGGACAACTCGCCATGCACATCGCGAGTGCTCCCGGTGGGATCATAAAAATGGCTAGCGTCGATGAGCGGCAGATGCCAGACTTCAATCGGCCCAATCCACAACCGGAAAACAACAGACAGATCATGGACGCGTTTGATGCCAGCCTCGCCGCGGTTCGCGAAGTCTTGCCGACGTTTACCGACGAGCAAATGCATGCGACGTGGCGGATGACTCGTGATGGAAAAGATCTTTTGGTCATACCCCGTGTTGCAGTTTGCCGGAGTCTACTACTGAATCACTGGTATCATCATCGTGGCCAGTTTGGCGTTTACTTGCGGATGGTTGGTGCAAAGGTTCCATCGAGCTACGGTCCAAGCGGCGATGAGCTGCCTGAGTTTGCCAAGTAGGGTCATGAAAGAGTTTCGGCACCTCACGTGGAACGCCACCAAACTTGAATTCAGGTCGTACTCGTACTCAATGAAATGGTACTCGTACCCGTACTCGATTCTGAGGGAAATCCGAGTACGAGTACCGTAAAGCCTGAGTACGAGTACGAAAAGAAAGCAAATTCAAGTTCGACAGTAACGCTGCGCTCAGCCGCGTAGTTTCAGTTCGGTCTGAATGCGCCGTGTTTCTTTTCGAATTTCGTCTTTGTCGGAGCCCATCTCTTCCAAGAGCATCACGGCCAGCGATACCGCGGTTTCGCCTTCTTCGGTAACAACACCATTCGCGCCTACTTCTTCAAGCCAAACACGATCTTGTATATAGCGGGCTCGCACAAAAACTCGCAGCTCTGGATTTAGGTTTTTAGCAGTCAAGATAACCAGTGAGCGAACCAGCATCTCGGGAATGGTAACCAGCAGGTACTTTGCGGTTTGAATATTTGCAGCTTCCAGAATGTCGGTGTTGCCCGCATCGCCATAGATCGCATCGACGCCTTGGTCGGTCAACTGGCGAACTGTATCTAGATTTAAATCAATGATGATTGGCTTAATGCCACACTCAGTCAACAGACGCGAAGCGGTCTGCCCAACAGGTCCATAGCCAACAATAATCGCTCTCGGCGGACTGTTTGCGGTCATGGCATTGGTAAGTCGCTCGTGAGTTTCTTGATTATAAGTTGTACCTTCTTGCTCTGACCGACTATTCAAAAGTTTCCAAAGTCGACGGTTCTTTCGCAGAACACGTTCCAAGGGTCTCCGCAGTCGATAGAGCATCGGATTGGCTGCGATAGAAAGGATGGAGCAGACGACCAGCACACTGCGAATTTCGTTGCTTAGCATCTTGTGCTCGACCGCTTGATCTGCCAAAAGAAACGAGAACTCACCGATTTGTGAAAGCAAAAAGGCGATGTTCATGGAAGTGCTCAGCGAATATCGCAAAACCCATGCAATCGTGAATGCAGTGATCGGGTTAAGGATTATGATGATCCCAAGAAGGGACATCACGAGGGCTGGAGATTCGAGGAAAACTCTAAAATCAAATAGCATTCCAACGGAGACAAAAAAGAGAACTGCAAAGGCATCGCGCATCGGCAAAGCATCAGCCGCAGCTTGATGACTAGTCTCCGTCTGCCCGACTACCATGCCGGCCAAGAACGCTCCTAGGGCAACGGATACGCCGAAGAAGGCTGCAGAGCCCACGGCGATTGCTAGAGCTAAAGCAAGAATGGTCAGTGTGAATAGTTCGCGCGACCGCGTGCGTGTTACATATCGAAGCAACCATGGAATGGCTCGCTGCCCAATACCGGCGATGACCAAGCACAATAGGGCCACACGAATTACAGCCTTAGATAAAGCCCATACGAGGTTTGTCCCACTCTGTGATCCGTCGCTTAGAATATTAGCGACTGCGGGCATCGCGACGAGTACAAGCACAGTAAAAATATCTTGGGCGATCAACCAGCCAATGGTAATGTGTCCGGTGGGCGTATTGAGTTGATCGCTTTCCATGAGCACGCGAGTGACCACAACAGTACTGGCGATCGATAAAGCCGCCCCCAGGACGGCGCCATAGACTAACGGTAGCCGCAAGAGCCAAGTGATCAGCATGACTGCCGACGTGGCCACCAGAAATTGTCCCATTGCCCCGGGAAAGGCAATCCATCGAACAGCCAGCAGGTCTTTTAAATTAAAGTGGAGACCGACGCCAAACATAAGCAGAACGACACCGATCTCGGCCAGATCGGCAGCCGTTGCTGTGTTCGCAACAAATCCGGGCGTTTGCGGTCCCAAGATAATTCCGGCTGCAAGGTAGCCTACGATGGGTGACAGCTTAAGGCGTAACGCTAGTAGTCCGAGCAAGGTTGCAACAACCAAGCTGACCGCAAGATATCCCAGCAATCCCTCAGCTTCATGCATCGTATTCCTTCTCTCGTTTGACCCGAAGCCAGCGAAGCGTGTTGACTTAATAGCAATACACAAACGTTCTCAGAAGCTAGCCAAAGTGGATGACCGTTTTTTCGGAGCGCGGGCGTCCTCGCCCGCACGGGACTAGGTGACCTGCAAGTGAGTTTGACGATCTCGCTTTGTCGACGGTAAATGGATTTTTTGCTGTCGCCGCTAGTCACCTAGCGGGTTCAGCGGGCGGGGACGCCCGCGTACCGAAAAACCGGTCAACTATTTTGCTTATGCGACACAGGAGCAATCGCGATTGAGTCAACGCTCTCCAGCGCCGCAGGTCAGTCCCTGGACTTAAATTCAGCCTAAACCTCCTACTCGATTAAATCAAAGATCTCGATCGATGCCTATGGTATCGCCTCGCTTTACTTGAAGACAACCTTCGCATCGGGTGCCGATTTGTACTGTATCTCATGCCCTTTCTCCCACTGGCCGTTGCTGAGGTATTTTGAACTGACGGTCAATTCGCTCGCATCGTTGAGCTTCGAAGTTGCTTGCACTTCGGTGATCCCATTGGCGTTGCCGACAACTTTCTCAGTGCTCGTCCACTCACGGCCATTGACGTCCATTGTCCCCTCTGTATGAAAGCCCGCGGTGGTGAAGTACCAGTAACTGATCGATTTCTTCGATGGCTCCCACATTAAAATGGTTTCCCCTCCATACTCACCATCATTGACGGAATGCAAGATTCGAATCGCCTGCCCATTCATCGCTCGCTCCCAGCGCGCGACATCGAATTTAGGTTTATCGGGCGTCGAGTTAGCAAACTCGCCTCGAAAAGTCTTTCCAAGCAGTGGCTCAAAGACTTTTAATTGCTCGTGCAAAGCAGGCGGTGCTACGGGTTCATTTGTCGATGCCACTGAGAGCATGAGTGTCAACAACATTGCCAATCCCAAGATGCGTACCATTTTAACGATCCCCGCTTAAAAGTTGTGAAGCGAACTAAGTAACAGACAAATTAGGAAACAGACTCAAGTGATTTTCTTGTCCATGGGCCATTCAGATGTCAGACAACGTTTAGGTGTGAAAGGCGCCGATAGCCAGTTGACCAAGCCAATGATGCGTGCCAAAAACGCGGGGCGCCCTGTCTCTACATAGACTCGCAGACCGTCGACGATCATCTTGCCACCGCTGGCCATTTGCTTTTCTGTCTTGGTGCCCACCGGAACGTTCTCACTGATCAACGTGAACTCCGTCCCTCCCTCAATCGACTTGAGTTCATATCGCACGACGCATACAGGATCATCGTAGTTGGTGAATTTGAAAGTATGAGCAAAACAATGTGGGGGATCGAACTCAATCACCTCACCGACGACCCCTGTGGCTCGATCGTTGGGCGATCGCATGCGAACCGGTGCACCCACTGCAAGCCGAGTGGTTTTCATGACATTACAGAAGAAGAATGGAAGGACAACATCGGTTTTGGTCAGGCATTCCCAAACTTTTTCGATCGGTGCTTGAATGACGACACGCTGAATCTGTTTGGTCGTTTTCGGTTGCGAAGAGCTCATAGGATGGACTTTCTCGATCAGTTTTTTTGGACTTTTTTCGTATTGCGGGCTTTGCCTGCCTTTTTGGCTGGACTTGCGTTCAACTCTTTACCAGGCTTCTCGACTTTCACGTCCTTATCCAGTTTCTTGGGCTGTGACAGTTCGTCTTCAATAAAGAACTTTAGATCGACCGCTTTTGCGGCCCAAAATGCGCTGTACTCACTCGTCCAGCGATCGTAGATCAATTGAATCGGAACTACGTTGAAGTAAATCTCCCGTCGTCGACCGTTCTTCTGCAAAATTATGAGTTGCGATTCTTCCAGAACCCGTAGGTGCTTCATTACGGCAATACGGCTGACCTCGAAAGCCGTACACAAGTCCGAGACGCTGCTACCGGGATGCTCTTTGATCAAATCCAAGAGCTTGCGGCGCACGCGACTGGCCAGAGCACGAAACACATTGTCCATTGATTCAGGTGTCATATGTAACCAAAAGGTTACATATCGGACGACCAGATGTCAAGCGTATATTTGGCACATATTTTGCCGCGCGTGCGAACGACGTCGGTGCATTGCAAATTTGGCAGAAACGGACCGGCGAACAACGGAAACTGCTGGTCAAACGTAGACTATTAAAACAGGGAGAATCAAGCACCAGGCAGTTGACACGCTTTCATAGAGTAATCCGTCGCAGGCTAGTTTTCGGGTTGCTTAAGTTGTAGATCAGTTGGAAGAGTGATGGAGGAGAAAAATGCAATGAATTTCTCTGAGCCTACCGAGTCTATTACTCGGACTTCACCCACTTTCTTAGTCGGCATCGGAGCCTCGGCCGGTGGTTTGGAGTCACTTGAAAAGCTCTTTCAAAATCTGCCTGCTGACACTGGCATGGCGTTCGTCATCATTCAGCATCTCTCCCCCGACTTCAAAAGTATGATGTATGAACTGCTGGCTCGGGACACCAAGATGGAGATCCATCGAGTCGAAGATGGAATGCAGATCGAAGCGAATCACATCTATCTGTTGCCTCCGAAGAAAGAGCTGATTATCGCAGGGGGCGCCTTGCACTTGATCGACAAAGATCTCAGCAAAGGGCTGACGTTGCCGATCGATCGTTTTTTTGAGTCGCTTGCACGGGAGTTCGGCCCGCGCGGAGTTGGAATTATCTTATCAGGAAGCGGTTCCGACGGATCTCGCGGACTTCGGGATCTATCCCAAGCCGGTGCATTGGTCATCTGTGAAAGCGAAAAGACGGCCAAGTTCGATGGTATGCCCTTGAGTGCCCAGGCCACAGGAATGGTGGACATGGTGCTCGCTCCCGAGTGCATTGGCAAGGCGCTTGTAGAGCATGCGGCCAATCCGTTGGATGCCAAGAGAGACTGCGAACAGGCGTACAATTCCGAACAAGTGAGACTAGGTCTCCGGGGAATTGATGCCATCTATGAGTTGTTTCGACATGAATACGACCTTGATTTTTCCGTCTATAAAGAGGCGACGGTTCAGCGGAGAATCAGCCGGCGAGTTGCTATATCGGACACGCCGAATATCGACAGCTACGCTGAGAAATTGCGCGATGACAAGTTGGAATTGAATTCGCTTTATCAAGATCTACTGATAGGCGTGACCCAGTTCTTTCGCGACGAGGAGACTTTTCAGTATCTAAAAGACATCGTCATTCCCGAGTTGCTTAGCAGGCGAGCGCTTGACAGAACGATTCGTATATGGGTATCAGCCTGCGCAACCGGCGAGGAGGCGTATTCATTGGCGATCCTCTTTCACGAGGCGTTTGAGGCAGCAGGTCGCCCACCGCAGATGAAAATATTTGCAACGGACGTGCATAAGAAATCTCTGCTGCAGGCAAGCAGAGGGGTCTTTGCTGAGGAATCGATGAAGCACGTCTCGGAAGAGCGACGGAATCGCTACTTCGTCCGAAACGAAGACGCTTACCACATCTCGAACGACATTCGTGAGATGATTGTTTTTGCTCCGCATAATCTGTTGCGTGATGCGCCGTTTACTGACCTCGACTTTGTTTCCTGTCGCAATCTTTTGATTTACTTTCAACCAACGGCTCAGACAAAAGCCCTTTCGTTATTTCACTTCGGATTGAACACCGATGGGATTTTGTTCTTGGGGAGCAGTGAATCACCTGGTGAATTGGCAAGCGAATTCGAGACGGTCCACGAGCGCAACAAAGTTTATCGCAAGTGGCGGCAAGCACGTTTGCCGACTGAAATTCGGATTCCGTTGGTGCGAGCCTCGAGCCTGAACGCTCCTGTGGTAGCCATGCGTAGTTTTGCAACACCCAGCAAAAGCGCCGACCAGGGACTGCTGCGAATCTACGATCATTTGCTCAGTAAATACATGCCGCCGAGTTTGCTGATCAACGAGAAACGTGAACTCGTTGATAGTTTTGGCGGGGCAGAGAAGCTACTGCGACTTCCGTCGCGTCGCCCCTCGCTTGATGTGCTCGATCTGATTGATCCAGGCCTTCGAACGACACTCGTCGGTGCGCTCCAGCGTGTCTTGAAGACAGAATCCCAAGTCTGCTTTTCAGGCTTGAAGGTTGCCAGCGACTCCAATGTGCAGACTTACAATTTGACGGTTGAACCTTTTCGCAATCCGTCGACGCACGCAATGCAGTTTTTACTTACCTTCGATCCAGTTGAATCAGCCGCCAGTGAGGAACCGAGAAATTTTGTAAGTGCTCCCGAGTTCGGCGAAATTTCAGCTACGCAATTGCAGCAACTCGAAGAGGACTTGCGTTACACCAAAGAAAACCTCCAAGCGACCATCGAGGAACTCGAAACAAGCAACGAAGAATTGCAAGCCACGAACGAAGAACTTGTCGCGTCCAATGAAGAGCTTCAAAGTACCAACGAAGAACTCCATTCGGTCAATGAAGAGCTCTATTCGGTAAACGCCGAGCATCAACGCAAAATTGCCGAGCTGGCCGAGGTTAACCATGACATGTATCACTTGCTTGAGAATACAGACGTTGCGACGCTGTTTCTCGATAGCGAACTTCGAATTCGAAAGTTCACGTCGGCTGTTCGGCGCATTTTCGATTTGATTGATCAAGACATCGGCCGACCCATCGCCAGTTTTGCACATCGGATCAAGCTGGACAACTTGCTCGAGCGAATCAAGGAGGTGCGTGAAGAAGGGCAAGTCTTTGAATCTGAGGTCCATACAGTTGATGGCGATTGTTATTTGCTGCGTATTCTTCCTCATAGAATCGATCAATTCATTGACGGTGTTGTCATTGTAATGGTCGATCTTGCTCCGCTAGAGGATCTGAGGGGCCGACTACGATGGATGTCGGCTATCGTTGCTTCGACCAGTGACGCGATTATTGGCGAAGATTTAGACGGAGTGGTCACCAGTTGGAACTTAGGTGCGGAGCATCTCTACGGCTATACGGCCGAAGAGGCGATTGGTAAGCACAGCTCGCTACTGGTTCCAGGCAATTGGCATGAAGAAAATTCAGACTATAAGAAACATATCCAAGCCGGTGAGTCGGTACAGACCTTGGACACCGTTCGCTTGCGCCGCGATGGTAGTCAGGTCCACGTATCACTGACGATCTCCGCGGTTCGCGATGCGATGGGCAGGGTCATCGGGCTATCGAAGATTGCTCGCGATGTAACGGAGCGAGTGCAAGTCGAAGCCAAGTTACGTGATCAAGCAAAACAACGCGACAAGTTCTTGGCGATGCTTTCACACGAGCTGCGCAATCCACTGAGCGCAGTGCTGACGGCAAGCCATTTTCTAACCGACGATCGGGTCGCTCCCGGGAATCACTCCCGAGCGATTGCAACAATCCAACGTCAATCTTCCATGATTGCTTTGCTGCTCAACGACTTGCTGGATGTCTCCCGAATCTCACTTGGCAAAATCGAACTGTCGCTAACGATCTTCAATTTAGTGGATTTGATTGAGTCGATACGCGAGACAACTTTACCCGAGATCAAACAGCACCAGGCAACGTTGCATTTTGATGTTCGGGACAAAGAACAACTCTATGTGCAAGCCGATTGGGCTCGCCTAATCCAAGTCCACGTTAACTTGATTCACAATGCGGCCAAGTACTCTCCTCCGGGCAGTCCAATTTTTGTAACGATGTATGCGGAAAACGGATCGGCAGTCGTGAAAGTTCGCGATGAAGGCTCCGGTATTTCCGCCGATTTTTTGCCGAAGATCTTTGAGCCCTTTGTACAGTCCGATGAAACACTGGATCGATCCGAAGGTGGGCTAGGTGTCGGGCTTACGTTGGTCAAGTCGTTGGTCGAATTGCACAACGGGTCCATTGAAGCGTTCAGCGACGGACGTGATAGCGGCAGCACTTTTGTTCTGCGCATCCCACTTGCAAGTTCGCCGTTGATCGACGCCGACGCCGAAAGTGGGGCGTCCGACGCCGCGTCGTCTCAGTCGAACATGTGCAACGCGACGTGGTCGAAGCAGTCTGCCAAGCGGATCGTAATAGTCGAAGATATCGACGACAATCGTGAAATGCTCAAAGCGATTCTGGAGCTCGATGGTCACGAAGTGATTGCTGCAACGGACGGGGAGTCTGGCTGCGACGCGATTCTTACGCACAAACCGGGCGTGGCCCTGATTGATATCGGGTTACCTGGCGTTGACGGCTATGAAGTTGCCAGACGAGTTCGTCGAGATCCAGCCGGTGGAAAAATACTATTGGTCGCATTAACTGGATATGGGCAAAGCACCGATGTCGCCAACGCTGCTGCGGCCGGTTTCGACTCGCATCTTGTGAAACCAGTGGACCCCAATGAGCTAGCAAAACTGATCGATGCGGATGTGAAAAACCGATCTTGACATGATTTTGCAGATGGATTCCATTTATGACGGTTAGGTTTGATGCATGGCGAGATGGATATCACTTGATCTTGCGGAACGTAGACCGCTGATTCCCGCGTTGTTCGGGCGTGACGTCAAACAAGGAATGCCGATATCGGCGTTTTTAGTCGAAGGATTTTTCTCGTAGCAATTGCGCTCGATTGTGGAATTGTTTTCGGTTGTCTTGCGCAATCGCATTTTGCTACGTGTATGGAAACCAATGATGCTTGTTCTCTCTCGCCGTCCCGCTGAATCGATCCGTTTTCCTCAGTTGGGAATCTCTGTCTCGATCGTCTCAATCAAAGGTAATCGTGTCCAGGTTGGCGTCGACGCACCGCCTGAGATTCGCGTGCTTCGCAACGAATTGGAATTGTCGTCCAGCTCAGAAGCTAGTCTTTCTCAGTCAACACACGAACATCGAAATCGATTGAACCGAGCGATGCTCGGATTGCACTTGGCACAAAAACAACTCGCAGCGGGTCAAATTGAATCGGCAGATAAAACGCTTTCAAGCGCACTCGTAAGGCTAGCCGAACTAGATGCGGCAACCAAGGCAGGTCCAAGTGCGAACTGCCAACCGTCAGATGGCTTAAACGCACTTGTTTCTAGCGGTCTGCCTTCAACGGATCACATAAGCGAATTCAATAGAAATGAAGAACCGCAGTGCATTGATATTCTGTTAGTGGAGGACGATCCAAACGAACAAGCATTATTGTGCGGCTTGCTGGAAATGGAGGGTTATCGAGTTCACACCGCCAGCAACGGTCATGAAGCGATCAGCTGCTTGAAGCAGGTAACTCCTAAGTTTGTGCTACTCGACATGATGATGCCGGAATGTGATGGTCGAGAAACGTTGCGACTTATCCGACAGAATCCTGCGTTGAAAAATGTCCCTGTTTTCGCCGTCAGCGGTTCGTCGCCCGATTCCATTGGCCTGCCCATAGGCTGCGAGGGAGTCGAGGACTGGTTCCCCAAGCCACTCGATGCACCACGATTGGTTAGGCACATGCGGAACCAAATAGCAAACTCTTGTGCGTTATAGATGTGAGTCTCGCTTCGAAGTAGTGCGAGTGCATTACCGTTGTACCCTCTAACCTCAACGCTGTGAAGTATTTTAACGAGCAAATGTAGCTGGTTTCGTGAGAAACCGGCGCGCTAGTGACCTCTTTGATGCATCCGGTTTCTCACGAAACCAACTACGTTACTAAGAAATGCTTCACAGCGTTGTCTCTAACCTGGTTGTCTCGCCACAACGTGGCTAAACAATTTAGCCCAGGGTTAGCCGCCGCGAGCCTCAAGCGAGTGGCGGCGTTACCCTGGGTGTTTGATGAGAGGGCATTGGCGGTGAGCGTTTATGCAACTATTCCATAGCTCCAAATTCGAACCGCAACATCAGGTATGGTTTGAAAGGGACGAACCCTCACCCCTCGGTCCCCTCTCCCTGAGTACAGGGCGAGGAGAAGCCAGTGATCGAGAGCATGCTGCAATTGAGCCGTGAACAATTGAGGAGAAGTTTAAGGAAGAAACTTGAAGAGAAGACTGAGGACTGGTTTAAGGACAAGTGTTCACGGGGGACGGGGACGGGGCCTGCAATGGCAATCGGGCTGGACTCATGATGGGAGATTGAGTATTTCGGAGGGTGGAGCGTTAGGGAGTCCGTGCATTTTCCTAACGTTGCTCGTCCCAGTATGTCTCTCCATTTTGTTTTTCAGGCAGTAGCCAAAGATGGCCTATTATCGCAATCTAACCTTGCTGCACTGGAATTCTCCTCTCCCGCGCATACTTTACTGGCATTATCTACTGCTCTATGCGGTTTTTAGCTTGCTCGGTCTCAGTGGCTCCTTTTGCAATGCTCAGAACGGCCTTAGCTACCCAGATTACCCAGCTGTTGCACCTCCTCCGCTGACCGGCTCAACGAACTTCGACACGAATCGTTTGGGAACACGTGTCGCAAATGCCAACACGTTCCAGTCCTCGCAGTGGATGCAACCCAGTCAGGAGTTCGCTGATAGGAGTTCGTTTTCGCAGTATCCTGCCAATTATGTTTCAACCTATGACCTGAGGCGTATCGATTCGGCTCGCCGTGCCGCTAGCGAATATCGGTCACGGTCTTCGATGACACCGATTGTGACCGAGCTTGCGGCACAGAATGCTAGTTTGGCCGATCAGTGGGCTGAACTTGCCGAGAAATTCAACTCAGCTTTGGTCCGACTAGGGGCCGCCCACGCTAAACTTGATTCGGCCACTCGCGACTACGACGACGTGGGTGCCAAGCTTCGTCAATATGGGCTGACACCGACAATTGGTTTATTGCTCAGTCACAAGAAAAGCCAGCTTGACGATTGGCAAGTCGACGGATCAGCGGGCTATGTGAACGATGAACTGCAACGTTCGCGCGAGAAGCAGCTTGGCAATGGAATGATTATCCATGATGGCAGCGACGTTGTCCGCCAAACCTCTGAGATCCTTGCGCTGACTGGGTATGGGGCCACGCACAGCGCGTATGCTACTCTGTCGCCGCAGGTTCAATCGCTGCTGCGCGAGCGACACGAATGGCTCCAATCGCTTACTCAGGGTTACAACGACTATCGACAGAAACTCGGTGAACTCGATTCAGCTTCCGCAGCATTTGGCAAACTGACGGACGATTATCGTAAACTGATCAATCGTCATGTGACTTGGATACGAAGCAATGAACCGCTGCAGGTTGCTGACTTTCGAAAGTTTCGCACTGGACTCAACTCACTGTTTGATTCTCGGCGGAGTGAGGCCTTTGCATTCGCCTTAACGCAAAAATGGAACAACAATCCATCCAGTGGATCGGCGCTGCTGGGGACAATTCTCATTATCATTCTGTTGCGAATTCTCGCAAAATCTTGGTTGATCGGCAAACGAACGAAGATGCGCGAGACAACGGCCAGTACTCGGAAATGCATCGCAAGTTTGCTCACACCGCTGGTGGCCTTAGCCTTTCCAAGCGTTTTGTACTACATTGCGCGGTGGCTTAGTTCGGGTCAGGTCAGCGAACCAACCCTGCACGTAGCCAGTGGACTGTATGCGGCAAGTTTCGTGGCATTGCTTATCGAAATCCCTCGTCAATTGCTCCGCACCAATGGATTTGTTGAACGGCACCTCAAAGTCGATTTGCCGCGTAGACTGCGGGCTTCGGTGTATTTATCTGTAATTGGAACGGGACTGGTGCTTACTGCGTACTTGATTACGCTTGCTGAACATATCGACCATGGAACTTGGAGTGGATCGGTGGCCCGTTTGGGTTTCATCGCTTCGTTGCTGCTCGTCGCTTGGACGGCACATCTGGCTCTTAAGCCAAGCGGTGGTTTCCTCGAACCGCTGATTGAAAAATTCGGTGGGAGCGTGCTCTATCGAATTCGATTTTTGTACTATTTCCTCGGAGCCGGCTTCCCAGTGGCGATGATTACCTTGTCCGCCCTTGGATACCAATTCACGGCCATGGAGATTATCAAGCGGGCAGGATTTATGTTCGTTGCAATTCTTGTCGGGGCAACGCTTTGGTCCGCAGTTAAGATCCTTGCTTCCGGCGCTTGGCACGCACTAACTGGTACTTGTGATGAGAGTCGATTGGATGAGGGTGATGAGGTACAACCTGCACGCGTTTCAGGAGCGCTAGCCGAGCATTCACTGGAGCTCAAGCATCAAATTGCCTTCCTCAGTCAATGTACATTGGTTCTTGCGGCGATTGCTTGCGCCGGATGGCTGTGGATCGACATATTTCCGAACGTTCGTATGGGAAACCCTGTGGTGTGGAGTGTTCAAGACACCGTGACGCAATCGTTTCTCGATGCGAGTGGCCAAAAGGTAAGCAGAACTCAGGTTGTGACAACTCCTATTACTGCATTGCGACTCGTCATGGCTGTCGCAGCATTGTTTGTCGCATTCCAGTTAGCCAAGCTCCTGCCTGGGATTTTTGATGCATTGGTGCTCCAGCGAGTCAACTTCGACGAAGCGATGGAGCATTTGTCGTTAGTGCTTGGACGATGTCTGCTGTTCGGCGCCGGGTGCTACATCGCTTGTACACTCGTCGGTCTTCGATGGGAAACGATCCAATGGCTGGCAGTAGGATTAACAATCGGATTAGGTTTCGCGATGCAAGACATCGTAAGAAATCTATTGGGCGGTTTGGTAGTATTGTTTGAAAAACCTGCAAGGCTGGGCGATTTGATCACTGTCGGAAATATCACTGGTCGCGTGTCCGCACAGAAATTTCGAACGACAGTCGTCTGCGATGACGAAGGCCGTGAAGTCATTATTCCGAACAAAAATTTTGTAAGTCAAGACATCGTCAATTGGATGGGCGCCGGCCGGCTGAAGGCGATCCCGATCGAAGTCGCTGTAACTCGCGACGAGCGACCTGCCGACGTTTGCCGCATGCTGCAACAGTTGATGGTCGAACAGCCTGAGCTCTTGCTGAGTCCAGCACCACAAGCGACGCTGGTTTGTGTCAGTCAACAGAGCCAGCGCATCGAACTGCGGGCTTGGGTTGAAGAGGACCAGGATGCATCACGCTACCGAGATTCACTGATGAAGACGGTCTTGAACTACCTCTTGGAAAAGAACTTGCTTGCACCGAATCAACCGCGTCAGCCATCGCTGAAAGAAGCTTCCAGTCCTGATGCAATCGGCGGCTTTCGATCGAGGAAGAAACGATCGGCTTAGGCTAGGACTCTAAAAGCTAAAGTTCCCGGCGCAGACCAAGCAACTTTTGAGAAGCTTGCCGCCAAAGCAAAGGCCGGATGCCCGGTGTCCAAGCTCTTCAATACGTCCATCACACTGGATGCGACTTTACTAACTTAATAACCGCCATTTCTCTAGACTTGCAGTCGCTGTAAATTAATTCTAAATTTCAGCGTTCATATTCGTAGCGTGGGCTTCCAAGCTCGGCAGAATCTTTAAAGAGCGGGCGCCGGGCTTGGAAGCCCACGCTACGTTCCCCCTTATAAGGAAACACCAATGAAGATCTATGTCGTTTTCTACAGTACTTACGGGCACGTGTATCAAATGGCGGAAGCGATTGCCGAAGGCGCTCGAGGTGTGGAGGGTGCCGACGTGCGGTTGTTTCAAGTCCCGGAGACACTGCCCAGCGAGGTGATTGCAAAAATGGGAGCCACCGAGGCACGAAAAGCCTTCTCGGAAATCCCAGTGATTCAAGCCAACCAACTTGCCGAAGCAGATGCCATTATCTTTGGAACGCCGACCCGGTTTGGAAACATGGCGGCACAGATGCGAGCCTTGCTCGACGCAACGGGTGGACTCTGGCAGAAAGGAGCGCTTATTGGAAAAGTCGGAAGCGTATTTGTTTCGACTGGAACTCAGCATGGTGGGCAAGAGACGACTATAACCAGCTTCCACACAACTTTGCTTCACCATGGAATGCTTATTGTGGGAGTTCCTTATTCATGTCCCGGCCTAACCAACATGGCTGAAATCACTGGTGGTAGTCCTTATGGAGCGTCTACGATGGCCGGCGCGGATGGCTCGCGTTTGCCTACCAAGAACGAACTCGATATCGCCCGGTTCCAAGGAAAGCATGTCGCAGAGATTACGAAAAAATTGCATGGTTAACTCACAATGCGTCGTCGTTTGACCCTGTGCCAGCTGAGAGTGTTGAGTTGGTAGCAATTGCTCCTGTGTCGCATAAGCAAAATAGTTGACCGGGTTTTTCGGAGCGCGGGCGTCCCCGCCCAATGTCACTCACTTTCGCACGATAGGCTCTGACTCTGGACTGCTAGCACACGAGGCACTCCATGTTCACACGGCTATATTTTCCGCTAACCGGTAATTTTGCACATGAACAAAGCACTAGCCGGTCAAATGCAAAACGCTCGGAACAAATGGTTCCAAGCTACGAAGAGGGGGCGGACGCCGTTGACGAAAGTCGCTGTTGTGTTAGATTCTGAAGCTTGTTTTTGCGGGCTAAGTTCGCGATTTCGGCACCAGTGAACCTTGATTTTGGTTGGAGAAACAACAAATGGCTTACGAAGTTACGCTGATCACTGGTGATGGAACTGGGCCGGAATTGTCCGAAGCTGCGAAAAAGTGCGTTGACGCGACCGGCGTAAAAATCAATTGGGATGTCCAAGAAGCGGGCATCGACGTCATGGCCCGCCTCGGAACGCCGATCCCAGACAGCACGCTCGCCAGCATCCGCCGCACCAAATGTGCCCTCAAAGCCCCCATCACAACGCCTGTCGGTACCGGTTTCCGCAGTATCAATGTGTACCTCCGTCAAGAACTTGGCCTGTTCGCTTGCATCCGTCCTTGCAAAGTCTACCCAGGCGTGCGGACGTTCTTCGCTGATTGCGGCGTCGACATCGTCATCGTTCGTGAAAACACCGAAGACCTTTACGCCGGCGTCGAATTCGAAGCGGGTAAGCCTGAAACGAAACAGTTGATCGAGTTCATCAACGGCCTCCCAGCCGACCGCAAGATCCAAACCGGCTTTGAAGAGACTGGCGTTTCGATCAAACCGATCAGCATTTCAGGTACGACTCGGATCGTGAAGTGCGCGTTCGATTACGCTCGCGAAAACGGTCGCAAGAAAGTGACCGCTGTCCACAAAGCCAACATCATGAAGTACAGCGACGGTCTTTACCTCAAGACTGCGACTGCAATTGCCAAACAGTATCCCGAAATCGAATTCGAAGAGCGAATCGTTGACAACATGTGCATGCAGTTGACGCAGAAGCCAGAATTGTATGACGTGTTGGTCTTGCCAAATTTGTACGGCGATATTGTCAGCGATTTAGGTGCAGGTTTGATCGGCGGATTGGGAATGGCTCCGGGTGCAAACCTCGGCCCTAACGGAGCTGTCTTTGAAGCGACGCACGGCAGCGCTCCGAAGTACAAAGGCTTGAACAAGGTCAATCCAACTGCGCTCATTCTTTCCGGCATGTTGATGCTTCGTCACCTGGGCGAGATGGATGCTGCCCAGCGATTGGAAGACGCCGTTGCGGCTGTGATTGCAGAAGGCAAGCATGTGACCTATGACATGAAAGCTGACCGCAACGATCCAAGTGCCGTCGGAACCCAAGAGATGGCCGCCGCGATTTGCGCCAAGATGGCTTAGTGTAGAAAAATGGTCTCAATGGTTCATGGGCGAGTGCCACTAGCGTTGTCAGTGAGCCGACGGCGCTAGCCGCGGGCCTCGGAGTGGTTCGCCCCGCATGATCCAGCGACTTCCAAATGCCAAGCGATTCTCGGCAAACCATCCCTAGACATTAGATAGATTATTTGTCCTGCACGACAACCACTTCGAGACCCGCGGCTAGCGCCGTCGGCTCACTATACGCCCATAGCGCCGTCGGCTCACAGTACGCCCATAGCGCCGTCGGCTCACAGTACGCGGCTAGCGCTGTCGGCAACCGCCGAGGGAATCAGTAAAAGTGTTTGCGTTACGCGATCTGATAACCAATCCCAAGGCGAGCTTACCCGTCGTTTGCTTACGACAATTGCTTCGCCTAGCAAGCATCCCTTATTGGGTCGCGATCTCAACTCGCAATCTTGCTTATCGACTGGGCTGGAAAAAAACGTTTCGTTCGCGATTGAAAGTCATCTCTGTCGGCAATCTCTCAGTCGGTGGGACTGGCAAGACACCTACAGTCGCGTGGTTGGCACAGTGGTTGCGTGAGCGTGAAATGCGAGTCGCCATACTCAGTCGTGGTTACGGACAACTCGATAGTGGACAGAATGACGAAGCGCTAGAGCTCGAGTTGCAGTTGCCCGATGTGCCGCATCTTCAGCACTGGGATCGAGTGGCTTCTGCGCAGTTGGCGGACGAAGAGCTTGATATGCAAGTGTTGCTGCTCGACGATGGTTTCCAGCATCGCAGGCTAGCTCGCGATCTCGACATTGTGCTCATCGATGCCAGCGAATCGAAGTTTGCGTTGCGATTGCTTCCCGGCGGCCTGTTGCGTGAACCGTTTTCGGGCGTCCGTCGCGCTCAGGTTGTTATCTTGACTCGCTGCGATCAAGCCAAGCCTGAAGCCATCAATGCATTAAGAAAACGCGTACTTCACCACAATCCGCAGATCATCATCGCACACGCGTCGCATCGTGCAGCTCGAGTCGAAATCTATCCGGCCGAATCTGTTTCGCTGGAAGAACTGAGAGGCAAACGAGCTCTCGCGTTCTGTGCCATCGGTAGTCCGGGGTCCTTCTTCGCAACGCTCACTTCACTGGGTGTTACGCTCGTTGACCAGCGCTCATGGCCCGACCATCATGCGTACACTGCCGACGATGTGCAACAACTAATTGCATGGACCGAGCAAACGACTGACATCGATTGGGTACTTTGCACACGTAAAGATTGGGTCAAACTGCAAATGGGAAAAGTTGGGTGTGTAAAGCTTGGAGCATTGGTGATTGAGCTTGCTGTTACCGAGGGTTGTCAAGCACTTGAGCAAGGGTTGAAATCCGTCGTAGTGACTTGCGAGTAGGGAACTGCATTGCTCAAGGGAGGCGATCGTCCGTGAGTTCTGAACCACTACCTTTGCACCGGCGACGGGTGTCCTGACTCATCCACAATCCTGCCCTGGAAATCGGCGGGCTTGCAGACAATTTCCGGTTGAGCCTGCGCTACTGAGACGAGTAAAACAAGTGAACACTGAAGCGAGAACAGTTTGCGTATCAGATTCATGATTTCTTTACTGATTAGAATTCTAAAGAGGCGGATTCGTCTTCTTTAATGTCACTCTCTCTTTGAATTCCCTCAAACGAAGTTGCAGCAATTCAACAAGTGTACGCTAGCATCCATGCCAAAGCGAATATCGCTTCCATGGACGTCCTGGCTCCCCTTCGCCCCGGTACTCCGGGGAGAGGGGTCGGGGGTTGAGGGGCTTAGGGAAACTGTTTTTTAGTCGCGACGGCGTCGGCTCGAACGATTCCATCAGTGTCGATCAGCGGTTGTGGATTTTTGACTCGGCCAAGTGGTCTACATCCAGGACCGACACCGTCAGTCCCCAGATCTTTTTCCATTGTCAAAGAAAGCAACTGCAACTTGGCCACGATATCAGGTTGCTCGCTCGCAACGTCCGTTTTCTCACCCAAGTCATCAATCAAATTGAACAGTTGCGGGCGTGGTGTTTTGTTTTTATTGTCGGCCAAGGCTAAATGCAGCTTCCATGGTCCCGATCGGACCGCTTCCAATGTCAAGCCACGGTAGTAGAAAAACGTGTCGCGTGGTTGAACTTGCGGGTCGCCAGCGAGCACTGCCCAAATGTCAACGCCATCGAGTTTGCGATCCGATGGAAGGGCTGCACTGCCTAGTTTGGCGAACGTAGGAAGCATATCCATCATGCTGGTCATGGAATCGGTGCTTGTGCCAGCCGGTATTTTTCCGGGCCACCAGGCCATGGTGCAGGTGCGTATGCCACCTTCAAAGGTCTGCCCTTTAGCTCCACGCAGCGGACCGTTATGTGCGCCTTGATTGACCGGGCCTCCGTTGTCACTAGTGAAGATCACGAGCGTGTTCGACTGAAGATCCAGTGCACGCACGGTCTCCAGAATTTGGCCAACGCTCCAGTCGATTTCTTCGGCCCAATCGCCATAAAGCCCATTAGGCGATTTGCCTTTAAAACCGTCACGTGGATAGTGGGGAAAGTGTACTGCGGTATGCGGTAGATAAAGAAAGAATGGTTTTTCTTTGTGAGCGCGAATGAATGCTGTTGCTCGTTCGGTGTAAAGCCGAGTGACTTCGGATTGTTCTTTCGCGTTGACTCGACCAACAACTTTATCATTCTCCATCAGCGGTAGTGGCGGTTGAGCAAAGCCGCGCATACCAAACTGATCGGTCTGCTTCTGTGCTTCGGCAATTTTTGTGGGGGTCGTCTTTGGAAGCGATTCGCCTAAGCTGCTTTTCGAACCGTCGGCCGCTGGTCCCATGTCATTCGAATAGGGAATGCCAAAGTAGGAATCGAAACCCTGATCGGTGGGAAGAAAGCCGCGTTGGTCGCCCAGATGCCATTTGCCGATACATGCGGTTGTGTAACCTGCACTCTTGAGCACTTCAGCAACGGTGACTTCGTCGGGATGCAGACCTACTTCACTTACGGGAAAGAGAACATGTGGGATGGGTAATGCGCGTTTGGCATAGGATCCAGTCATGAGAGCGGCTCGCGAAGGCGAACAAACGGGCGCAGCGTAATGACTGGTCAACCGCCGCCCTTCCTTGGCCATGCGATCCAAGTTTGGTGTTTTGTTGGTGGAACCGAAGGGGCCGATATCGGCATAGCCAAGATCGTCGATGTTGATCAAGATGATGTTCGGTTGCTGAGCGAAAGCAGTGGGCGACGGTAGCCAACTGCATATTAAGATAAGTCCAAGGATGTATTTCATGGTTACTTGTAAGTTGTCAGTTCTAGTGATGTGAGAGCAGGCCCCCGCGAGCTTGCCTCGCGGGTGAATAAGTTTATTAGCTAGACGCTCTTGTCCTCTCTACGGCGGGCCTATGCTAAATTGCAACGCGGACGAAGCCTTACTAGCTCGTCAAACTGTGTTCCCTGCAGACAAGGAGAGTGTTGACTTAGTAGCAATACACAAACGTTCTCAGAAGCTAGCCAAAGTGGGTGACCGGTTTTTCGGAGCGCGGGCGTCCTCGCCCGCACGGGACTAGGTGACTTGAAAGTGAGTTTGACGATCTCGCTTTGTAGACGGTAAAGGGGTTCTTTGCTGTCGCCGTTAGTCACCTAGCGGGTTCAGCGGGCGAGGACGCCCGCGCTCCGAAAAACCGGTCAACTATTTAGCATATTTTATTCGACACATGAGCAATCGCTACTAAGTCAGCCCTCTCCTTGTCTGGCAGGGGAACGAATGCAGCAACGATAGTCTATTTAACACGATAGCGTTCGATGACGCCATTTTGATACAATATACCGACGATTTCAGCTGTGATTGCCATAATCGAAACAACTTTTTGCGACTGAAGAAGTTGTCGATCGAGTCGCACGACGGTTTTGGCGTTGCCTTGATAGATGTTGTAAAGCAGCAGATGTTTTTCAGTTGCCGCCAATAACCTGCCGCCATGCACAAAGCAAACGTGGGTAAATTGTTCATCATCGCCGATCGTTTCGACGCGATCGCCGCGGTCAAGCCAGACGACTTTTAGTGAATGGTCCGTCGCGATCGCAATTCGAGGTGCAGTATGCGGTAGAGATGCCGCCATCGAGTTGGGCATACAACCTAAATCGCAGATCATTTGAAGTGTTCCTCCGGTGTGTTTGATGAGCAACGGTCCCACGGCAATGATTGGGCTATTGCCTACTACCAACATTTTGCACTGGGGACTGGGATTTAAGAACGCATCGCCGGGCACGTCGAATATCCGTTCCAGCAAGGGCGAAAGGAGGTCGCGAGACACTAGATTCGAGTTTGAGTAGCCATGCAAAACGAACGGTTCGCCGGAGACGCTCCAGCGGACACCGTCCTGTCCAAAACCCCCGCACAATTCATGGTTGGTTGCCAAGTCCAATGGATTTTGACTGAGCTTCCATGCCTGTCCAAACGCCGGTGGATGCAATTCACGGTCGCCTACAAACGCAACCGTTCTTTGGAAAGTCAGTAAAATCACACGAGCTCGACCATTGTGGTGGTGAATAATATTGACTTTAAAAAAACGTGCTAAGTCCGATTCCAGTATCGGAACGTATGTACTGTGCAACTTCGATTCATCCGTCACGGATGCCCTTACACCATACAGTTGCCTTTGTTCGCGGGACATTGCAAATAGATCGCCGTCCACCATCTCACCTAAAAAGTATTCTCCTAATTCAGGCATTCGTAGGGCTGGGAGCGGATTGAGTTTAATGAGACCGCTGGATGCAACAGGTTGCAGTTTCAGTTCGCGTTTTTTTTCAATATCCTCGAATCGCGATGTGTCGCGGCGGAGAAGGGCATCATCATTCTGTAGCGTTCGAATGAGTCCAAGCCGTTCAACCATTTCTTGTTGATTCACATCACGCAAGTCGGCGCCAGCGGCTATTCGGCATCTGTCTTCGGCAGTCTCTCGCAGTTCTCGATCTGGATATTGCCGCGCCAATCCGCCAGAGAGTTTGGCCAATAGTAATTGATGACGCTTTGCAGCTTGTCTTGTTAGCACTTTGAATTTTTCACGAGCTCCAACGTGATTGCCGCTTTCTGCAAGCCAGTGAAACACGAGCTCGGCGCAACCAAGCACTTCTTGACCGTCGGGCCATTGTTCCCAAAGCAGCGATTCGGCTTGCAGGCGGTCGTCCAGTTTTTCATCGAGTATTTTCGCTGCTGCGAGTATTTGATAATTGGCGAGCTTTTGTTCGACCGCTTTCCGGTAAACCGCTTTTGCGCGCTCTCCGTCACCGACATCGTTCCAGACTTTGGCTGCAGCTTCGAAATCTCCTGTGTCTTCATAGATTTTGGCAGCGTGAGCTGGTTGTCCCGCAAGAGCCAAGCAGCGAGCCTGGTCGCGAGGCCGCTTCAGTTTCTCTCCGTAGATGACTGCAGCTTCACGAAAGGCCTTGCCACGTTCCATAATTGTAGCTGCGGCGGTCAAGTCACCCAGCAAGTGTGCATGGATATAAGCGGCTCTTCGAAATCGTCCTGCGGCCAGTTCACGTTCAGCTTGCATGCGATAGGCAGCTTGCAACTGATTGCGAATCTTCTCGTTTATTTCCCATGGATCTACCGGCCCGCTACCAAACAATCTGGGCAATGAGAAGTTAGTGGATTGCTCCGTTAAGCGATTGCTGGAACGACCGAGGCCACGAAAGGCGGACATGGCGGCTAGCGGGATCGCAAGGCAAAGGGCTTTATCCGGATCGCTTTGCATCAATTTCAGCAGTTTGTCAAGTTGCTTGTCGCGCTGCGATTGGACAACTCTTGCCATCTGATTCATCAGTTTGTCAGTCAGCTTGGGGCGCTGCGGACCTTTTGACTTTCCGGCAGCATCGGTCTTGTCGGCCTGCTGTTGCTGACGCTCCTCGCGACCGCGTATCCATTGCTCGAACTGACGGCTTATGAACTCTTGCAGCTTGCCCAACATGCCTTGGCCTTCAGCATTGCCTTCATCATCAATCTTACTTAATTGGCTCGCGTCTCCGCCAATTTCTTCTTGCTCTTGCTCGAACAGTTGCTCGAACAGTTGCTCGAACGGTTCGGCTTGCGGGAAGATGATATCCACGATGCGATCGGGAAGTGGTTCTACGTCCGGTAGCGCGGTCCAACTCTTGAAGCTTGAGTTCGTAGGAAACACGGGCGTTTTAAGCAGACTCGTTACTGCGATTTCATCTGCCGGTTCGAATGCAATCAGTCCGACGGATGGCAACCATACATAAGTCCTTGCTTCTAAATCTTCGAGTTTCGCGGCCAGTTGTTTAAGAGCGATGGCTGGTTCGAGTCGCGAGTTTGACGGGATCCAGATTTCGACTTGTCCGCTACGCGAACGCAGGCCGACTAAGCCGATGGCACCTAAGGGGACGGTTATCGATGCTTGTGACTTTGAGTGTATTGCAGGTGTCCGGGCCGACGCCGGCAGTGTCGGCCACGTCTGTGTCGGCCATGATTCTATGGCGGGTGTTAAGTAAACGAGCCCTGAGGCGCGGATGTCGCGAATGGATGTGGGTGAGATGAACAGTCGATGGTCAGCGGTCAAGAAGCAGCCTGAAGTGCAAGCGTCAAGCGCCTCGATCCAGTCATCGATGTTGATCGTGGGTAGGTAAAAACCGCGAATGGGAATCTTAGATTCGGTGGCTTCGTCCAGCACAATTTGAAGATCTATTTCGATCATGAGTTGGTAAACTCCTTAAGCCAGGTTTCGACGCTTGCCGGAACCGGAGTTTCAGGTTGGTTGATAAAGTACTTCGTGCCAAAAACGCTTCCATCACTGTGCCAGCCCGATACGTGATTGTCGTGCAACACCAACGACAACTCGGAGCCATCATGAGCCCGCAAATGAAGCAAGCCGCGAGAATCGAGCCAAGCTTCGCCTTGCGGTAAAGCCGCTTTCTTGAGTGTCCACTGATGTCCAAACGGTGAGTTCTCCGGCTTAAATTCGCGATCAAAATTGACGATTGAATATCCTGACGTAGACTTGAATCTTCTTAAAACAATGCGTCGCGGGCCTGGGGCAATATCGAATGCGAATCCAAGCGACGCATTTCTGAAAAGAACTACAGATCCGTCGACGATTGCGATTCCTTGCATGCGATTGCGAACCGATTGCGTCGTAGCGTATTTCGACGCCCGAATGTCCAGTTCACGAATGGCTGTGGCATAGTGTGTTTCAAGTTTGTGAACCTTCTGGTGGTCGAGTTTTAACCAGAGCCTCGCCTCGTGTTGTCGGGCAACTGACGCTCCCGTGTTAGGCAAGTTATTAGCTCCGGCGACTTCAACAATCACCGTTAAATCATCCGGATGCTTCAGAATCAGTCTGGGTTGCAAATTGGTATCAACAGAAGTTTCATTGGTTCGAGTAGATTCATTGTCTATACCATCAAAAACTTGCACAAAGTAAAAATTGTTTGAATAAGTCATGAGACGACCCTGTGGACCTATTACTGCATAAATTGGTTCAAACTTTGTCTCACCCACTTTGTGCCACTGGATCTTACCATTCGCGTACACCGCTGCCCAAACGGCATTGCTCGAGTTAAAAAAACGCCCTCCAATATGTCGTCGATCCCCCAGAGGTTCCTTGGCTAGGACTTTACCATTTTGCAGGTCGAAGATTGTTAACTGGCGTCCAATTCGCAATAGGTGTTCATCGAACTCGAACTTCACATCCTGATCACTCATTATCGGATCAAGAGCACATACGTTTAGGTCCCCATGGCGACTCGCGCGGACTAGTGAATGCCGCTTCATAGGGGTGTTTGCGATTGCCTCTGCGACCACCAACATGATGTTGGTCGTCGCTGCGCAGGCCAATATTTCGCCCGGTAGAGAGGCAATTTCTATCGCGCCTACTCCGGCCGAGTCAAAGCACATCAACCGACGATTGTGAGTCATCGTCCATAGCACGGGCCCTGAACCGAGAGCTGCCCAGCGAATGGAAAGATCGGTCGAAAAACGTAGCGGGCAAGGGCTTTGGCGAAGCAGCATTGGCAATTCGCCAGCAGGCCCTTTGGCGGATATGAGTTTCTTTAAAGGCAAGACCATCCGCTGCTTGTGAAAAAGTTCGTCGCCAGAGCGTGTGCATTGCAGCAACTCAACCAAGCCTTCTTTATCAATTCTCGCCAATAAAAATGGACGAGGAAAATCCATCAGACACTTCCGAAAGTCAGGATCCAAGTGCGTGTTGCGACTGACAATCAAAAGCGGCTCAGTGTATTCTTCTGCATCCGACTCCCAGTCTTCGGCGAGCAACATCAACGCATCGCCGGGATGAGCATCGGGTTCGAGCCTGGCTAGCTGAGCGACGAGACCATCGCGGGTCGACAAATCCTCGGGCCAAAACTGTTCACCAGCAACTGTGATCACATCCAATTGCGGTCCGTGGCAGCGCTCTTCACAGGCGGCAACGGCCAGCGCAAATGCCGTTGCACGAAGTCTTGTAATCCCCCACATCCGCACTCCATTTTCAATCAGCACGCGGCGGCGAAGTGCCCTATGCTGCGGCGGCGATTCACGCCGTAAGTAAAGGGCTTGGCCGTGGGCGATTCTTGCCATCAATAAATCCGGATCCGCCGCTAACTCGGTCATCAGCAACCGCTCAGGTTGTCCGCGATTGGTTATGTCGCTCACTCCACCAATTTGCAATTCATCTGGATCGCTCGGTCGACGCGGCAAGGCAACGGTTGAAGCGGCATTGGCCGCCATTTGAATAAACTGCCCCAGTTCCTCGTCATCGCGAAGCTTGTTGAGCAGATGCGAATATGGGCGCGCAGGTGGTAATTTCGTCTCCGTTTCGTTAGACGGAAGTTCATCCAAACCTGTTTGCATTCGCAGACGTACCGATGCGTCATTTAAGCGAGAGTTTGCAAAGTGCAAAAGTGTTCGAATCGCTAGCGCGCTTTTAAGCTGCGAAACGGCCTGAGGGCGAAGGTAAGTTACGTCACGATCGAAGAGCGAAAGACGTAACCAATGCATCGCATCGATCGCTTGCAGCCCTTCAATATCGAACAACGATTGCGGTGCGTTATCCATTAGGTCGCTCAGTAGTGCACCTTGACGCGCTGGACCCTTTCGCAGATCAGCACTCAGTTGACCGCATGCAACCAGCCAATTGAAAATGCGAGGTTTAGAATCGTCTCGCATCATTTCATGCACAGGTCGAAATAGCTCTTCGACTCTTGCACTGGCAGAAAGCAAGTTCATCGGTGTTGTCATAGCCTCGATAAGAAAGAGAACCGCCGTCAAAGATGGCAACCCACCTCGTTTTTGAAGCACTGGTCCGCAAACGGATTCGACTTGAACTGACAGTGCCATAGTTCGACCGGTGTCGGACCATACGAACGCTTCCCCATTGACCGTTACGTTCCACAGATCCGGGTTCGGCGAGACAGCATAGTCTGGAAGATCCATGATCACAGTCATCTGCAATTGCACCTAAGCACTTATGCCCATTGTTTGTCGACGAATGCTCGAATACTCGCGCGTCTCAGTGGTCTGACATATTCAGTCGGAATCGTCGACCATTGTTCGTTATTTGTCCATAAAAAGATTTGGTCAGCCGCAACATCGAAGTGTTCAAGAACCTGCCCAGCGCTGATGCGTGGATACCAGGTCATTCCTGCGGGCGTTAACAATCGACCTTCCAAGCATAGAAACTTACATGCGATTGGTGGTAGTGGATTTCCGAAGACGAGCACTTCACGTTCTGAAACGCATGCAGCGAGTTTTTGCAGACGAAACTGCGGAGCGGCGACGACCCAATCCAAAAGTTCTTCGAGCGAATATACACCGGCCGCCGCTGGGCGTTCCACTCCTCCTCTTATTAGTTTTAGCTGAGGCAACTGAGGAGCCGTTAGCCGTCCTGAAAGCGCTGCCATGGGGAGTCTGAACTGCAAAACCTGTGCCAGTCCTTGCCATTCCAACTTTGGCAAGCGTTCGGTGGCTACCGTCGATCCAAGCGGTACTAGTAGATTGTTATCAAGCAAGCGAAAGCGACGACCGGTCAGGCATGAGGCAACGTTCACCGCATGTTCATCTTCACTGTTATAGCGGATCCACACGTCGGTATTCTCAACAGCCATTACCGCTTGGCTGTTTAGCAGTTTGCCCAACGAGCTTAGGTCGGATTGAAGCAGCGTTTTTACCACCAGCGTCCTTGTGTCAGCGGTGTTTGTCATGCTTTCTTTCCAGTTGATTCGCTATTGTCACCCCCATGCAGCAGCGTTTTGCGAATTTCAACCACTCTACCTCGCAAGTGCGCGCGCGAATCTGGGTTTTTAACCCATTCAATTCGAGCCGCTAAAAGCGCCAGCGAATCGGACGTACTCGGCTTGGCAATGTCGCTTGCAATCAAGTCCAGCGCTTGCGACAAAAGTTCCGGTTCGGGTCCTTGTTCAGGCCGAGCTACCGGATGGTCTGAGTGGGGAGCACCACTGGTCGCACTTTCGTTGATGCTAAATTCCTTGATGACTGATTCAACGTGAGCATTAAGCATCTCAATTTGAGCTGGGTTGTCCCATATGTAGCGTAGCACCCAAAGGTCGCTGACGATTGTCGCCGGACGGCCACACACAATCGCACTGGCCGCTAACACTCGCTGCAGTCGCACCGCGCGTCGATCACTGATGGGCATACCAGCCTCGCGCAGTCGACCGACCAACGTGATGTACGCTTTGCGTGACTGGCTAAGATCAATCGCTGTGATGGCAACTTGAAGCAGCCTCGCGTCAGCAATTGAAAGTGGTGGCTCGGAGATCTCAGTGGATTCACGTAACCAACCTGTGTCAAGCACTTCACCGAGTCGATCGTTATCTACATTTCCGCAGTGAACGCGTAACAAAAAGCGATCAAAGAGTGCCGCTAAGGCTTCATCTTCAGGCAATCGGTTGCTGGCTCCGATGGCAAGTAGCATGGGAAGTTTCGTCGTCTCTCGTCCACGTCGAAATACGCGTTCGTTGAGCGCCATCAACAGACTGTTAAGAACGGCACTATTGGCATTGAGCAATTCGTCTAGGAATACAAAGTCCGCTTCCGGCAACATGCCTTCGGTATTGGTTACGAGGTCACCCTCGCGCAGTCTTCGCAAGTCGAAAGGCCCAAACAACTCGCTCGGTTCAGTAAATCGCGTCAGCAGGTAGTCAAATGAGCGTCCATTGAGGCGGGCTGCTAACTCTTGCACCAGCGCGCTTTTTCCGGTGCCTGGTGGCCCAAGCAAAAAGGTGTTCTCGCCAGCGATTAGCGAGACTCCCATGACTTCGACGATTTCGTCTTTGCCGACCAAACGTCGTTTGATTGGTTCGAGCACATTGCTTCGCAGCCGCGCCGCTACAGATAACCACACAGTGTTTCCCAAAGACGTGTCCTTTTGTGTTTTTAGAATCTCATACTATTCACAGACCAGCTTTTGAAGTTGGGTTGTGATCCTACAGCTTGCGCGACATGCGACTCGAGAAGGGGATGCTTTGAAAGCGGGTCATCGTTGCGTTCGACCACACGGTCAATCAATAGACTGCGAAGACACCTATCTAGGAGCAGAACTTCCAATTTATGTAAATCTACTTCTGTATGCACGCCCACGGTTGCTAGTGGCCATCTACTTCCGACTGCGATAAGTTGCTGTACGAGCGAATCGTAAGGTCCCGCGCGTCGGCATCGCACAATTAAACTGTGGAAAAATCTGAACCCCAAGTCGACCGACCAATGCTCCGAAGCCGTTTCGCCTCTTGGCTCCGCATTGGCCAAAACCGCTGGAAGCTCGGTGTTTACCTCAGTTCGATTGATGAACAAGGCGGAGCCCCAGGCGAGTACATTGAGACTCCAGGCAGCCGCATTCAAGTCCAATTCCGGCGACTGAAAAGCCGCTTCAGCCTGAGCCCTAGCGTGAGCCCGCTCGATGACTTCAACAAGCTCGGAAGAGAATTCGGCTTGCGAATTCCAAGGCTCCGCGATAACGGTTCCTGTCTCGAAGAGTTCGCGAGTGAAGGCGGTGATAGTCATCGAATATGCGTTAGCTCCGAACTCAATTCCGATTTTGGCCGATTGTGATAATTAGATTAGACCAAAAGTGGACAGGAAATGTTCGTGGGCTAATTAATCGCCTGTTAGAGCAGCACCTCAGTGCTGTGAAGATTTCTTAGCTCCAAAACTGCACCGGACTGTCCTGAAAATCCATATGTCTTAAATTTATGTTTTGGGCTGAAGCACTGAAAAATGCAAACTGTTTACGACCATCGAATTGCAGCGAGACCTATTAACTCGACGAGAATGTTGCTCAATCGAAAGGGAAATGCCACATTCGAACTACCAGCACAAAAAACACCCATGCTGGAGGATCGTGTCTTGCCGCCGAAAGTGGTGATGGCATCGAGGATGAATCAACTTCGTTTATTATCAGAATTACAGAACATTTACTTCCATTCCATTCTTTTCCAATTAAACTTTGGCCTCAGGCGTTTCTGTTAGAGTATGTATGCGGGGCGGAGCAGCAAAATGAAACACGGCATTTTTTTGATTGCCTCAATGGCACTGTCTTTGTTCGCTCAATCTGAGTTGCATGCGGGACTTGTGATTTCTAGCGTCGCTTCGCTTAGTAGCCAAACTGCCACCACGGCGACGATGCTCGTCAGCGTTTATGGTGAACGTGATGGAGCACCTGATCCTCAACTGGTCAGCAGTTTTGGTGTGAAGTTAACGATCGGCGGTGTTG
>JANODD010000395.1:0-39149 GCA_031412515.1 Planctomycetia bacterium | reverse complement strand
GGTATGGGCATTGTCTATCGCGCGCGGCAAGTCGGCCTGAATCGGCTCGTCGCTATCGACCATCGTGGCATACTTGTCCAGCAAACGGGCCAAATGGGCGTTGACGGCTTCCTCCGAGTATTCGTGCACCGGCCGCTCGATCGTCAGACCCTTCCACTGCGGCATGTCGAACTCGGGGCGGACTTCAATATCGAACTCGAACACCATCGGCCCGGTATCGGGAACGCGGATCGAATCGAAGTCGAAATCGGGCTCGCTGATCGCGGAAAACTCATGGTCGTCGCTGACCTGGGTCATGCTGTCCATGAGCAGCTTTCCCTTCACCTGCTCCGACACCTGCTCCTTGAAGCGGCTTTCGACCAGCTTGCGCGGAGCGCGGCCGGCACGGAAACCCGGCACCTCCGCCTTGGGTCCGAGCTCGTCGAACGCCTCTTTGGCGTAACGCTCGATGTCCTCGCGGGCGATCGTCACCGTGATGTGCCGCTCGCAAGCGGTGGGCGAGTCGATCTTCACGTCCAGCGTGAGCTTGGCCTTCTCTTCGGGCGTGTCTTGCTCGTTCGAGGGATCCTCGGTCGAGGCATCATCGTCAGTACGATCTTCGGTGTCGGCAGAGGTCATGGCAGTGACGGTCGAGAAACCGCCCACAAACGAGGATGGAAAATCCGCAAAAACACGCAGCAGGACACAATCAGCCCGACGCGCCCGACGTTTCGCCGGCGCCCCGGGCTGCAAATTCACCGCGGCCAGCCTGATCTCAAGCAGGGCGGTGCATCGATTTCAAGAGCGGGTGATGAGATTCGAACTCACGACAACAACGTTGGCAACGTTGTGCTCTACCAACTGAGCTACACCCGCAAGGTGTGCCAAGGCCGATTTGCCCTAAATTTTTAAATTTTGACTGTTCAGTTCACCATCGCGAACTGGAAAGTCCAAGCTGCGATAGGCTTTTCAAGGTACGATTCACGTTCGTTTGCCCTGTCACGTCCACCGACAGGCTGAGATTATATGCTTCGGCGTTATCGTTGCAATAGATGATCCAAGTTCCTTTGGGTTCAATAGAACGTTATTATCGAAATGAGCGCCGAGTTGCCAAATTTTTGCTAGCCAAATGTGGGTTTTGGAAAAGGAATCACCAGTGATCGGTTTTATCCGCGCAATCGCAAATACGCTACTTTCAGCGGCTTCACTCTTCGTCTGTTGGCTACTGCCCGTGGCTTCGACCGCTTGTGCTGGTTTGGTTCCGAGCGAAGTTGTCGTAGTCGTCAACGGTGGCTCCATCGACTCGCGAACCCTTGCAAATTTCTACGTTTCCCTTCGGAATATTCCCGCCGCGAACGTAGTGGTGCTCGAAAAAGTGCCCAATACGGAAGTCATATCCGTCGACGACTTTAGAGCGAAAATTTTGACTCCACTTTTGTTCGAACTGGATCGTCGAAAAATTAGCGGACATGTAAAGTGCATCACCTATTCGTGCGATTTTCCAACTGCCGTCGATATTACAGCTGACATCAAGCCGCTTGGAAAACTGCCAATATATTTCACTCCCCGCGCTTCGATTAATGCCCTGACCTATTTCTACGCTTGGGCTCAAACTGCAAATCCAAGCTACATCCAACTGGAAGCGAACAGTTACGCGCGTCGGGAGATGGAGGCTTTTTTCACTAATCCAATTGGAAGTTTGACCGAAAGTGAATGGACCAAAATTCGTGAGAGAATTGATTCAAAGCAACATAAAGAGGCCGGCGAAGAGTTGGTGAAGCTCGCTGAAAAATACAAAGAACAATATCCCATTAGTTACTTGGCAGCTGCTGAGTATGCCCAGGCGGGAGAGCGGTTGACGGCTATTAAGCTTCTGGAAAAGTCAGTCGCAAGCGGTTGGTCTGCGGGCGGATACCTGAAAGCGGACGAGAGATTCAAGAATTGCCGGGACGACTCTGATTTTCAGCTTTTGTTGCTTTCGCTCGATGATTCCCAGGTTAAGTATCAACCTTCGATCGGTTTTGAAGCCAAGCGGGCTTGGGGAACCAACGGTGTACCATCGGCCGATTTGCAATTAGGCTCGCGGTACTTGTTGAGCACAGTATTAGGAGTAACGCGAGGCGCTGGGACGACACTAAAGCAAGCGATGGATATTCTGGAACGTTCCGCGTCGGCCGATTTCACGCAACCCACTGGCGGATTTTATTTCTGCCTTACCAGTGACGTGCGAACGACGACTCGAAAACCGGGATTTGCAGACGCCATAGAATCGCTGAAATCGCTTGGGTTCACTGCCGAAGTCGTCCGCGATGCACTTCCCACTGGAAAGAAGGATGTTTTGGGTGCGATGGTTGGTACGCCTAATTTTGATTGGAAAACCTCGGGCAGCCAGTTGTTACCGGGTTCGATTGCCGAGAACTTGACAAGTGTCGGTGCAGTAATGGATTCTCTCCGCGGTCAAACGAAATTGACCGAGTTTCTTAAGGCAGGTGCTGCAGGAAGTAGCGGGACGGTGACCGAGCCTTATTCGATGCAAGCCAAGTTTCCAGATCCGCAATTGTATGTTCACTACGCACGGGGCTTGTCGCTGGCCGAAGCCTTTTATGCATCCGTAACCGGCCCTTATCAGTTGTTAATCATCGGCGATCCGCTATGCCAGCCGTTTGCCGCGCCGCCTAAACCGGAACTATCGAGTGAGCTTCGTAAATTGGCTGAGAACGAACCGCTGAAGTTTCCACTGAAATACGCATCCGAGCCCGTCAGTGCGGGAAAACGACCGCCTGCAACCCCGCTCGCAATCAGTATTCTGTTCGGTGAATCAACGACCCGAATCGGTGTCGTGCAGCCAAAAGTCGAAATCAAGCTAACCAATACACCGCCCGGCGCTCACGAGATTCGATTGGTAAGCATCGGCGATGACACACTTGGACAGCGAAGCGAAGTCACTTTGCCGTTGTGGATCGGCGACGAAAATGCAGTGGTAATTGATGCTCCAAAAACCGCATCTTTCAAGCAGCGGAAAGTTACGATTAAAGCCAAGGCACAAACCGCAAGGTCGCTAACCATTTGGCACGAAAGCGAACAGCTGGCTTTCGATGCGAGCAACGAAGGCGAATTTGTAATTTCGCTCGAGGATTTGGGGTTTGGGCAGGTTCGTCTCCACGCCCGAGCTGAACTTGAAAATGGCAGCTTCTTAAAAAGCTTGGCCGCAGTCGTTGAAGTCACTCAGTAGTAGTTTCGAATTGGGAGGCTCGCGCCCAAGAGCGCAAAGCTGACTCAAAGGCGAGCGATTTGCCCGCGAGCATTGGGTTTCAACCTCGAGCTCATAGATCCTTCGGCTGCCCTGCCAATCGATTAACGTACGCAGCAATGAGCGCTGGCTCCCCCTCGCCCCGTACTCGGGGAGAGAGGGCCGGGGGGTGAGGGGACGAAGGAGATTGTTTCCGACGGATTAGCCGATGATCGAATAGGAATGATCGGATAGAATGATGTTCTGACTTTCAAAGAGAACATTCTGAACACTACGTGTTGGGTCTGGAAGGATCGAAATGGCATATACGGATAGCAAAAACGACGGGAAAAAATGGAAATCTGAGCCCAAAAAGCTTGAGCCCATCCTCGATCGCACGCCCCCCTGCGACGTTTCGGCTGAGATTGCTGTGCTCGGCAGTATTTTGCTAATGCCGGACGTTTGCGACGATCTGGCTTTAGTACTCAAGGCCGACGACTTTTACGACGATGCCAATCGAAAACTGTATCAACACATGATGGGGATGATCGACATCGGTCAAAAGATCGACGTCACCCTGCTGGTCCATCGACTGAAAACGATGGGTGATTACGAAGCGACTGGCGGAAGCGCGTACCTCGCACAATTGGCGAACGCGGTCCCCAACGCGGCCCACGCACTTTACTACGCTGATATCGTTCGAAGTAAAGGAACTTACCGCCGCCTGATCGAAGCGAGTACCAGTATCCTCCGCGACGCATACGACGAAGCGTTTGACGCAAAGGAATTGGTCAGCCAAGCGGAACAGCGAGTTTTTCGAATTCAAGACGAACGAAGCAGCCAGTCGGCAGAGTCAATTGGTGACCTACTAACCGTTGCCATGGAGCGTATCGATTCGCGAATGAAAGGTACGTTTGCCGTGGGCGGTGTCGACACCCATTTTCGTACTTACGACGAAATGTGTGGAGGATTTCATAACGGCGAGTTAGTCGTTTTGGCAGCACGACCTAGTATGGGCAAAACCGCCTTTGCGATGAACGTTGCTGAAAACGTGGCCGTCAAAGGGCGTGTGCCGGTGCTGTTCGTGAGTCTCGAAATGTCCGGTGTGGAACTCGCCGACCGTTTGCTTTGTTCAGTTGCACGCGTCGATAGTCGTAAACTGCGAACAGGTACGATTACTCAAGAAGAACGCAAGCGGCTCGTTGAAAAAGCGATCGCGATTAGTAACGCACCGCTTTACGTCGACGATTCTCCTAGTCGAACCGTCAGCGAGATAGCGGCCGTTGCACGGCGCATCAAACAGCGTGATAAACGGCTCGGTTTGATCATCATCGATTACATGCAGTTGATCGACCCTGACAATCCCAAAGATCCCCGCCAAGAACAAGTTGCCAAGATCGCTCGGCGATTAAAGGGACTGGCCCGTGAAGCTTACGTACCAGTCCTCTGTCTCGCGCAGCTCAACCGTCAAGCGGAAGAAGGTAAGGACCATCGCCCTCGTATGAGTCACCTTCGCGAGTCGGGTGCGATCGAGCAGGATGCTGACGTTGTGATGTTCGTTCACCGTGAAGAGTATTATCACCGTGGCGATGACGCGTCGCAGTATGCTGGTCAAGCTGAAATCATTATCGCCAAGCAGCGTAACGGCCCCGTCGGTGAAATTGAATTGACTTGGGAAAAAGAATACACGCGGTTCTCCGATCGAGCTCCCGAAAGGCATTCGGAATTTGATAGTCGAAATGATTTCCAAACCGCCGGTGGTTACTGACGCAGAAAAGGGGGCAGGCCTCTTTTAGAGAAAAGACGCCCGACCCCTTTTGCGTTCCCGACCACTTCGAACCAATCCTAACTTGAGATGCTGGACCATTGACGCTTGTTTTATCCTTTCAGGACGTTGTATCCGTCGCGTGGGTTTTCCCAGGGCGGCGCTAAACGCTCTGCCCTGGGCTAGCATGTTTTTGGCCCTTCAGGCCGGAAGGCGCGAAGCGAAAGTTATCAGCACCGGGATCAGGAAGTGATGAAGAAAAGGTCTCACGCAAAGTCGCCAAGGCCCAAAGATCGAAGGCACAAAGATCGAAGGCCCAAAGATCGATGTTCGGAGTTCAGAGCTTTGCGTCTTGGCGACATTGCGTGAAACTGGTTTTGAGCGTCATCAAATCGCTCGCTCTACCTTTAACAAGTGGGCGTGTATTCCAAAAACTTCGGAGGCTTGTAGATCGCATTACCATTAAACCCTCTAACTCATTTGTCTCGCCACAACGTGGCCAAACAATATAGCCCAGGGTTAGCCATTGCGAGCATCAAGCGAGTAATGGTGTAACCCTGGGGCCATGATGCAAAGGAATTGGCGGTGAGCGTTTATGCAACTATTTCAGACGTCAACATTCGAACCGCAACATCAGTCGCGGTATGCATTGGTTTGCCGAAGCATGTTTGCGCAAAAAGACAAAAAGGTTGGTAACTCAGAATACCTCTACACCACTGACCATATCGCGTTTGCCTTCTGTTTTGACATCATCATTCATCAACATTCTTTGGAAAAACAGCATCAAAAGCGTGCAGAGATACCTCCGGCCCATCTCTCGCATTCGAAGATTGGACGAACCCCATGTACGACCTTCCCAGTGAATCGGGACTTGCGCAATGTTGTATCCGGCAATAAGCGCGCTTAGCGACATTTCAAGAGTGATGTTAAAGTGGCACGCGCGATAGGGGCCACAATGCTGAACTACGTTTCGACGGTAAGCCTTGAAGGCATTGGTTAAGTCATTGAACTTGGTCCAGAACATCCACTGGACGACTTTGTTTACGATTCGATTGACGACCAATTTCAGTCTTGGATAGCGTAGTACCTTTGCTCCGGGGACAAAACGTGACCCATAAACGCAGTCATAGCCCTGGCAGATTGTTCGGTAGTAGAGTAACGCGTCTTCAGGATGATCGGATCGATCACCCATATAAACAATGATGACTTCGCCTTGCGCAAAATCCAGTCCAGTGCGAATGGCACGACCGAATCCGCCTGGGGCAGGACGTCGTATAAGTCGAATGCTTGGCCAGCGACTCCTTCGTTTCAGGACTTCGGCCTCAGTATCATCCTGGCTGTTATCACTAACAATGATCAGTTCCACATCGATCTTTTGCTGATCGATCAACAACTCAAGCAGATCCTCGATGCAGCCACCGATGTTGGCTTGTTCGTTGTGAGCTGGAATGACGATGCTAAGCGTCGGCAGAGGTTCTTTTGAAGCGGCTGCATTGGTTGCGGTAGACAGATCAGAGTTCACTTAGCACCTTGCGGAACGTAGATGTTCACGTAGCACGACTGTGGCGTTGCGGTCGATCCTTCAAACCTCAACAATTTAGCTTCATATTGATCGGCCCAACCTGCATCGCCACCTTCCCAAGTCAACAATAGATAATCGTACTTGACTTCATCGTCTCCCCAGTAGGTTTTGCGATCCTGGCACAATAGTGTTTGTCGTCCGCTGAGATAGACATCGAATGCATAACCGAGATCGCACATGAAGACTCCTTCCTGAGGCAAATCCGCCAGAACACGATCAATAAATCGAGAGGCATAGTATTCAGTGCTGCCCGCGTGCCGCAGGTAAATCCAAGTCGACTTTAATCCAGAACCGGGGAACAGCAAAATCAATCCAAGGGCAACCGCGACAATTTTGCTCCTAGGCTGCGTTAACAGAGCATCGAGTGCAACGCCAAGCGTGGCTATTAAGATCACAACCGGGTAGAGCCAATATCCTTTGGTCGGATGAACACCGGTAACAACAGCGGTCAGATAAATGCTACTCCACAGCCAAACAATGCGTCCCGCATACTCCCAACCTTCATTGTTTCGTTTTCGCCACAGCACGATCGAAGCGATCAGTCCAGTCGCTAGCAGCAGGCACTGCCACGGTCCGGCATACTCTTGCAATACGTTCCAGTGGTGCTTGATGGACTCCATGGGCCACAGCATGCGCGAAGGCAACCCAGGTCCTGCTCGATGAAGCACGTTCGAAAAGAATTGGCTTCGAAACTCGTAGGGGTAAGCGATTATCAAGGGCAACCACAGGGCGAGGGCTGAGATTGAACCGCAGCAAAGAAAAACAAATCGCGAGCATCGCGTTTTCAAACTGCCGGGCGCTAACCAACTGGCCGCCCCTGATTGAATGCCATAGACCAATGCAAACGGATGAAACAGCGCGCCCAGGCCGCATAGTACTCCGACACGAAACATGAGCCCTCGCTTCCATTCGCCGTTTCCGTAGAGACAGTAAAAGACGCAGACACCACAAATCGCACACCACAGGTCAGGACGTGCGAGCATGCCCGTAAACATCAACGGTCGCGACAAGGCCAGAATCAAACAAGCTGCGAAACTCCCCCAGCTCCCTGCTCCCAGTCGTCTCGCCAACAGATACACCAGCACCAGCAGTACGCATGCACCGAACATCGATGGCATTCGAGCGGTGGGATATCCGGCCGGTAGTATCGCAAAAAAAGGCGCCTGTAGATAGAAAAAAGCTGGAGGCAAAGTCATCAAGCAGCGATCTGCGTTCTCAAAAAAACTCTCCCGACGACGCGTCGGCAGGAAAGGGATTCGTGGAACGCCTTCGCGAAGTACGGTTAGTCCCGGTACAGAAAAGAACTGTTCATCTTGACCGCCTGGTTGATGAATCAGCGCTGGCAACCGCAATCCCACAAACAACAAAATCGGGATGATCGTCAACCACCATGGATTAATACGGTTCGGCGAAAGAGAATTCGATTCAACCATCTAAGTGTTCCTTCTGTCGATGGATTCACCAGCAGTGGCAATCTCTTCAAAGATCTGTTCGACTCTGCATGCGGGGCTCCAGTTCCAAGTCGCCTTTGCTAAAGCTGAATCAAGCACAACCCAGGGCAGATCGAAAGGACGTTGACTTTCATCGCTCGCGATAGGATGCTTACCAAAACGATCGTCACACCACTGTGTCAACTGAGCCAAGGAACGAGCCGACTCGATTCCTCCGCTGACGTTTGCAATGACTGGTTTTTCAACGTCCATGCCACATTGCAATTGCTGGGCAACTAAGTTTGCCAAATCGCGAGGATGTAGGCAATCGCGAACCTGCCAACCCTTTCCGCCGAAGCCGATGTATTTGAGTGGCCTTCGATTGCGATGAGCGTTGATCCAGTAGCTAAAAATCCCTTGATCGATCTTTCCAAATTGCCCTGCACCTGACAACACACCGCACCGATTGATACGCAGTGGAAATTGAAACGCGTCGCTGTACTCTTGCGCCATCCTTTCGGAAGTTAACTTCGTTGCACCATACAGCGACGTTGGACTGCGAGTAGAAAACGATTCCACAATTCCTTCCGCTGTCACGAATGGTGGTAACGCAGTTGCGTCCAACTGGAAAGAGCAGCCAGTTGGTTTGAGAGGCAGGCAGGCGAAGTCGTGGATTGAATAGACGCGGCTGGTGCTTAGCAAGATCAATCCACACTTCAGCCGTCGGCACATTTCAAGCAGATTTAGAGTTCCAATCAGATTGTTTTCGATCAACTGTCGACTGGAAGATTGTCCGTCCACACCTGCCATCACGTTTGTCAATGCCGCAGAATCGATGATCCAATCCACGGCTGGCAACGCGTCGAGGTCACTGGGGTTACGCAAGTCGGAATGGCGAAAATCAACACCCATTTTCAAAACAGACTCACGATTACTTTCGCTGCCTGGGCGGCTTAGGTTATCGATTCCGACGATATGGATATTCTCAAAATAGTCGAGCAAGCATTCCGCCAGCCAGCGCCCAACGAAACCGCAAACTCCAGTGATTAAGACTCGCAACGGTTCAATTCCTTCAGTATGTTCTCATTCCTGCGCGGCATGCTCTGACGCTTTGGGAAGGCCGTGGTTTGCAAGACACTCACCACGCCCTTCGCAAAGCCTCAGAGCGTGCCACTCTAAAAATTAAACTCTGGACAAAGCACGAGGGATTGAATGTCCTTTTAGCAGCGTCGCGAAAAAGATATAATCAGTTACTATTGAGGTTGCAATTCTACTTGGTCACTGGGTTAACGTGAAACGCGGAAGGAATTTGATTGCCATGCTATTGATTTACAGACTGAATTCGAGCCTTTCTTGCATCGCTGCTGTTTTTGTTGTTTGTGTATTGACTGTTTCAGTCCATGCACAAAGCGAGCGCAAAGCCCTGCTGGAATCGCTGCACTTTCATGCGAGTTTCGATGGCGGAGCCGATGCTAAAGTGGCCAGCGGTGACGGCCGAGTTTTCACTGCTGAGTCGCTTGAGCGAAAGCAGATGGAACCAGGTATTAAGCGCGCTGATGTGACGATTGCGAAAGGCGTGGGCAAATACGGTGACTGCTTGCGGTTCGCAGACAAAGCCAAGCCTGTTATCTGCTACGCCGGCGAAGCGATGCACTACGAAGCGAAGGATTGGTCGGGAACTGTTTCGATGTGGATGCGTTTGAACCCCGACGCCGATTTGAAGCCTGGCTACTGCGATCCACTGCAGATTACTCAATTCGCTTGGAACAATGGCGCATTTTTTGTTGACTTCGATAAAGACTTGCCGCGAGACTTTCGATTAGGCGTTTTCTCAGATTTGAAGTTTTGGAATCCGCAGAATATTACCTGGGAGGCATGGCCGGTCGATAAACGACCGATGGTGACAGTTAAAAAGCCACCGTTTTCAAGAGATGCTTGGACACATGTGCTGTTCACCTTTTCGGGTGTCAACGATTCCAACAAAAGACCCGGAAAAGCGGTTTTGTATATTAACGGCCAGTCGCAGGGGACCCTTGAGCAACCGCTACAATTTACTTGGGATGCAAAGAAGGCAGCGATCATGCTGGGCATCGAGTACATTGGAGATATCGACGAACTGATGATTTTCCGCCGTGAGTTGAGTGCCGCCGAAGTGAAGTATCTCTACACCTTGCCCGAATCGCTTTAGATTAGCTGTACGAATATGCATTTAGCGAAATCAATAACGATAGTCACAGCTTTCATTCTGTTATGTGGCTCGAGTGCGTTCGCTCAACCGCCTCGGCCCGTTGATGCCGATCGCCCAACTCAACGTTGGTTGCCACCTCCTCCAGGTGACGCAGTTGACTTGAGCGGACAGGCTCAATTGTTGCAGCAATTAAGAGATATGATCTCAAGCGAATCCAGCAAAGAGGCTGGCGACTCGCCGCTACCTAAACTGAGCGAACAACAGCTTCGTGAGATGGAGAAGGCAGTCGAAAGCATGCGAGAGCTGATCGGCAAGGATAAGCTTCCCAATCTTGAAAGCATTCCCAAAGAATGGATCGACCAAGCCTTATCGGACCCGATTCTTCGCAAACAAGCTCAACAGTTGCTCGAACAATATGCTCGTGACCGCAAAGTTCCTTCGCCTTCTGATCGAACGCCCCGGAACTCTGAAGGCGTCCCTTTACCTCGCCGGCAACCCAACGACAAACCTCGCGATCGGTCCGTCGAGAAACCTAACGAGAATCGACAGTCACGCTCCAATCCGGTCCCTAATTCACCACCGGATTCCTTGCCCAAGTCAAACCCGCCAAGGGAATCCATGCCGGACAGGAATTCAAATGAACCTGTTGCTAATGATCCCTTTGCAAGCGATCCTTTTTCAACCGACCTCTTTTCAAACAATCCTGATCCCAGTCTTCCAGCAAAGCCCAACGAGCGCAGTGAACTACAGCTTTCCCCCAATGAATCTCGCAGCGACAAGCCATCCAGAACTGAGGAACGTAGGCGATCGGAGGAGCGTTCTCTACCCGCCCATGCCGACGCCGAACGTATTGAAGCCTTACAAGAACTTTTCAAAAAACTAAAGTCCATTGAAGGACAGCGGCAGCTACAAAAGAATGATTCTGGAAATGCAAACTCGAAAAGCTCAGGCCCGAATAAATCCGGCCCGAAAAATTCCCTGTCGAGTAACAACAATCGGGCGATCAAGCCCAACTCGGCAAACGACCAGTCCAGTCCGGCACTGCCACCCCGTAGTTCAAGCAGTGGTTCAAAGCCAGGATCTGCGCCGCTTGACCAGACGGCAAACCCTTCCTCGCAGTCATCAGCAAAAGCTCCATCAACAAAACCGAATGGAACCGCAGGCAACGCTCCGCGGGTTGCCCCACCGCTGCTTCCGTCCGAATCCGAAAATTCAAATTCGGCCAACTCAGATTTCGATAGTAGCAATCGATCAAAGTCCATTGAACCGACACTCAATCCTTCTGGCAAAGATTCCCCATGGTTGGCACCGGGATCAAGACCGTCGGATGCGCGCGTCAACAAAAATGGATTGAATTCACCAGATCGAAGCTCGAACGCTGGGCAGCGAAATCCTCTAAGAAGGAACGAATCGTCCCCTGGTTCCGGTGAATCACTCACCCAAGACATGGATATAAAAACGCAACTTGAACGCCATGGACTCGGTCGCGCTTTGCAGCGCATCGTTGAAAAAACAATGAAGGAGCAGGGAGATGCGAGTTCCGCTAAGGCTCAGGCGGAAAGCAGGAGTGCGAGCCTCTCATCAAAAGCGAAATACAATAACGCGGCAAACAGTTCGGTACCCTCGACAACGCCTTCAGTCACCCCAACTACTAAATCGACTGCAAGCAGACCTTCCCCACAAAATTCGCCGCCGAGTTCTGTACCTTCTAGTGACCCGAATTCCAATAGATCGTCAACCATGTCGAGTTTGCGTAATATGGCTGCGCAGTTTTGGGGGGCAGTGCGTTCCGCCCCGGGTGAAAGTCGCGGAGGCTCATCGGCCAGTTCACCGAACATTACTCCAAGCCTTCCCGACTTAAGCGGTTTAGGTTCGGCATGGAGTGGACGCGTCTGGCTGTTGCTGGGTCTCCTATTAGTTCTGATTGCGATGCTCCTTTTAATTGCTCGAAAACGAGTCGTTTTGGCAACGGCAGCCGAAGAAGCCGAAGCTGAATTGGCCAAAGAGATTCTTACTGAAGGAATTCGAACGCGGGCGGACGTTGTTCGAGCATTCCATCGTTTTGTGCTCCGTCGAGCACAACCGGTTGCCAACTGGTGGACGCATCGTTACGCAGCCTTGCGACTGACCGAGTCTTCGCCACAACTGAGATCCGTAATCGCGGACTTGGCTAGCGTTTATGAACATGCCCGCTACTTGCCGCCAGAGGCCACGTTGAGTTCAGAAGAAATTGATCGTGTGCAAGCGGCATTAAAACAATGCGCCGCCAGTAGTGTTTAAAGCTTGGATGGTTAAATCGTTTGGGTGCAAAGTCATTTCTAATTGGTAACGATTCGCCGATGTTAGGCTACCAAAAATGCAAACCGATATTATCTTTCTGTGCATTGATCGTGTGCAGTCCTCTGCTTTCATCCCCTGGTAAAGCGCAGGTGAACAGTGGCGCTCAGCAGAGACCTAGCGAGCACACGGAAGCGAATTGGCATTTTGGTTTCGACTTGCTGCAAATGTTGCTCGAAGACCGAGGGCTACAAGTTGGCAGCAGCATTAAGAAAGCACTGCTTTCACCCAAGCAATCGGTGATTGTCATTACCGGATCGCAACCAGCAATATCAAACAACGATTGGAAACAACTCAGCAAATTCGTTATGGAAGGTGGTGCACTGTTATTGGCATCGGACAATTCATCGGAATTGCCAAGCATCGGGCAGTTTTTACAGGGACCTGTAACGTCGCTTAACCCAGTTGACCAGTATCAGGGTTTCACTGATTGTTTGCGAATAGTACCCGAACCACCGGACATGATTAGCTTCGCTGGGGTTTCAGAGATTGTTACCAATCGATCGGGTTGGTTTATACCGGACAGTGGCGGCTGGTTTCAGTGGAATGTGCTTGCCGCTTTGCCTGCCGATTGTCGCCCCCCATCAAGCCAGAATAAAGCCGTGTTAGCGGTTGGGCGGTGGGAAATTGACAATGGAGTAGCGATCATGTCGGCCGATGCCGGCATGTTCAGTAACGGAATGATGTGGCATGGAGGCAACGCGATCGCTGCGATACGCGTCAGTGAGATGCTGTGTAGCGGAGGAAAGAAATCGCAGCTTGTGTTTCTAGCCGACGGTCAAGCGATGGGCAGCTATCGAAATCGCGTCGATTTAACTCAAAACAACGACGAACCACAAGCGAATCCGCCCTTACCAGAACCTGAGCTTACAAAGGCTGCGCGATTGGCAAATGCGATCGCCAAAGAAGTTGCCGAGTCCAATGTGTTGAATGAAGCGCTCAGGCAACGACCTCGCGGCGTTCAGCCTTTACGTTACTTTCGAGCATTCTTGTACATCGCAGCGATTTTGGTTTTAGTAGCAATCATATGGGCATTGCTTGCCAGCGGCACATTGAATGCAGTCTTCCTTGCGCCGCGAAGGATGCGATCCGCTTACGAAATGCGAGAGTATGCAAGCAGCCTAGCTGACGATTTTCGAAATCCAGCCGGCTTTTTGGCTCGTGATTTTTGCTGGGAACTTACCGGTTCAAGGCACACGGCTGACTGGCAGAAATACTTAGCGTCACTAATGTACAGCGGCCAATCTGGACAGGGACCAAGTGGGTCGCTTCCCAATGGGGCTATCCTGACCAAAATAGAGCAGCAAGAGCTGATGAGAATCATGGACATCGCATGCCGAGGTTATCACTCGAAAATGACCAGTCAAGAATTTCAACTTTTGGGCAACTCAATAAGCAAACTCCGCAGTAAACATCGTACACAAACGCCTGAAACGGTATGATGTTTAGAGCCCCTTCAAATTCCCTTAGCCTGAAAATTGATTAGTGTCGTCAACTTCAAATCTCAGCCAACTTGCTCAGCGTGTTCGTGACCTGCGCATTAAAACTCAACAGTCGGTCAGCCAAGTCGTAGTGGGGCTCGATGCTGTCACCGATCAACTTCTTATGGCCTTAATCGCTGGCGGGCACGTGTTGCTAGAAGGTGTTCCGGGCACAGCTAAGACTACTTTGTGCCGAACATTTTCGACCGTCATGGGGATCGAATTCGAACGAATTCAGTTCACTCCTGACCTATTGCCGAGCGATGTGACCGGAACTCAGGTTCTAGATCGTCAGACGAGCGATTTTGTGATGCGTAAAGGGCCGGTGTTTTGCCAACTGCTGCTCGCCGATGAATTGAATCGCGCCCCGGCTCGCACTCAATCTTCGTTGCTGGAGGCGATGCAAGAGCATCAAGTCACCATCGAAGGTAAGACTCTACTGCTGCCCGAGCCGTTCATGGTGCTCGCGACACAGAATCCGATCGAGCAAGAGGGCGTTTATCGATTGCCCGAGGCCCAGCTCGATCGTTTCCTTTTCCGCGTTCAAGTAGGGTATCCTGATCGTCTGCAAGAGATCAATATGCTCGACCTTCACAGTCGACCGCCAGTAAAATTGAAGGCGGTCACCGATGCGAGCGAAATTATTGGCATACAGCGACAGATCGACGAAGTTTACTGCTCGACCGAGTTGAAAGGATACATCATCGATCTTGTGCGTCTGAGTCGACTGCATGGAGATTTGGTTTTAGGGGCTAGCCCGCGAGCTGCAATTAACTTGATGAAGGCTGGTCGAGCGAACTCGCTACTGCAGGGCCGTTCGTTTTTGACGCACGAAGATATTCAGGCGGTTGCGTTGCTCGTGCTTGGTCATCGCCTGATCTTGAAGCCAGAATCGGAAATGGACGGAAAGACAGTCGAAGCTGTGGTTCAGCAATTGGTTCAGTCGGTACCAGTACTGAAAGACCCGCCACTGAGGGCTTCCGTGATATGACCAACCGCGCTCGCTGGCTGTTGATCGTCGGGCTTGTGGGGCTGTTCGGCGGAATCCTGCGAGGGCAGGAACTGTTATCATTTCTCTCGCTGAGCGTGTTTGCGTGGGTCCTTGTCGAATGGTTTCGATTTCAAGCTCGGGTTCATTTCGAATTGCCTAGAATCAAGTTCGAACGTCGCGTAAATGGCAGCAGCGACTTAAGCGGTACACTTTGGGTCGGACGCGTTGTTCAGATCGATGTGCAAGTTTCAAGTTTAACGACAATTCATCCCGTGATTCAGATTCGCGATGTTGTGCCGGAGATTTTGGAACTCGTTGGGCCAAGCGTCACGACCACGCACGCTGAGCCGACCAAAACAGACGCTAAACAAAGATCGTTTATACGGTACTTGCAAAATCGATTCATAAAACAATATCCCAAAGGTGATGCCGTTCCACTTCCGCCGAACCAATGGATTTTAGATGAACCGATAAACGCGAACGGACTGGGCCCGAATAGACTTGCAGGTGATGGTAGCTGGTTTCGCGAGAAACCGGACGCACCCGTAGATTCACTCTCGTCCGACCGGTTTCTGACGAAACCAGCTACCGGTTTGAGCGGGACGGTAAGCAGAGTAACGTTCTCCTATAAAGTCGGTGTTCGAGCCGCCGGTCATCTGACGCTACCCGGTGTGCGGCTGACGTTGCAGGATCATTTTGGTTTCTTCCAGATGCATCGATTTGTTCAGGTCGAGCAGAAATTTCGATTGCTGCCAGATTACTTTCAGTCGGCTGAACTGCGACCGACCGTCAAGCGACAAAATTCGCTTCCACAGCATGGTATTCATCGTTTGCAGCGATCTGGCACCGGTGCTGAGTTGCTCGAATTGCGAGAGTACGTGGATGGCGACCCGCCCAAGTCGATCGCTTGGAAAGTTTCAGCTCGACGTGACAAATTGATGACTCGCAAATACGAATCCGAAGTACCAGTGCGCATTCATCTGTTCATCGATGGTTCGTTTTCGACAAGGATCGGTGGTTACGGCCTGCGGTTGATGGATCAGATCAACTTTGTTGCCGCCAGCGTTGCGAAAGCAGCGATTTCAGTTGGTGATCCGGTGAGCGGCATATTGGTCGACGAAACTTCCGTTAAGCGCCTGCCTTGGTTCGCTGGAGATCGTGGGTTCATGCAGCTGCTGAAGGCACTTTCTGAGTTCTCACAGATTGCCCCACCAGCATCGCTGACAATGACGAACTACCTAATGCAGTGCGGACTGAGAGTACTTAACGAACGATTTCCAGAGCTATTGGAACGCCGCTACCAGCCGATCCCATTTACTTTCTTTTCATCAACGCGCGAGCGGTTTCGGATGGCAGGCGCACTCGCCGAAATTTATCAGCTGGGCCCTCAGGAGCACGTTGAGTGCATTCATGATAATTCAAAACTCGCGTACTTCTTGCATAGGTTTTTGGATGACGCGGGCATGACCTGGATGGCGCCGATGATCGTCGCACCGCCTGATCCCGCCGCGGGAGGTGCACTGAGGATGCAGATACTGGGCGATGCCATGGGGAAAGCGCTCGCACACGCCCGCGACAATGAAGTGTTCGTTGTGCTTGGTGATTTGCTAAGTTGTGCACCGAACTTGCATCAACTGCTGCGAGTAGTGAAGTTGGCTTTAGGCAAACATCATCGTGTGGCTTTTGTTTGTCCTACTTCAACTTTTCTGCGGCCCGGATCAGAAATCGTCGAACCCAAATCGGGGAGCATCCATGACCTTATGCTGGCTGCCGAGCAAGCCCGCGTTCGTGACCTTGCCCTTCAGATGAAACGAGAGTTGGTTCGTTTGGGAGTAGCGGTATCATTTTCAGGAGAGCGGAATGCGATTCAGATGATCATTGCCGAAATGGGGTTGGCAAGGGATGGAAGAACGCTCATTCAAGGAGGTATGTCCTAGTGGACCCTATCAATGTTTCAAGTTCGAAGGACGATGGACCAGCGTTGCGGTCGCCAGTTAACACAGAGTACTTCGTGCAACTCGCCGATTTGGCCCAGTTGCTCGTAATGGGATTGTTATTGGACCTGCTTTTGTTTGAGGGCGCGGAGATCGCAGGACTCGTCAGGCTGGGTGTGGTTGCTGCCGTGCTCGTTGGCGTGCTCAAGTCGCATGGATGGCTGTTGCTTTTTGCGTTGCAGGTAAGTCTCTTCAGTCGCGAACCGCGTCGACCTGACATCATGCTCGGTTTGGTACCTTGGTTGTACTGCCTTTCCTCGATTGCCCTCGTAGGTTACGCATACCTCGGAAAGCCATTCCGCAATCGTGTTAGCCGATGGATTGTCGCCCAGTCTAGGATGTTCCTTGGCGTGGAAGAGAAAAACGTTGCTCAATCGTCGACAAATCCTCCTGCAAACTGGCGTTTATTCCAGTTTGTTGGGACTCAATTTTTGGTGTGGATGGTGATCACCTTTGTGGCGATGCTTGCGCTTTTACGGTTGCCGATTACGACGACAGCTAGATCTGAGTGGTTTCGTAACGCAACTGAAAATGATTTTACCGTTTGGCCAGGAGCAAGCCTGTTGGTACTTTCGTTGATGCTAGTTATTGTTTTCATGGAAGCCAGTTGGCGGCAAATGACCGGTGCACAAGCCGGGTTGTATATGCGATCATCCTTCATGCTCGATCACTATCGTGACTTGAGGATGATTGTGGTTCGTCGTTTGAAGAAGAAAAAAGTAGCTTAGACATGCCTGAGTCGATTACACCAGCTCTCGCAATTGGTTTGCAAAAAAGGATCCAAAATGTTTTGGGCACGTGAAATCGCAGGGTGGGCTTTGGTATTATTCGCTGTTTACCTTTTGCGATGGGGGCTGTTGTTTGTCATGGACTTGCAGACTCCGCGAATTGTCGAGGCCGCAGTCGTTGTATTTGCAGGATTGGGCGTACTGCGGGCTGGCATTATGCTTGTTCGGATCTCGACCGCCGCACGCATTTGCCAACTTGACCGCAAATAGCTAGGCGAGCGGCAGATTCAAACGTATCGATTGAGCCTGAGGCGCTAGCCGATTGAGTCGCAAGAAATCTAAGCCGCAAGAAATCGGCAAACGCTTCAGGCTCAAGTTGAGTATTTACATCGTTGACTACTTTCTTCGAATAAGGTTTCGGAATGAAAATCGTTAGGATTTTTGCGCATCGCGTGGAGTTGCCACTGTTCGAAGGAACCTACAAGTGGTCGGGCGGAAAATCGGTCACCGTCTTCGATAGCACGGTAGTAGGAGTTGAAGCCGACTCGGGCTTGATTGGCTATGGCGAAGTCTGTCCGCTAGGGCCGTTCTATCTGCCAGCCTATGCCGAAGGTGTTCGTGCAGGTTTACGCGAGTTGGGTCCGCATTTGATCGGCTTTGACCCGCGTGAGTTAAGTAAACTTAACCACCGAATGGACGCCGCTTTAAAGGGACATCCGTACGTGAAATCTGGCATCGATATCGCGTGCTGGGATATTCTTGGTCAAGCTGCTGGTCTACCCGTTTGCGTGTTGATGGGTGGGCGATTTGGCGAAAGCGTCCGTCTGTATCGTGCAATTTCGCAAGAGTCTGCCGACGTGATGGCTCGTAAGGTTGCCAGCTACAAAGCAGATGGTTACACCCGTTTTCAACTCAAGGTCGGCGGCGATCCAGATACAGATATTGAACGTATCCACGCCGTTCGCGCGATGCTCGCGCCAAGCGACCGTTTGGTCGCCGATGCGAACACAGGCTGGACGCAACACGAAGCGATGCGAGTTGTCCGAGCGGTCCGTGACGTTGATGTCTATATCGAGCAACCGTGCTTGACCTACGAAGAGTGTTTAGCCGTGCGTCGTCATACCGATCATCCATTTGTACTCGACGAGAACATCGACAACTTGGATATGTTACTGCGTGGTAAAGCCGACTTGGCGATGGACGTTGTGAACTTGAAGATCAGCAAGCTCGGAGGACTGACCAAGACCAAGCAAGCGCGTGACTTGTGTGTCTCGATGGGAATCGCCATGACGCTGGAAGACAGTTGGGGTGGAGACATTACCACAGCCGCGATTGCACATTTGGCTCATAGCACGCCCGAAGAGTTTCGCTTTACCAGTACCGATTTTAATAGCTACGTAACGGTCAGTACGGCTCGCGGTGCACCGCAGCGCGAGAACGGTTTCATGACGGCAAGCTCAGAGCCTGGCCTTGGAATTCAACCTCGTTTTGAAGTGCTCGGACCACGAGTTGCTGATGTGTTTTGATTGTAGAACATTTGTCCTCAAATGTTCATGGGCTGGTATCAAAATAGAGATTGCGCTGCAAATGGTGGCGCTGCATAACAAACAAACGGAGGGTCACGCAGGTGGCACTTTTCCACAAGATTTTCCGGCTGCCCAGAGTGCAAGCATGGGAAGGTGAAAAGTCGGTAGCGGAATGCGTCAAGCATTTCGTTCATGCGACTTTGCCCCCGCAAATTCAACCTCCGAAAGCCTTGACGGCTTCCGCTACGGTATTTATCCACGACTTTTCGCCATGCCCGTACAAGCGTATTGGAAGGCCATGAACATTTGAAGACAAATGTTCTACCTTGAAATGTTTCACACTACTTGCTCAGTTGAGTTCGCTTAGGTAACACCCAATTTTTGCGAGGGAAATGGCACGTGTAGCCTCCTGGGTTGCGCACCAAATAATCTTGATGCTCTGGTTCCGCTTCCCAGAAGTCACCAGCCGGTTCAACTTCTGTCACGACCTTACCGGGCCACAAACCGGAAGCGCTTACATCTTCGATGGTGTCCAACGCAACTTTCTTTTGCTCGTCGCTCGTGTAGTATATCGCCGAACGATAAGAAGCACCTCGATCGTTGCCTTGACGATTTTTGGTCGTGGGATCATGGATTTGGAAGAAGAACTCAAGCAATTTACGGAAGTCCGTTTTGCTCGGGTCGTAAACGACTTCAATAGACTCTGCGTGGGTCCCATGATTGCGATAAGTAGCATTTTTTACGTCGCCACCAGAGTATCCGACACGAGTCGAAACAACGCCCGGTAATTTGCGAAATAGATCTTCCATTCCCCAGAAGCATCCTCCCGCCAAAATTGCTTTTTCCATTTTCACTTTATCTCCTAACAAGGTCGGTGTTTTAGAATTGACGTCTGTTTTCACTGGTGGCTGGGCATTCCCATGTGTGGCCACAATGGAAACGCAAAGCGCGCCGATTGCGGTCGTTACTATCCACCAGAAATTGTTGCGTGAGTTCATTTTGCGTAATTCCTAAAGGAAGGTTGTTTTTTTTCGCACTGTTGGTTGCGCATGATTTAGACGCGAAGACGGGTGTCATCTTACCGAATGGCGCCCTTTCTTGCTGGCATCCACGGCGTTATTCTCGGCGTTACTCTAGTAGTTATGGCTAGGCCCAGCTTAGGAAATCTCAAAGTAGGTTAGCTGGGCCTATCTCGACAAAGCGGCAAATTCTGGATCTTGGAGAATCGCTTTGAAATCGGAGTCTGTTCGCAGGAATTCGATCAACGCGGGATTCCCCTGGATGAGGGACCGGATGACGGTGAAAAAATTCTTCAGTGCATCGTCCTTTAACTGGACAAATTCAAGGTTGTCTTTATTAATCGCTTGAGCTTCGAGGTGAGATAAACAAGTTGAGTAACCGCGAGCCAGTGCAAGTCCGCTGCCGGTCCTAATGGTTGCATCGTTCGGCCGATAGTCCTTGACTGAGGCGCCAACTTTCATCGCATTTTCTACATCGCCAGATTGGGCAAAGCTGAACATAACATACGTTTTAGCCAGGTAGATGATGTCATCTGAAAATGCAGTTTGCTCATCGATATATTCTAAACCACGGGTCGCAAGCCCAAGGGCTTCCTTTGAATTTTTCACCCAGTCTAGCATTGCAGTGGAGTTTTGCGGATTGGCGTCGGCAGCCTTGCAGTATTGTTCAAACCACATGGGATAGCGATTCATCGATTGAATGCACTCTGCAAATTGGCCCAATCGAAACTGTGCTGTAGCCTGCTTTAGCAGGGCTTCCATTGCTAACGTTGGGTATTTAGAGGCCGTTGGAAACTTCGCCGCAAGCGATTCGAAGACCGTCAAACTGCTCTCAATCGCGTCTGACGCTTCGGTAAGATTGCCGGACGCCAGTTCAACTTCATATAGCGTGTCCCATCCGGAACCGACCTTCATTTGCGCGTCGGCATCCAGCGGATCTGACTCAGCAATTTCGAGGTAGAGATCGAGTGCCTCACGCGCCAAACGAGTTGCATTGTGACTGTCACCACGCGTGCTCGCCAGACTAGCGAGTCGCTTTGTGATGTACGCCAAGTCCGCTTGATATTGGCGGTTCTGGGGATCGGATGCCAGCAAGGATTCGTTCAGTTTCAGCACCTTATCAAAATTCAGTTGGGCTTTGTCAAGTTGATTGATGCTAGTCGCAAGCGTACCTAGTCGCTCGTAAGCTAAAACCAAGGATCGTTTCAGAATCGCGTTTTCCGGAAACTTCTCTGATGCCGATTGTGCTGCTGCGAGGATACTATCATAGGCAGCTTCAGCAGTATTCCAATCATTGCGATTGAAACTGATGTCGGCGATGCGTTGCATGACTGTAATTAATGCAATCTCAGCGGAGCTATCGTCAGGCAGCTTGCTGGCAACTGCCTTACGAATACCTAGTACGCGTTCGTAAATAGGTTGCGCGAGATCGTACGCAAATGCCTTTCGATGAACTTCCGCTTGCATGAATAACGCGTTGCCAAGGTCGCGTTGTGAACCGATCTCCGCTTTGGAATCGTCGCTAGCCGTTTGAGCCAACTTTGCGGCGGTTTCAAACTCGGAGATGGCGTCGGAAGTTTTCCCCAGCAGATCCAGAATCTCGCCTTTACGAATATGAGCTTCGATGGTGGTATGCGCTAAAGACAATGCACCAGCATTTTTTGTAACTCTATCGAGCCCCTCAAGGGCTGTTTGCAAAATGCTCTCACGAAGCTTGAGCGTGCCGGGACGCGACGCCAACTCGGTTTGAACTTTGGTCACCAAATCATTTAGCGATTCAAGTGCAATCTTACGCTGTACTTCTGTGTCGGCAGCGGTTGCTTGAATGATTCGATTGGCATCGTCAACATTTTTCTTTTCCGCGCGAAGCTTTTTCTCAGCGCCATTCATTGAAATTGCTGCATATGTGGATCCAAAGGCCAGAAGAAGAAGTAGGGCCGCGACTACCCCAGAGAGACTTGCGATTCCAGGGTTGCGGCGGCACAAACGCAGGACCTTTTCTAAAGACGTTACTGGACGAGCATGAATCGCTTCGCCTGCGAGCCAACGGTTTAAGTCAGCGGCGAAATCGTTAGCAGTCGCATATCGCTTGCCTGGCTCGCGGTGCATGGCCTTCAAACAAATTGTTTCTAAATCCGTGGGGATATCCGAATTCAATGTGCGTGGGGATGTCGGTTCATCGTGCTCGATCTGTTTAAGCATGGAAGCTAACGCTCCGCGAAATGGAGGCTCGCCAGTTAGAGTCTCGTAAAGCGTTGCGCCCAGACTGTAAATATCACTTCGCATGTCGACGGATTCCAAATTCGTAACATGCTCGGGACTCATGTAGGACGGTGTTCCGAGCAACATGCCTGTCTGCGTTTCACGATTTTTTCCACTAGCCAATCTCGCTAGTCCGAAGTCCGCAAGTTTGGCAACTTCCGACGTCCCAACCTCACGGTCACTGTTCGAGGGACTCATAAGCAAGACATTGCTCGGCTTGATGTCACGGTGTATCAAGCCCATTTGATGGACGGCAGCCAATCCATTCGCAACTTGAGCGATCCATTCCGCAGCCTGCCTTGGTGGAATAGCATCGCCGCGTTGGATACGTTTTTGCAAGCAGCCTCGATCAGCTAACTCCATCGCGATGAGCGGGATTGTCTCTGCTGTGGATGAAATATTATGGATGGCAACCACACTCGGATGCCGAACCAGGGCCATCGATTTCGCTTCTCGAAGAAATCTCTCCAGTGCTTGCGATTCATGCTGTCCAGTTCGTAGCACTTTTAGCGCGACACGACGATCGAGCTGCGTATCGATCGCTTCGAAGACAATTGCGGCTCCGCCCCGACCGATCTCTCGGACCAAGCGATAACTTGCCAACTTTCCTAAATCACCATCGAACTCACTTCGTTCTAAGGGCAAAGCCAGTTCACGCGAAGCATGTTGTTGCGTTGAATGGGCCGTGCGGGAATTGCCGTCGGTGTCAAGTAGTGCAGCGTTCGCAAGAGCTTCTCGAAAAATCTTCTTCTCGCCAACGGAAGCTACACCCGACGATGATTGCCCACGCCACTGTTTCAACTCTGCATCGCCACATAGTTGATCCAGTTCAGCTTGACAGCGACTGCACTCGCTTAAGTGGTTGCAAATCGCAGAGTAATTCTCCAGGTGCCCACCAAGCATCAACGCTTCTAACGTGTTTGTGGCTGGACACTTCATGTGATGCTTACTCCTTCGATTAAATGCCCGCTTAGGTGATTACGACTCAAATCGATCGAGAATGGGTAGGTCATCGCTGAGCATTAACACTTCGGCTCGCAAGCGTTTAAGCACTCTCGATTTAGCTACGTAGGCGCCACCGACACTTGTTCCAAAAATTGCTGCGACTTCACTTGGTGACTTATCTTCAAACCAAAGTTTCACAAAAATACTCCAAGTCTCTTCTTCGAACTCATGACGAATACGCTGAACTGCTGTTTGAAGCAATTCACAGTGGAAATGGTGGTCCCAGCTTCTCGAATCTTCCACTGACAAGCCTGCGTCTTCCCCAGTGTTTTCCGCTGAAACGTGTCGCCGTTGTCGTTTCCAAAAATGCAGTATTTCGCGATGCGTCACTTTGCCGAGCCAATCACGAAAACGTCCACGTTCGGGTTGGTATTCGAAACCACGCAATGTCTTGCAAAGCGATTTTAAAACTTCCTGCGACACATCTGCCGCATCGGAGTCCTGCAGATTCTTGCGTTGACAGTACGAAATAATCAACGGTCCGTAGACTTCTACAAACAATGCCCAAGCTTGTCGATCTTGGACGTCGCGCAGCCGCAGCAACAAACTCGGGTTCGTATTTAGTGCGTCAGCTTCGCGGTTCATAAGGTCATAGCTCCAGCGGGACAAATTCTTACAGTCGTCTTTCCAGTTTTGAGCAAATTACTTTTCACTTGCCTGCTAGTTTTCGGAAGAATTTCAGATTGGGCCTGTAAGATACGCTCGGCATGATCCTAGTGAGTGTAGTGTGCAACGCAATCGAATTCGCCTCGATGCAGTTTCGGCAATTTCGAAATCTGGAAATTGACGTGATTCGAGGGGTTTTTGATGCGTTTCAAACGATTCGGTTCCCTGAGCATCCCTCTCGAAGTTCTACCATGTCGAAAAAACGCGTGAGCATTCAATTGGCGGTTGAAAATGCAAAATTCCTGGGTGAACGTTTTTGCAAACGACCAAAAACATGGCTATTGGGAGGTAACCGAAGACGACTGCGGACCAGGATTTCGCAATTTGAGAGGCTCGAACGTCGCCAAATGATGGCAGTGGCAGTGTGGACCAATGTACTACAACCATTGGATGTCTCCGGTAGCCCCAACTCGGTAATTAGCCCTCTAGACGCATTGTTAGTCATCAACGAACTGAATCTGAACGTTTATGCACCTTATCGTGAGCCGCTTCCAGCGGAAGTCGATGATTCTCTCAAAACAACGTTTGTGGATGTCAACTGCAGTGGAAACGTCACGCCGATTGACGCGCTGCTGGTCATCAATCAACTCAATGCTCAAAATCAAGGTGCAAGCAGCCCCACGACACTTCCAAGTTGGGCGTTCAATCGCACAGGTGGCTCAGTAAATTCGAAAGGGAGTTACTCAGCAAGTGCGTGCTCGCCGAAGTTGAATGAGGGTGATTCTTATTCCTCGCAAATTTCCACCACCGTCAGTCTACCTAGTTCTAGCTCAAGTATCAAAGTTCAATTCTCCGCGCCGCAATTTGACGCTACAAGTAAGAACTCGATTCGCGACGCTTTTGAAATATTATTGTTGGATGAGTCTGGTCAGCCTCTCACATTGCCGTACGGTATTAATCGGGACGCGTCCTACAATTGGAGTGAAGGGTTTGAACCAGCGTTTGGCCCAAGTGCGCAAACTACCACTTTGCCGCCGGCCTCTGTTTCGAGTGCAGTTTTCAATCTTTCGGGCGTGCCGACAGGAACAAAGGTCCAGGTTGTCGCGCGTCTTCTCAACAACGATTCCGACTTCGGTAGTAGTGTCGTCATTCGTCGAGTCGAAGTGCTCAGTGCTTCTGGACCAGCACCCACTGGAATGCCTATTGCGAATGCTTCTCGCATCGCGGCAAATCCCATCGATGTGAGCTTGCTCAGCGACGTCTCGCAAAGCGTTGCCTATAGATACGGACGAACAACCCTCTACGATGAAAGTCGCGTTTTGGTCACAGACCTTCAGGTGTCGAATCAAGGTACTAGCGCGCTTTCGGGGCGAATGTTAGTCGTTGTCGACAATCTTTCCGATCCAAGCATTGGCGTTATGAATCCAGACGGATTTCTTCCTGGCGGTCGGCCCTATTTCATTTTGAATGGCTCGGATGCAAGCGGTTGGCTGCCCGTTGGGAGCAGCACCGAGAAACGCGAGTTGCGGTTTCGCAATACAAGCGGAGAACATTTCAGTTATTCGCTTACAACACTTTCAGAACGGAATCAATCTCCAAGCGGATTCACATCGGATCCATTACGCGAGATTGAAGCGGGTAAAACCTACAGCTCTACGGCCCATGCGATTGATCCAGACGGCCAGTCGCTTACGTACTCACTTCAGGCTGGTCCGGTTGGCATGAAAATCGACGCCGACTCAGGCCAAATGCTATGGGATACGAGCCTTGCTGATGTTGGCAATCAGTCGGTCGTTATTCAGGCCACTGACCCGTACGGTCTGAGTGTTCAACAGTCGTTTACGATTAGTGTTTTAGCGAACGTGCCTAACCGCCCGCCGGTCTTTACCAGCATACCCCCGACCGACGCTGTCATTGCGGCTCCGTTCGAAGTCCTGACTTATAAAACCGGAAACGACCCAGTCGCAGCGACTGTTGGCAATTTCGGAATTGGTACGAGCTACGTTACGGCAAATCCTGGTGACGCTACGCTCGGTTTCCTGGGCGCGGATCGCGTCACTGCTCCCATTAATATTGGCGAACCGAATCCATCGAATTTCAAGACCTCGTTTGTGACGCCCATGGCCGTAGACCTCGGTTTCAGCCCAGGCACTTATCAGAACACGGAACGCGATTTCGACTCGATGCAAACTGCGGATGTCAATCGTGATGGCACACCGGATTTGATCGTGACAGTCAGTACAGGTAGTTCCGATCAATTCAATCCGGGCCGCGTCGGCCACATCGGTATCCGGCTCGGCAATGGCGATGGTAGCTTCAGGCAGGGTTGGGAGGCGACGCTACCACCGGTGATGAATCGAGGCTCTTCCGGTTACGGCCTACACTATGCGGACTTTACCGACGACGGTGTTGAGGACATCGTATTGATGCAATACCTCGGCCAAAATGTCCTTGTATACAGGGGACTTGCCGGTGGGACTTTCGCTAATACGCCTACCATCTCCAACTACGGCGGATCGAGTTCGTTTATGCAAGTGGCGGACTTGAACGGAGACGGAAAACTAGATGTTGCTTTTTTTGAAAACAAAGTCAACGGTCAGTTCCGCGCCGGCCATAGCGTTCTTCTAGGCAACGGAGATGGTACCTTTGGCCCAGAAACGTTCTATGCTGGGGCAAATAACAATAGCGGTCCTGGATACATCGTGGATGCCGATGGCAAAAACGGTCCCGACCTGGTGCGCATCAATTACACCGATCAGCGAATCGAAACTCGCTTGAACGATGGCACCGGCCATTTTGGTGAGACACTTTTCAGCGGTGTTTATGCCTTCGGTAACAACGGCCTCGACCCGATGGCGAAGTTCTACGTGCAGCCTATCACAGCCTACTTCGGCGATTTCGATGGCGACGGCATCAAAGATGCCAGCATCAGCAGCGCGGCCAATGGACTGCTCTTCCTCAAGGGTACTGGCACCGGCATTTTTGGTAATGGCACCGCGACGGGCAACCGCTTTAACATCGCCGCCTACGTCAATTATGGAACGAACACCTTTCCCGCCACTTATCACGGCGACGGCATGCCTTACGATTTCAATGCCGACGGCAAGCTGGATGTGCTCTATGGCGACTCACAGAACGGTTACCTTACGATTGGCACCGGCCGCGGCGATGGTACCTTTGCACTGCATAGTTACAACGTGCAATTCGCCGATGATATCGGCATCGGAGCCCGTGGTAACCAGCCAACTTATCGAGTCAATGTTGCTGACTACAACCGCGACGGCGTACTCGATGTGGCCATCGGTTCCCAACTCGATGGCAGTCGTCCAGGCAGCCTTGCGATCATTCTCGGCGATCAAGTCGGCACGCTACGAGCCGTATCCACCGTGCCGTTCGGCGAACGACAATTCGGCTCGTCGGTCGTCGGGGATTTCACTGGCGATGGCATCCCTGACATTGCCGCCCACGATGGCCAGGGTATCATCGTCGCCGTTGGTCACGGTGACGGTACTTTTGACGATTACCGGCATGGACTCAATGGCGGCCCCGCGGAAATTCACTCGCTTGTCAGCGCCGACTTCGATAGCGACGGAAATCTAGACCTCGCATGGCAAGGTTTCACTGGCCTGGGCGTTATACCGACCTACTATCAGGCGTTTGGCCTTGGCAACGGTTTCTTCCAACTCGCGCCTTCTGTTTTCCCACCACAGCCTGCAAATGCAGGCCGCAGCACTGACGCTCAGGAGATCGCGACCGGCGATTTCAACGGCGACGGCCATCCGGACCTCGCTTACAGAGTCACCGACGCTCAAGGTTCAGGTGATAGTGATGGCGGGTTCTTCACCCGCGTTGATGTACTCCTCTACAATCCTACAAGCAAACGCTTCAACCTGCTGCCCGATCCGAACAACATCCTTGGCCCACTCAACGTCCTACCCGCGTTCTACATCGATGAAGCACTGGGTTACGCCGACTTGAACGGCGACGGTCAAGGTGAACTCTTCGCTCACTCCGCTGCAGTGATCGGTTACAGTGATCGTCCCGACACGCCGGAGCGGCTCTATGTCTGGCAGCCGACTCGCAATCCAGCCGCCACCGACGCCTCGCAACTTTTCACGCGCACTGCCTTTGACAATCCGCATCTCAACGGCAGCCCGAAGAACACTCTCATCGGTTTTGCCGTCGGCGATTTTAACCGCGATGGCAAGCCGGACTTCGCCGGCGCGATTGCCGGTGCCACGGTCGTCAGCTATGGCAACGGCGACTTCACGTTCCGCGATCCGACGGTGTATCTGACCAACAATCGCGGTGTGCAAGCCGGCGATGTCAACGGCGACGGACTGACAGATCTGATTACCAGCTGGAATGCATTTGGTAATTTTAGCCAACGACCATTGCTCAGCGCGATGATCGCTCAGCCCAATGGCACATTCGGCAATCCCGAGCCGCTTGCGGCCGTGGCTGGAAATCCATACGGGCTGGCCGTAGGTGATTTCAACCTTGATGGCAGAACCGATTTCTCCACCGCCAGCAGCGGCTTCTACGGCGAGACCTTCCTTGCTACCCCTCCGGGCTTAGCTCAGGTACAAAGTGGCGACATCAACGGCGATGGCAAACTCGACCTCGTCGGCATCACCACCGGATTCAATCGCGTCAAGATCCTACTCGGGCGCGGTGACAACACCTTCACCAGGCAGAGTGATCTTTTCGTGGATGCCTCGCCCGTCGATTTGAAATTAATGGATATCGATGGCGATGGCAAACTGGATATCGTTACGGCCAATCACATTGGCAAATCGATCACGGTGCTACACAACAACGGTAACAGCTATACCAAGTCAGATTACGAGCTGACGGCTCGGCCCAGCAAGTTCGCTGTGATGGATATTACCGGTGACAATCGCCTAGATGTTGTCGCCATCAGCGACACCGGCCAGCAACTGACCGTGCTCGTGAACTCTGCTACCGGCTTCGGCACGGCGTCGGCATTAAACCTCGGCTTCGCCCCGAGTGGAATCGCAGTGGCCGATGTCAATGGCGACGGAAAAGTCGACGCGGTCATCACTGACTCTGTCAACAATCGTATTTTCATCTTGCCTGGACAAGGCGACGGCAGCTTCGGCAGCGCTAGGACTGTCCCACTTAGTGACAGCCCGGTTGATGTCGCGATTGCCGACATGAACTTCGACGGAAAACTCGACATCATCGTGACGTTACCAGAGAACGATCGCGTCGGCGTGCTCTTCAATCGCGGTGGAAGTCGCTTCACTAACCTGCAAGCAATCCAAGTCGGCGACGTTCCGAACTCAGTGGTAGTACACGATGCCAATGGCGATAACAAACCGGACCTACTGGTGACCAATGGTGATAATACGTTAAGCGTGATTCTCAACCGCTTCGATCCGGCGAACTTGTATCGCTATTCGCCGACGGCCATCGATCCCGATGGCGACCCGATCATGTTCGATTTCGAAAATGCTCCAGGTGGCATGCTTTACGATGACGCCACCGGTCAAGTACTTTGGGCTCCGATGCCAGACCAAGTTGGAAACAATGCAGTAGCACTTCGAGTCAGTGACAATCGCGGCGGCTCCGCCACGCAGGGCTACACCATTGCCGTCACCGCGCCAACAACCACGCCACCGCCAGTCTTCACCTCACAACCGGTCAGTGCGATTGCGATCGACGCCCCGTACAGCTATCAACCCTCGAACACGAACCCCGGCGACAATCCGCTACGCTATAGTCTTGTAAGTGGCCCCGAAGGCATGACGGTCGATCCTACGACGGGCGTGGTGACTTGGGATCCGCGACACAATGGCTTGTCGCTGGGTATCTATCGAACAGACACTCAGACGCCTCGATTTGTCAACCGTGGCAATATCCAGTCGCTCGACAGCCCCAGCCTGCGTAGCCCCAGTGTCACAGCCGAAGGATGGTTCAAGTTCGACAGCAACGAAGGCTTTCAGAGTCTGATTCGTAAAAATATCTACGACCCAAACTTTGGTTACGCCGCAACATGGTCACTTGAGAATCGAGGCGGCGTTTTAGTCGCACGTGTCGGCGACAGCACCGACAGCATTCTCATCTCAATGCCCCAGTCCGTTCCGCTGAATGAGTGGCTCCACCTGGCGATGTCGTTCGACAACTCCACCAAGGCACTGACGCTCTACATGAACGGCTCGCCCGTCGCCAACGGCATCGCTGCTCGGCCCATCGCCTACGACAACGCGAATTTGGTCGTCGGCGTCAATCTACTCGGTACCATCGCCGGCATTCGCGTGTGGAATACTGCCCTCACAGCTAATGAAATCAAACGCGGGATGAACGCAGACGTCCCTGCGAACTCGCCTGCCTTGGTACTCGATTATGAATTTACCGGTGGCCCGGCGGCGGCGACGGTTTTGGATCGTTCTCCAAGTCAAAACCACGGCGGTATAAGCACGAGCAACGATCCTTACAACTACCCGCCACGTTTGCCAGCCCTCAGCTTCACTGGCTCGCATGCCGTCACACTTAAAGTCGAAGATGGCAAGGGTGGTGTGGGAACGCAGGCATTCAATATCGAAATAGTCTCGCAGGAGCGCGGTTCCATTAGCGGAACGGTTAGCGATAGTGTCACGCATACTGGACTGGATGGTTGGACAGCTTACGTGGATGTCAATCGCAACAACTACCGCGATGTCGGCGAAATGTTCGCGACAACGAATGCCCGGGGTCAATACACAATTGGCAACTTGCTGGCGACATCCGCAACAGTTGCAATCGAAGCCCGAGCTGGATTTGCTTCGCCGGAACCAATGGAATTGAACGTCATTGCCGGACAAGCGATTGCGAGCGATTTCGAGATCATCGCCCCAACACCTCGAACTATTCACGGTCGAGTTACGATGGATGGTTCGTCAAAGGCCGTCACCGGATTCGCGGTGTACATCGACGCCAACAGCAACGGTGTTCGCGATACCGGCGAACCGTTCAGTCAAACAGATCGACTAGGCGATTATTCGCTGAGCAGTCTTTCCGCCAATAACTATGTCATACGAATCGATACTCCAGCAGGATGGAACACGGTCAAACCCGCTAGCAGCAAATTGAACATTGATCTGACCTCAAGCGCGACATCGACCGGCAACGACTTTGCCTTGAGCGCAACGACTGCTGCCGCCTCGACACCTGTGTTTGTAACAACTGCTCCGGCCAGCGCGATGACCCGTTCGCAATACCGCTACCCAGCCGTGGCGGTCGATCCGCTGGCTCGTCCGGTCAGTTACCGTCTGCTAGCTGGTCCTGCCTCGATGTCAGTCGATTCGTCAAGCGGTGTGATTGCATGGACGCCAACAGTCAAGGACATCGGCGCAACTCGCGTGATCTTACGTGCCATGAATAACACTGGTGGCGTGGTAATCCAAGATTTTTCGATCATTGTGGCCGCAGCGAATTCGGCACCGATCATAACCTCGAAGGACAATGCAAATGCATTCGTGGATAAACTCTTCCGTTTCAACGTCATCGCGCAGGATGCAGAGCAAGCAGGACTGCACTTCGCCCTAGGTACAGCTCCGAGTGGCATGGTGATCGATGGTGTGACGGGCCGCATTAATTGGACACCCTCCAATGGTCAGCTCGGCAACCAGTCGGCGACCTTCATTGTCTCCGACGGCGTCGGTGGAGAAGCTCGGCAGACGATTAAAATCAACGTTCTGGCTGCGGGCGCGAATACCGCGCCGGTAATTACGGCGAGTCCGCGGGCCACGGCGCAAGTCGGTCGATCCTACGTCGGCCGGGTAGGGGCAACTGATAATGATGGCGATCTGCTATCGTACTCAATCATAAACTGGCCCTCGGGTCTGACGATTACTGACGATGGTCGATTGAATTGGACGCCGACGGCCGCTCAAGTCGGCAGCAACGCCTTGCGAGTTCGCGCCGACGATGGGCGCGGGGGGAGCGACGAACGCGATTTCAGCATCGCCGTCGGCAGCTCAATTGCGAACCAAGCACCCGTTTTGACGCCTGTGGAATCGGCACTGGCCGCGGTGGACAAAATCTTCGCCGAAAATCTTTTTGCCGCGGATGCGGATGGCGACGCGATTGCTTATCAACTCATCGAAGGACCAACCGGACTGTCGCTAGATTCAATGCGCGGCACGCTGCGGTGGCAGCCCGATCGCGATCAACTCGGCGTGCACAAAGTTTCTGTTCGAGCTCTCGATCCTTTCGGCGGACTGGACGAAGAGAGTTTCAACATCACCGTTCGCGGTGCCGGCGGTCCGCCTGCAATCACGTCGGTACCACCCACGAGCGCTGCTGTGGGACAGACGTACTTGTATTCAGTATTGGCCAAGGATACTGACGGGGACCCACTGACTTATGCTCTCTCCGCATCAGCCAGCGGCATGACCATCGATGCGACCACCGGGATCGTCGCATGGACGCCTGTCGCCTCGCAAGTCGGCCCGCAGTCGGTGATCATTCGTGTCAGCGATGGTGTGGGCGGCTTTACCACGCAATCATTCTCGATCCTCGTCTCGGCGAGTGTGCCGAACCAGGCACCTGTAATTCACACGCGGCCGCCGTTGGATGCCGTTGTTGGGACTGCTTTCACTTATTTGTTACAAGCCAATGATCCAGAGGGCAGTAACGTCTCTTACGCCGTGCGCAGTGGACCAGCGGGCTTCAGTACCAATCCTACCAGTGGCTTGGTAAGTTGGACTCCCACCGCAGCCGATATAGGCACTGCCGTGATTGTGCTTACCGCTACGGATACCGGCGGAGCGGCTGGTGTTCAGTCATTCCTCGTTAGTGTACAAGCGACTAACAATCTGCCGACAATTGTCAGTGCCGCCCCGGCTAGCGTATCGCAGGGCGGACTGTTCCGCTACGACGTTATCGCGACCGACAAGGATCACGAGCCATTGACCTATGAGCTTGCTAACGGGCCAGCCGGGCTTACACTCGACTCGCTCGGTCGCGCAAGATGGCAGACGGCACTCGATACACCCTTGGGATCACGCAGTGCAACGTTCATCGTTCGCGACGGTCGCGGTGGCAGTGCCACTCAGACGATCAACTTCAGAGTGGTAGCCGACACGACGCCGCCGCGGGTAGCGATCATCGTAATGAATGGCCTGCTATATCCATGGAGCACCGAACCGGCCCGCGTGAAAGTAACGGCCACCGATGACGTCGGAATTGCGAACATAACGCTCACGGTGGACGGCGTGCCTGTGGCGCTGGCGCCCGATGGTACGACGACCGTCTACTTCAGTGCACCCGGCAACGGCAAGCTTCGTGCCTCGGCTTTCGACGTTGCCGGTAACGAGGGCAAGGGTTTTGCGCAGGTGAGTATGCGCAGCGGCGGCGAAGATGGCTTGAGCAGCCCGCCCATCACCACAGCCATCACTTCCGTCAGCAACGGCGATGAAGTGCAAGGCTTCGTGACGATCGTCGGCACTGCCAAGTCTGACGATCTGACCGACTACGTACTGAGCTATCGCAAGGCAAGCGAATCGACCTTCCATCAAATCAGCCGCGGAACAACAAGTGTAACCGGCGGCGTGCTCGGCAAGTGGGACACAACGCTATTAGAAAACGATCAGTACGTACTACAGTTACAAGCGAATGATGTCTTCGGAGGTTTTGCTTCGACCGAACGCGAAGTCGGAGTCATCGGCGGCTTCAAGCTCGGCAACTTCCGCTTAAGCTTCACTGACATCACGATCCCGGTGGCCGGTATTCCAATTACTTTGGCTCGCACCTACGACACACTGCAAGCAGATCACAATGGAGAGTTGGGATATGGCTGGAGTCTGGAGTTTCGAAACGCAAATCTACGTACGGGGCTTGCCAAGACCGGTCTGGAAAACCTCGGTATCTACGCTCCGTTCAAAGAGGGCACCAGAGTTTATTTAACTTTACCCGGCGGAGCTCGCGAAGGGTTTACATTTACACCTGACATCCGCGCTCTGCCCGGCTTTGGCAATAGCCTGATTATTGCCACCCCGCGTTTCACCCCTGATCGCGGCGTCCGAGACACGCTCAGCGTCCGCGGCGGCACTTACATTGTTAACGAGTTCGGCGAGCTTGTAAGCGGTGGCGGCCAACCCTACAACCCAGCCGCCGAAGAGTTTGGCGGCGGCTACACAGTAACGACACCCGACGGAATCATATACCGCATCGACGGCAACACTGGCTTGCTTACGACCGTCAGCGACCGCAATAACAATACGCTTACCTTTAGCGAAGCTGGCATCAGCGGTCCAGGCACCACCGCCGTCACCTTCGAACGCGACGCGAAGGGACGGATTACGCGAGCGGTCGACCCGGCTGGAAACTCGATTCTTTATAGCTATGACGCCTCGGGTGACTTGAAGAGCGTCACCGATCGCATGGGCAATGTAACTCGCCACACCTATAAGGCAACGCCGGCTCATTATTTGGAAACAATCGTCGACCCGCTTGGTCGTGCAGTTGCCCGTGCTGAATACGGCCCCGGTGGTCGTTTGAACCGCGTCACCAGTGGCAACGCTTCGACGACGCGTGGTTATGATCCGTTAACTAATCAAGAGGCGATCACTGATGAAAAAGGCAACCGAGCGCTAGTGACCTATGATGAACTTGGCAATGTGACAGACTATACCGATGCACTCGGCAGCTCAACGACCTTTACCTACGATGCCAACGGAAACGTTTTGAGCACGACCAACGCGATAGGTGAAACGACTCGTGCGCGGTACGATGCGAAGGATCGAGCAATCGAAAAAATTGACAGCCGTGACTACAAGGAATCGTTCATCTATTCGCCGGTCGGCCTTACGGCATATGTAGATCGCCTTGGCAAGAGTGTTAAGTACGAGTTGGACTCGCGGGGTAATACGCTCGCCTATATCGACGAGGACAGCAATCGCACTGCCTATCAGCGGGATGTTTCTGGAAAGTTGATTTCTTTTACCGATCCGTTGGGAAGTATGATGCGATTCGAGTACGACGCACTTGGACGCGTGACAAGTCAGATCGATCCGTCGGGACACGTACTGTCTATCCAATACGATTCGAACGGCCGTCGAATTTCTGCCTCGATGCTTAGAACGACTGCAGGCGGCGTTCTCCCGGTGACGGTTCGGTTTGAATATGATGTCAACGGAAATCTGATCGGTGTTACTGACGCAGGCGGAGGTGTCACGCGAACGCAGTATGATGCGGTGGGACGCGTGACCGCTACGATTGCGCCGGATGGATCCCGCAATGAGTTCACTTATGCGAATGGCAATTCACCGTTTGAAGTGCGTTACGCAAACGGCGCGGTCGATCGTATCCTGCGCAATGAGCGCGACCAGCCGGTGGCACTTACTGCATCCGACGGTGGCATGATGCAACTCAAGTTGGATGCGGTCGGCCAAGTCATCGAGATTTCCGGGCCTGATGGCGCCGTCACCAAGTCGTCGTTCGATGCACTGGGGAGACCATCGTCGATCGTCGACCCAATGGGGCAGCAGATTGACTACACTTATGCTTCCCAGGAAACCGGCGCGGCACGGGCGACTGCTTCGAACGGGGCGACAGTTCAATCGGAGTATGATGCGTCGGGACGGAAAGTGGCTGAGATCAATGCGAATGGAGTCACCACGCGTTACACCTATAATGCCCGAGGAAATCTAACAGGAACGGTGCGTTCTGATGGAGTCGGCATTCGTCAAACGTTTGACGCGGCGGGACGGATAATTTCGCGTTCCGATCCGTCGGGTGCCACGACCCGTTTGGAGTACAATTCCGCGGGCTTCTTATCGGCAGTTATCGATGCCATGGGTGTGCGCACTGAAGCCACGCATGACGAGGTGGGGAATGTAACCAGCGTGCGTGATCCGTTAGGTCATGTAACCTCGATGCAATACGACAACGTTGGTCGGATGCTAAATTCAACGTTGCCGTTGGGCCAACAAGCCACTTTCGATTACGACATATTGGGCCGGCCTAAGAAGGTGATTGATTTCGAAAGCAAGACGATCGACTTTGTCTACTCGCCCGATGGCCGCACCGTTACTCAAACCGCCGATGACGGCACGATTCAGGTCACTCGCGGACTTTATGGCCCGGTGGAGGTCATCGATTCTCGCGGCACTACTCGTTACGCCTACGATACGCTGGGACGGCTCGTCGAGCGAGTGGAGCCTGATGGAGCTTCGATTCGTTACACTTATGACCTGGGCGGGAAAGTACTGACGCTGACGACTCCTGGCGGAACGACTACCTATACCTATAACGCGAGAAGCCTCATCCAGACGGTCACGGATCCATTGGGGCGAGTCACGCTCTATTCGTACAATTCTGCTGGCCTGCTATCCAGGACGGAATCGCCGAATGGGATCGTCGAGGTCAGGCAATACGATTCTATTGGCTTGCTTTCGCGGATCGAACAAAGTCGGTCGCAAACCGTGTTGGCTCGCTACGATGTCGTTCGTGACCTAGTCGGGCGAATAATTACAGTTGTCGAGTTGAGAGGTCGCGAGACTACATACCGTTACGACGCCCTGGGTCGAGTGATTCAAGAGCGGAAACAGGACGCAGGCGGCGCGGTTCAAACGATCGACTACTCGTACGATGGCTACGATAACTTGCTATCGCGCACAGACTCTATCAATGGTTCGACAACTTATCAATACGATGCCAACGACCGACTAATCAGTGCGTCGCATGCTGGGAAAACAACGCTCTATCAGTATGATGGTAATGGCAATTTGATTTCTCGAGGATCGCTACCAGTTGACACGACCACGTTCAAATGGAGCTCCTCCGGGCGGTTAGTCGAAGCACGCGTTGGTCAGCATGACAAAGTGACGGTCATTCAGTACAGGTACGACTTCGCAGGCAATCGCACATCTGTCTTTGTTGATGGGGTTGAGACTAGATACCTGGTCGACACGGTCCGACCTTTTGCTGAAGTGGTGCAAGCTTACATTCCGGGAGGATCTTCGCGCGACTTCGTGTACGGCAACGGCCGCGTCAGCCAATTGTCCGGAAGTCAAGTGGAATACTATTTAAGCGACGCCCAACTGAATACTCGTATGGTCGCCACGGCAACTGCGGCCATTGTCAACCGATACGATTACGACGCATATGGACAACCGACCGCCGTCTTTGAGAATGTGGTCAACTCGTTTGCGTTCGGTGGGGAACAATGGGATGCATTGACTGGATTGGTCTACATGCGCGATCGTTATTACGAACCATCGACCGGCCGATTCATTAGTCGCGATAGCGCAGGTGCCAGGGCAGATGATTTGCCAAACCGTTCGCCCTATATGCTGGCGGGCGGCGATCCGGTGAACCGAAAGGATCCTAGCGGTAAATTTCTGGACCCTGTTTCGATTCTGGTGGAGATAGGCATCTCGGCGACGCTTGCGGCTACAATTGTTGGCACAGTCACTACGGCGATCATTGTCTCCGACGCTGTTTCATTAATTGGTGGTTTCGGACTTTCCGCTTACGCATTCAATCGCAGCTATCTCCACGCGGGTCAGGGTGACGCGTGGTCGGGCACTTGGGATAAAGGATCTTTGATGTTGGGAGTGGGATTGGAAATCGGGGATATGAAGTTGTCGTCCAATGTCGTCGCGCAGAGTGGACAACCGGCAATGACCCGAACGATGAACTTACATACTTGGAGCATCGATTTTGGATTTGGCGCTTCGCGAGGATCCGACAACGTTTATGTCGAAGGGCCAAAGAAGACCGGCAACCCGTCCGAAAAGACGCTGCTGGGCGTTTACTTCACCGGTCTTGGAGGAGGATTGGAGGTTGCCGCGGCCCAAGTCGGCTGGGAATCGCTAAAGCTTGGCCAAACGATTGGCTACGTGAGCGATTCGTCCAAACTGGATGATTTCGTTGGCATGTACAATGACTTTTGGAAACCCCACAGTTTTTTCCATCAATTCCTTCCCAAATACGCGACCTTCGATGTAGGCTTGAAACTTGCTTCGATCGGAAGGAGTGCGCCAACTAGCCTGCCGATTGACCGACCATCTCGTCCCTCCCGCTAGTTATCTGTGAAGAAAGCATAAAGCACTGTCATGGGTGAATTTGCGTTTTAAGTTTAACGCGCACGTTGAGCGCGCCTGCGCTTATCGTTGTTTTTTGCGACTCCTGGTCTCGCGAATGGAGGACTGCAGGCACGTCTCGTCAGCTTGCGTGGTTTGTTCTCGCCACCCTGGTAGAAATCCGAAGCTCGAAAGCCGCACGCTCCTCATCCGGCGTTCAAAGCGCTAACAGTTGGGCAGCACGCCCTGAAGTTGGGTGGCACGCCATGAGTAACGAAGGGCGTGCTGAAATCCAAAACGTTTCCTTCAATTAATTCTGTTTTTCATTTGTGTCAATTTGCGTCAAGCGCAGCACGTCATTGGTCAGCTCGGCAACTTTGATATTCTCGACGCTTGTGCCTTTGGTGATCTCAAGTGTGAGCGGGTCGTTGGAAAGAGCTCTCCAGCTTCCTGGCTTGAATTCATGATTGTCGTCGGGAGATAAATAGTACCAATCACAGGTACCGTCATCATGAAAAATATACTGCATGCGAAACCGACTGGGAGGCAACTTGGAGTTATCCGCGCGGTAGATCTGATTTACGTCATCGACTTGCTCTTCCGGTGAATGATACCAGTGCTTGCACAGCATCGTCGTATCTAAGCCGCCGTCTTGTTGATTGTCTTTCACAATTTTGTCCGCCGGCTTCGATGTACAACCGCAACTGAGGGCAGCCAGCGTAAACAATACCCACACAAGAATTCGGATCATTGTGTTGCCTTTCCGTGGCGATCGACCAGTTATTTCAGAAACGAATCACCCACCACAACTTGCATCACGATTTCCGGACACTTGGAGATTCGCTAGAAAATACCAGGGTCCAAGGGACTGTTGTTGGCCCGCGCTTGAAAACCCAAAATAGTTGAGCCACCTGATAATGTAAAATTCGCCGACGTCAGACTGACGTTAAACTGCTTCGTATCCGTTGGTGAACTTAGCGTGTCGGCGAATTGT
>JANODD010000394.1:0-4646 GCA_031412515.1 Planctomycetia bacterium | reverse complement strand
GTCACCCCATAGCTCGATTCGGTAAGCGAATTCTTCGTAGGAAGGCCACAACTCGATGCAATCGCCCCTTACTCGAAATCGACTGCGTTCGAAAGCTACGTCGTTGCGTTCATACTGAATATCAACAAAACGCAGTAGTACATCGTCGCGAATGATGCTCTGTCCAACGCGGAGCGGAACGACCATGTTGCGATAATCTTCCGGACTGCCCAAACCGTAGATGCTCGATACGCTGGCGACGATCACCACATCGTTACGGCTGACCAGTGCGCTCGTTGCGGCCAACCGCAAACGATCAATCTCTTCATTGATCGAAGCGTCTTTCTCAATGTACACATCCCGCGAAGGAATATAGGCTTCCGGCTGGTAATAGTCATAGTAGCTGACGAAGTAGTGAACAGCGTTGTTTGGAAAGAAATCGCGAAATTCGGAATAGAGCTGGGCTGCCAAGGTTTTGTTGTGACTTAGCACCAAGGTCGGACGCTTCATCTGCTGAATAACGTTCGCCATCGTAAACGTCTTACCCGAGCCCGTGACGCCCATCAATACTTGATGCTTCGCGTTTTCACGAAGCCGTTTCACCAGCGTCTCGATCGCCTGCGGCTGATCACCAGCAGGAGCGAATTTACTCACCAATTCAAATTCGGCGGGAGCTTTTGCAACAATAGACATAGCTTAGGGTGCAATCCGTTCTCGGCTCTGTGCCGTAAGTATGGTTTCGACGGTCGCGTCTTCGACCGTTTTGTTTTCGATGTCAGTTTTTTCGATACCGTTTTTTTTGATACTGTTTTTTCTGGTGTCAGCGCCGGCGATCGAGTTGTCGAGTCGAGTTGTAAAGCTGAGGAATGGTCCAAGTTGCTTAAGCGTTTGCGGCCCCACACCGGGCACTTCGCCTAGATCAGAAAGCGAATGAAAGTCACCGTGCTGGTCGCGATAGACCAAGATTTTTTTTGCCAACGATGGCCCCACTTCCGGTAAATTCAACAAGTCGCTTTCACTCGCCTGGTTAATGTCGACTGTATAGTCCGCTTGGCCGATTGGCAGGTGCGGTTCGCTCCTTCTCCAAAGCTGCCCGGCTCCGATCCACAATCCGACTAGTACCAACGTCAAAATCCAGCCGCCCGCCCGCACGGTCGCTCCCGGCCTGGTAGTTTGCATTTCGTTTTTGGGTTTTCGACCGGGCATGGGTTTCGATCGGGCATGGGTTAAGTATCCGCAAAAGCCAACCCCTAAGCGTACGCGACTCGGCTATCCAACTCAACCCGACCTGCGGAATCGGTTTATCTACGCTAAGGTAATGGTCTCGCGTAGCTTGGGACCTGTAGCTTGGGACCATTCGTCCCGAGCGTCCGTATTAGAATTTTAGAAACCCTGCTCACTCAACGCTCACAGGCTAGCTCAAATGCTCCAATCCGGCCGCGACTATGACCAGCAAACTCGCGATGAATTTCTCAAGGATGATTTGGAACAACTGGTACGATTGGCAATTCGGGAAGACCTCGCGCGTGGCATGGACTTAACGACCATTGCTGTCGTTCCTCCCGGTTTGCCAGCTTGCGCCCATATTATCGCGCGTCAGCCAGGCGTTGCTGCGGGGCTAGACCTTCTGAGCTGGATCGAGCAAACCCTGCAGGCAAGCATCGGGATTGAATTGCACTTGGTGGACGGCAATGTCTTTCAGCCCGGCGATTGCCTTGCAACACTCACCGGTGATGCCCGCGACGTCTTGACATGTGAACGGACTTTTTTGAACTTCCTCGGACGATTGTGTGGTATTGCTAGCTGGACGGCCGAGCACGTTCGCTTGATCGCGGACTTGCCTGCAAAACTTTATGACACTCGCAAGACCACTCCTGGCTGGCGGCGACTTGAAAAATACGCCGTCGCTTGTGGTGGTGGCAAGAATCATCGCATGGGTTTGTATGACGCGATATTGATCAAAGACAATCATCTCGCGTGCCATGCGCGTGTCACCGGCAAGTTGCTCAGTCCCAGCGAAGCGATCCGTCACGCTCGCGAGTTCCTTGCTCAGCAACCCGATGCACCAAGCGACGCAATTGTTGAAATCGAAGTCGACTCCCTCGCGCAGCTCGACGATGCGCTACCGGCAAACCCCGATATCGTGCTGCTCGATAACATGTCCACTGATCTGCTGCGCGAAGCGGTGAGTCGGCGCGACGCCATCAATCCATCGGTGCAGCTCGAGGCTTCCGGTGGTGTTCGACTCAACACTCTTCGAGCTATCGCAGAAACCGGCGTCGACCGTATTAGCGTTGGTGCTCTAACGCACTCAGCCGTCAATCTCGACCTCGGCCTCGATTGGGAACTCGGCGGTAGATAACTTTAGATAACCGATGTAGCTGGTTTCGTGAGAAACCGGATGCGGCAACAGTGGTCTAATAGTCTTCGCTAATCTGAGCCGCTTGCCACAGTTCTTGAAATTTAGGTTGCACATAAGGATTGAGCACTTTTGCATAGTCCAGCGGCAGAGCACGAATTCGAATCAGCTGAATTACATCATCAAAATCGCGCGGTCGGTGCGGTGCAGTCATGCCACTCGCCAGCTTTAGCTCAATCAAAGTCCGTAAGTTAACTATAGGAATCGATTCATCATTGCTTTCCGAGACGCTTTCCGGTACTGGAAAAACAACAGGTTTTGGCAAACCATCTCCGGGATAGTCACCGACAATCAATGTGTCGATATTCACATTTGTTATAGCATCGCGAAAATTTCTAGAGCCCTCAAACTTATCGACCCACCCAAGTCCAATGCATTGATCTTTGAATCGCTGCAGATCTTCTCGGCGAATGAGGATGTCGACATCGCCGGTTGTACGCTTGTGCCCATGTGCATTGGCCGCCATCGCGCCAGCTACGGCAAAAGGAATTTGCATCTCGCGAAGTGTCTTAGACAAGCGGCGCATCGTTTCATGGATTGGTGACATTTCCATAAAAAACAAATCCGCCCGTTTTGCGACTTCAAGGCTCGACTCAATCATAAATTTGCATTCAAAAATGCGAAACTTCCGCTCTTAAGGACTTAAGTCTATCCCAAGTTTCATTACCTTGCAATTTTCTGTTTATCGCAATGCGTTACTAACCCATTGTTATCTGTCGACCAATACACTCGAGCAAAAACTCAATGATTTCAATCTGTCGAGTCGCTTCGTCCAGGTCGCGGCCCCAAGTATAAATACCGTGGCGACGAATCAAATAACCGTGAGTAAGCGGTTTGCTGGCATCGTGCATCGCAGCGGTGACTTGATTAGCGAGCACAGGGATGTCTTGGGTATTCTCAAAGATCGGTAGCCACTCGCGATGTTCGTGCGTCGTCACGCCGCTGAGACCCTTGAGCATCTCAAAGCCTTCAATCATCAGACCGCCAAGACCAGCGAAACGTTCGGAGAGTATCGTCGACCAGACACTGTGTGTGTGCAGGATCGCGCCCACGTTTTCCTGCTGCGCTGCAACGCAGTGGAGCAAGGTCTCAGCGGATGATTTCGGTTGGTCCTTGCGAAGCGGATTGCCTTCACCGTCGACGAGCACAAAATCTTCGCGTGTGAGTCGCCCTTTGTCCTTGCCGCTGGCCGTAACAAGTAACTGCACCGGATTGCGATTGACTACAACGCTGTAATTGCTGCTAGTACCGAGCGACCATCCACGTTGCCAAAAGATGTTGCCGACGCGTCGGAGCCCGTCTACCTGGGAAGAGTAGGCGTGCAAATACTCGGGCAGTGCAGTGGACGATTCAGGGATAGGTTCGAGCATGTTGAGTTTTCTAGTAAGTTTGAGTTCTTCAAGCTATCTACGTCCAGTAGTTGATCAACTGTGCATGCGTGCCAGCGGATTGCCTTTACCGATGATCTCGGTCTCAAGAGCCGACAATTCGTGAAGCCGCTGTTTGACCACTTCGTCTGGAGCAAAGTGCTTTGCCATTCGCACATAGGTCGTATGGTGGCGAGCTTCGGATTCAAACAGCGAGCGATAAAATACTGACAGTTCTTCATCTTGCACATGATCAGCAAGCAAGCTGAAGCGTTCGCAACTGCGAGCTTCAATTAGGCTAGCGACCAGCATTCGGTCCACGGCGCGTTCGGCGCCCCGGGCTCTGACTAGTCCATTCAATTCACGGCCGTAGTGGCCCGCTTGTTGGTTGCGAAATTCGATACCGCGACGCTTCAGTAGCGCCAGCACCAGATAAAAGTGTTCAAGTTCTTCCTCGATGATCTCCGTCATCTCGCGGCAGATCTCTTCATTTTCGATGTAAGCCCCCATAACGCTCATCGCATTAGCGGCCGCCTTGTATTCGCAATGCGCGTGGTCAATCAGGATTTCTTCGAGCGAATTGTCAACTTGAGTCAACCACCGTTGCTGAGAAACACTTTGTAAATTGAGCATAAATGCCTTCACCCATTGATCACCGAAATTCAACTGCCACGACAAGTTGTAGTTTTAACCCGGTACGCCCATCTATGACAGTCTTGAGTGGCGTAAGCTTCCAGCTGGTATGGCGAAAAGTCGGTAGCGGAATGCGTCAAGCATTTCGTGCATGCAACTTTGGCCCGCAATATCAACTCCCGAAAGCCTTGACGGCTTCCGCTACTGCGTTTGTTCACGACTTTCCGACAGCCCAGCTTCCAGCTTGC
>JANODD010000393.1:0-17985 GCA_031412515.1 Planctomycetia bacterium | reverse complement strand
CTGGTGTGGCGAAAAGTCTGTAGCGGAATGCGTCAAGCATTTCGTTCATGTGACTTTGCACTCGTAAATCCAACCTCCGAAAGCCTTGACGGCTTCCGCTACGGTATTCATCTACGACTTTTCGCCATGCCAGCTGGAAGCATACCCCACTACATACCACTCTGCAGCGCGTCTAAGTGCCTTCCAAAATGATCATCAAGGACTGCACTGTACGTATCTGTGTGCGACTTAAGGCAATCACGAACCACGGGGCCAAACTTGGGATGAGTCAAAACGCTGCCAAAGGTGCAATGAAGAATTTGACGCCCGGGTTTAGTAAAACCTCTGCCTTGCGGAACGTCTTTCCAGCACTCAAGGTATTCACTTTCGAGCACCGCGTCAGTTGCCGCATTGGACTCAGGTGCATCAGCTAGTGTTGCGGAAACGTGATACGTGGCTTTATCGATATCATAACGACTGCGAGCGAAGTCGATGATTTCACGGAAGGAACTGACGTCATGCCGCACGACAACACGAAGCGCTTCAAGGTAACTTGTACCGGCTGTCTTAACATGGAAACGACCTTTAGTGGCATTGGCTAGTAAGCCATACATCGAGAGTTTATCACTGCCTGAATGCAAACTCAGCTTGTAAGGCCCGAGCAACTCAGCAATGGCAGCGTGATCTTTCAGCGACGATTCCAAAAGCTTTAGATCGCCTTTAAAATCAACTCCTTTTTCAAAATCGCCAATGAATCGCGGTGCAAGGCTGACCAGTTTCATTCCGCCGGCCAAACACTGTTCAGCGATAATGTAGTGTTCGGCAAGAGTTGTCGGCTGGTCGGTCTCGTCGACGGACAATTCGATCTCATGCTCGCGAAAGGCGGACCGTTGGACACGATCGATGTAATCGCCTAACTCAAGTGCGTGGACAATCGCGCGGCCGTATTTCACGGCGGCTCGCATACAAGCCTGCTCGGATAACTTGACTTGAGTGCCCGTCGAAAGCGTGATCGACTTGCCGACATACTTTTCGAACCAAGGCGACGATCCCCGCGCATCAGCAAATTTTTCCTTAAGCGTCGCTTCATCGTAATCGTCCGCCCGTTGGTCAACGTACCCGGACGGATCGATGGTGAAGAAAGTAAAACCCACGGTTGCCGTGACATCGACATCAGCGGTTGTTTTCAGGTGGTCCGCGTCCGCTCCGATTCGATCGGTCCAACCAGAGGCTCGTGCGGCCGACATCGCGTCATTCATCACTTGCTGAGGCGAGCGGGCGGTACGAGTCATCTCGCGAATGGATTGCTGCGGAAAAATCGGCGCAATGCCGGTTCCGCAACGCTTCATGGAGGCGACATGGCCTGGAGTCGCTAAGCCGATACGATCGCCAAAACCGAAACTCGCTTGCAACCCCAACGCCACTGGTTTACCGTTCATAATGGATCCTTCTAATGCCTGGATTGTTTGAGCGAACGATTATATCTCGTTCTCAAAATCTGTGCATGACAGAATGCGATCAATAAACGTAGCTAGTTTCGTGAGAAACCGGAGGCAATAGATAAGGTCAATGGTGCGCCCCGGTTTCTCACGAAACCAGCTACATCTTCTAGCCAACCAGCTTCATCGTGTAGGGGCTAGCCCCTACGCTATGAGACGTCGCTCTGTTATGTTTTCTACAGAAATAACTTAAACAAAACCTCTCATTTCTTGAACAAAGTGATCCCAAATGGCCATTGACGCTTCGGTGCCCGATCCTGCGATTCTGTTGGACTTGCTTGAAGCCTTCCGTCGCTCCAAGACGCTCTTCGCAGCAGTCTCTCTTGGCGTATTCGACTCGCTTGGGCAGGCGGATGCAACGGTAGCACGATTGGCCGAAAAGCTGAATGCCAACGTGGACGCCCTAGAGCGGTTGCTCGATTCTTGCGTTGGACTCGGGTTACTGAACAAAGCTGATGGTGTGTATGCAAATACAAAAATGGCAACACACTATTTATTGTCGACTAGCCCTCAACGAATGACGGGCTACATCAACTATTCGAACAATGTGATGTGGCCGATGTGGGGCAAGCTCGAGGATGCTGTTCGCGAGGGAACACATCGTTGGCAACAGTGCTATGGATTGGATGGTCCGATCTTCTCGCATTTCTTCCGTGACGAAGCGGCCAAACGTGAATTCTTAATGGGCATGCATGGCTTTGGAGTCATCAGTTCGCCGCAGGTCGTTGCCGCGTTGGATCTAAGTCGCTTCAAGTGCCTGGCCGATCTCGGTGGCGCGACGGGGCATTTGGCCATTGCCGCTTGCGAGCGTTACCCAACGATGCGTGGTATTGTCTTCGATTTACCAGCCGCACTGCCACTCGCTGGTGAAATTGTTGGTCAATCTTCAGTGGCCGGTCGCATCGAATTGGTGGGTGGTGACTTTTTTAGCGATCCATTGCCTCCTGCAGATTTGTATGCGCTCGGACGGATCCTGCATGATTGGAGCGAAGACAAAATTCGATTGTTGCTCAAGCGGATTTTTGATGCATTGCCAAGCCAAGGCGGAATTCTCGTCGCTGAAAAACTATTGCTCGAAGACAAAACTGGACCGCGCTGGGCACAGATGCAAAGCCTCAACATGTTGACTTGCACCGAAGGTAAAGAGCGTACGTTGACGGAGTATGAGGCTCTGTTAACTGAAGCTGGTTTTACAAATGTAACCGGCTGCCGAACCCATTCGCCGCTCGACGCAACACTTGCGATCAAGCCGTGATGGCGAAATCATCGCCAGTCCTATTCGCCGTCGGCTATTCCGCAAGAGCACTCGTTGAAGCGAGCGCGCAAGCGGGATTCGAATGCGTCGCCGTCGATCACTTCGGTGACGCTGACACCTGGAGTTTAGCAAACAATCGTTGGATTGAACTTCAACTGAGCGAACAAGGACTGTTGTCAAACGACACTCGCAGCGCGCTACAAGCTGCAGTTGCTGAGTTCGAGCGAACTGGCACGAACTCAGTGTTTTTACTTTCAGGCGGCATGGAGAATTGGGGCGGAGCGGTTGAGCAATTACGTGAAATCGCGACCGTAATCGGTCCGAGTGAAGATCAACGGCGCGCGCTACGCAACATCGATTTTCTATTTGATGCAGCTCTTGGAACGGGAATTGAAACTCCTGCGCTACAATACAACAAAGTTAGCGATGACCGTTGGCTGTGGAAACCTCATTCAAGCGCTGGCGGACTGAAAATCGTTCGCAGCGAATTTGCTTTGGTAGATTGCGATTCGGGTTACTGGCAAGAGTTTATTGACGGTGAGCAGCTTGGCGTGAGTTGCTTAATGGAACGATCACGTTGCCAGATACTTGGCGTGACTAGCAGCTTTGGTTCAGCCGAATGGCCGGGCCCTTCGGAGTTCATCTATCGGGGTTCCATGGGGCCAGTCGCTTTAATTACTGAAAACCAGTCGCAGATTGAAAAACTTTGCCAACAAATTCACGAACGCACAGAGTATTGCGGATGGTTGCAGTTTGATTTCATCCGCGATGAAAGCGGTCAACTTTGGCTGCTCGAATGCAACCCACGCTGGACGGCTGGGATGGAGGTTTTTCTTTTTGTTGACAGCGTGAATCCTGTTCGAGAACTTTTGTCGATGATTGGCTTTGACGTTTCGTCTTACCCTTGCATTCAAGGTAGTGCCAACAAGTATTCTGGGAAGGCGATCGTCTATGCGACTCAGACCGTGAATCTAACTGATGACTTGATTGTAGGGCTAAACCAAATTGAAGGCCTAGCAGATCGACCATACGGGCCGCAGCGGATCGAATGCGGACATCCCATCGCAACAGTGCGGGCTGGTTTAACCAGTGACGAGGCAAGTGAGCACTACAAAGACAATAGGGCAAAGTTGCTCGAAAAACTGAAGCGGTCCGCAGAGCAAGTGACACACTTGTTTACCTAGCCAGCGCTCGTTTAACCCGCAGCCAGCGGCACAGGGGCCGGCTTGCAGTTAGAAGTACGAGCGGGTCCTGACGGTAATAACATTCGTCAAAGGAAGCGGGTTAGAGTTGAGCTCGGTGCAGGTTCGGATGGTGCTGGGAACTGTTAGTACCGTGTGGTTCCGCTCGTGGTGCGCACTGCAAGCCGTTCCCGTCGCCGCTGGCTATGGGTCAAACGATAACACTTGCAACAATCACAACCCTACCAGTTCAATGTACGAAAAGCTGCAGTTGGCTGAACAGATGCAGTGAGCGATCTTCGAAAGCGTACGACAAAATGATCTCCACAAGTTTACTTTGTCCAAGATCTTGAGCCGACGGCATGAGCTGAGTGATCGATTGTCGAGCTGGTAAATGGCTGGCTTGAACGTAGCGATAAAGTCGCGTTCATTAGTACATCGGCCACTATTTGCGGCACCTAAGACTAGCTCGGCAGAGCCTCTTGCTCCCGTTTCCGGCGACGACCATATGAATTGCATCGTCAATTACTACCAACGCAACTGGGTCAAACGATTCGACGGAGTTCCAGTGGCTCATCGTCAATTTAGTTACCCGTGTCGCCAATCTGCTGCTAGAATATTGCCCGCATGACCACGAAGGCAGATATCGGCGTCAGAAGATTCCTTTTACCATTGCACAGATGTTGTTCAGCAGACGCACGCGGTTTCCAACTAAATATGGCCATAATGGAACTAAAGTCATGACTTACGGCTATCAACTTCACCTGGTGTCACAATGACCAATTCGACTCAGTTGTCTAGCGAGGCGGGCGCGTTGATGGACGTGCCAGATCCAGTTGCAAACACTACGACCCAGCCTGTAACGCGTCTCTCTGAGTTGTCATCTCAACAGTGGAAGTCAGGCATCGCGGCGTGGTTGGGATGGCTGTTCGACGGATTGGATATGCATCTTTATGTGCTCGTTGCGACGCCGTTTGTTGCAGAATTGCTCGGCGGTATCAACCAGAAGGATCCGAGTGTTGGTTACTACAGTTCATGGATTCAAGCGGCGTTTCTGATCGGCTGGGCACTGGGAGGCGCATTCTTTGGGAGGATCGCCGATCGTATGGGCCGCAGTCGGGCGCTGATGTTAACGATCCTGACTTATGCATTGTTCACGGGGTTGTCATTCTTTGCGCAAACGTGGTGGCAGTTGCTGATCTTTCGTTTTTTAGCGGCGCTGGGCATCGGTGGCGAATGGGCCGTGGGTGCTTCGCTGCTGTCAGAGACTTGGCCGTCGCGTTGGCGACCGTGGATGGCAGCGGTGCTTCAGACAGGTGTGAACCTGGGCATCATGTTGGCGGGATTGGCTATTTTCATGCTGGCTGACTTTCCGCCGCGATACGTTTTCTTAGTTGGGATTTTCCCAGCACTGTTGGTGTTGTGGATTCGGCGGGCGGTGCCCGAACCAGAAACGTGGCACGCGGCGCGGCGTGAGTCGACTTACGTCGAGCCCAAGTTCTTAGATTTGTTTCGTGGTCCCATACGCCGGACAACTTTACTGATAACGACGGTCTGCGGGTTGTCGCTGACCGCGCACTGGGCGTTTATGTTTTGGTATCTGCAGCATGTTCGCAATCTTCCAGAGTTGGTTGATTGGAGCGACGGCGAAAGAAGTCAGCTCGTAGGGCGTTTTATCTGGTTGGTTATGTTGACCTCGATCGCTGGCAACTTTCTTGCAGCGGCATTGGCACGTTGGTTGAAGTATCGAGTGGCAGTCTCGGGGCTGTGCGTGGCTTATTTCTGTGCGATGTTTGCGACCTATAGTGTGGCCCGTGACCATAACAGTTTGTGGTATGGACTGTTCGCAATCGGATTGTGCCAGGGAGTTTTTGCATTGTTCACGATGTACTTGCCACCTTTGTTTCCAACGCTGCTGCGTACCACCGGTGCAGGTTTCTGTTACAACATCGGTCGAATCGCGGCTGGGTTGGGGACCGTCTTCTTTGGATTGTTTTCGAAAGTCGGCGATTATCGTCTGGCGCTGTTTTATGCTGGATTCTTGTTCCTTCCCGCTGCGGCTTTCGCATGGCTGTTGCCCGAGCCGCCGGATCAAGCTACTGATAAAGCAGCGGCGGATTTGACACTTACTGATTGAAGTCAATGGTTTGCTGTGGATGGCGAGGGAAGATACCAGGGTGAAACATCTTGCACCGCGAGAGATTGGAAGACCGCAGAGAGAAACAGACTAGTGCTTCATGCAACATTAATTTGGGGTGAAGAAGAGTTTGCTGGTACGTAACGGGAGAACGAGGCTATGCTGAGCCAGTCTTGGCGTCTAGCAGACGTTACGGTATTTGTGAACGTGAACTGTGGCCGTGAGTTTTTGATTTGAGTGATGGATAGCTATAAGTACAGCAAGAGTCGAACTTGCTGGGGAGATTCGCTCGGCGTAGCCTCGCTCTCCCGTTTACCAATCCAGCGATGCGTTATTCGTAGTGCAAAGCAGCAGCGAGCTTCAATCGAGCGGCTCGTTCGGCGGGCAGAAGCGAAGCGAGTAGCACGATGAACATGCCGAGCGCTAAGCAGCCGATGATGAGTCCGTAACGCAGTTCGAATACCACGTTATGACCAATGATACTGAATGCGGACAAGCTAATAACGTAGGACACAAAGATGCCAGCCAGCGCGCCGGGCACGAGGCCGATGACGCCGAGCAGCATGGCTTGTGCAAAAACCATTCGGCGAACTTGGCGGCGGGTCATTGCTATGACTCGCAGCATGCCGATCTCACGCGTCTGTTCGATGATGTTCATGGTGAGTGTGTTGATCAAACCCATTGCAGCGATGACACACCCTAAAGCGAGCAACATCCACAGACTGGCGATGATACCATTGACTTTGTTGTTAATAAAATCAACCACTTCGATATACGACTGTAAGATAATGCCATTCTCCTGACATATGGCTTGCAGTTGCTCTTCGACTTCGACTAGCTGGTTGTCATCGGCTTGGATCACGTATGCGTCGACGCCGCTAACATCGAGCAATTCTAAGGCGGTCTCGCTGTGTAAGTAGATCGTTAGGCCGCCAGCGAAATACTCGTTGGTGGTCGCGGCGATTTCCAATTCTCGGGTTCCAAATTTAGTTTCGAGGGGAATCTTGTCGCCCAAGTGCAAACCCAACCGCTGTGTAAGGACGGTTCCAACGACAACTTTGCCTTCGCGAAGTCCTTCGAGAGCGGCATCGGGTGTGCCTTCTACAAGATCAAAGAAGTCGGTGGCTTTACCAACGAAATTCCGAACAACGACCAAGATAGAATTCTCACCCGAGCGGGCGTTGACGTAACGAATTGCGTCAATGGATTCGATACCAGAAACTTGTTTCAGTTTATCTTCGATATCGGCAGGCATATCAGCGGCCGCACCGGTGGAGATATCGGGATTCGTCGAGCGAACGAAGAAGTCACCGATGATTGCGCGAGTGTACCAATCGCGAACATTCTTTACATTATCGAGGACGTTGCCCGCCATGCCTGTTGTAGTGCTGATCGCAATGAACAGTACGCCGATGGTCAAAGCGCTGCGTCCAACATGCTGTGTCAACTGTCTGCGAGCCAGTTCCGATTCGACGCCCAACCAAGGACGCATGCAGGCAACCAAGAATTTTGTGAGTGCATCAAGGATCGTTGGGATGATCAAGACAAACGACAGTAATAGAACCACCAAGCCTATTACGTCGCCTCCAAGTGGCAGGTAGCCCAGAACTGCAATGGTGAGAATTATGGCTCCGACCGTTAATGTGACGAAGCTTGCACGAAAAGTTGCTGTGATGACTTCTTTGTTGTGACTGGTTTCGATGGCTCGAATGGCTTCGATTGGGTGGACGGAGCTAGCGCGACGAGCTGGTAAGAAGGCACCAACAATAGATACAGCGACACCAATAGCAACGGCAATTACAAAAGGTTGCCAGGTGATTTTCGCACCCGGAAGTGTTACTTGAGTCATTTTCTCCATGGCATTCGAGATAATTTCGGCTCCGTAGACACCTACCACACATCCTATTGCTGCCGCGAAGACGCTAATAACGATGGCTTCGCGCAGAATCATCCAGCGAATTTGACGTCGCGTTGCACCGACGGCTCTGAGGATACCGATTTGACGGCGACGTTCGCCAACGGACATTTGAAACGTGTTGTAAATTATGAAGGCACATATCAGGACAGCAAATGCGATGGACATATGAAGTCCGTTTTCAGTTGCAAACATGGTGGATTCAGCCATTTGACTGCGTGTTCGCGGAGTCTGAACGGTGACGCCCTGAGGAAGGACTTTGATCAATTCCGCCTGAACCTCTTCCGGCTTGCTCCCTTCCTTAACAATCAACTGCACCTGATCGATTGTGGACTTAGAAGCAAACGCACTTTCAGCGGCGGGAAGCACCATGTAAGCCGCTCCGCCCAGTGAGATGGCTGTGCTGGCGCGCGGCGTAGCTAAGCCTACTACATTGTATTTCTTAATGCCGCCTGCCGCCAATATTTTGATCTCGTCGCCGACGGCGATCTTGAGTGATTTGGCGAAACTGGCATCCAGTACTACATCGGTGAGGGCTTTTAATTGTGTCCCTTGGCTGATGTCGTAATCGCGAACTTGTTGGTCAATGCGAGGGTCGATTCCAATGACTTGCGTTCGCGCATCTCCTTCACTGTGGAACAATTTTGCAAATCGCTGCAAAGAGGGGACAGCAACTTCAACTCCTTCGGTCTTGCGAATATCGGCCAGCACGCTGTAAGGAAAACCATTCGTGCCGTCGGAGATGATTTCCAAATCCGCTTTGCCCGAAACAGCCCGCAGCATATCGCGTTGTGTTTGGCGCGTTGTCTCGATCGACAATAGTACAGCGACTACTGCTCCGACGCCGATAGCTATGCTGCTGACGGTAAGAAGTGCTCGAAGCGGCCTCGCAACAACTTCTCGTATACTAAACTGTCCTAAAGCCATCCGTCGTGTCCTTCATTCTCGTATCCGTCATTACTGCCTGGCGGCACCACGGACTCGAGGGGTGGTGGGCTGAGCGGCAAAGGCGCGATCAGAAGTCAACTGAGCATCTTCAGTGGGGCCGTCAAATTCAATTCCGCCGTCACGGATTTTAATAACTCGGCTAGCAATGGCGGCCACTGATGGGTCGTGAGTCACCATGATGATGGTTTGATTGCGTTGCTTGACGAGATCGGTAAGTAACTTGGTCACTCGTTCCGCTTGCCGAGAATCCAGATTGCCCGTTGGTTCATCAGCGAGCAGAATAGCTGGGCTAATCGCCAGTGCTCTCGCGATAGCCACCCGTTGCTGTTCACCTCCGGACAACTGAGCGGGGACGTGAGTCTTCCGATGGCTCATCTCAACCAGTTCAAGGGCTTCAATCGCCACCTTGTGAGACTCACCACGCGTTTTGCCATCCAATTCCATAGGAAGAGCGACGTTTTCAACGGCCGAGAGGTTGGGCAATAGATTGAATGATTGAAAGATAAAACCTATTCGTCGACGCCGTAGTTTGGTTCGGTCGTCATCCGAGAGTTGGGCAATATCGGAGCCTTCTAGTAGGACTTGGCCTGCAGTCGGAATTTCTACCCCGCCAAGTATCGTCAGTAATGTGCTTTTCCCAGAACCAGATGGCCCCATAATGGCAACAAAATCGCCAGCGTTGATGCTTGTGGAGACACCACGAAGCGCGGCCACGGCAGCTTCGCCCGAGCCGTAGCTTTTTGATACATCGCGGATTTCAAGTATTGGCATTGAGTCGTTGACCAAGGCAACTGATTAAAAGTTAGCAGAATAGCACCGAAACCGTACATCGGCGAGCCCACCGGGCTTTCGCGCCTTGCTAGCGTTTTGTGGCAACCCAAGTCACAAACTGCGAAAACTGAGCCACTCGCAGGTTTTCGAGCCACTTTATAAAGATTTGAGCAACAAAAAACCAGCTAATTGATGAAAATCCCTTACTTTACTGGATGTCCATTTGTAGAATTTAAGTCAACCCGCCGGGGCTGGATATTCGATACATCCCTTGCAACCCTCATATTCTAACGCAAAACAATCCTCCACGCAGTTACAGGCTTTCCCTGAATGTCCAAGGACACTCCGCAGGCGGCGTCCGCCAAGCAAGTTCAAGTTGTTAGTGGAATCACAGTTCGATTGGTCGGCGACTCGGGAGATGGTATGCAGCTGCTTGGCACGCAGTTGACCAATACCTCCGCTCTGTCTGGCAACGACATCGCCACATTTCCAGACTTTCCCGCAGAGATTCGCGCGCCGCGCGGGACTCGAGCTGGTGTGAGCGGTTTCCAGGTTCAGTTCGCATCGCACGAAGTGCACACGCCGGGAGACACTCTCGATGCGTTGATTGCAATGAATCCGGCCGCATTGGTCACCAACATTGCCGACCTACGTGCCGGCGGTTTGCTAATTGTCGACGAAGATAGTTTTGAAGACAAAGACCTCAAGTTAGCTGCCTTGAGCACCAATCCGCTCGAGGAACCGATGATGGAAAATTATCGGCTAGCTAAAGTGCCCATAACCAAGCTGACACGAACAGCCGTTCAGTCCTTAGGGCTGAGCATGAAGGAAGCGGACCGTTGCCGCAACTTCTTTGCAATGGGCATGGTCTATTGGCTTTACGGTCGCGACATGGATGCGACGCTGCGTTTCATTCGGACTAAGTTTTCGAAAGCCGCTGATGTACAAGAAGCTAACGAGCGAGCTTTACGAGCGGGTTGGGCATTTGGTGAAACCACTGAGTTGCTGGGCATCTCCTACCAAGTTGAATCGGCCTCGTTACCGCCTGGCAAATATCGCAACGTGATGGGTAACCAAGCGCTGGCTTGGGGTTTGATGGCGGCTGCTCAACTAAGCGGTAAAGAACTGTTCTACAGTTCGTACCCGATCACTCCGGCTAGCGATATTCTTCACGAGCTGTGCAAGTACAAGAACTTTGGTGTTTGCACTGTCCAGGCTGAAGACGAGATTGCTGCGATGTGCGCGATCATCGGCGCGGCTTACGGCGGATCAATGGCTGTTACCACCAGTAGCGGGCCGGGAATTGCGCTTAAAGCCGAAGCGATGGGTTTGGCGGTGATGATTGAGTTGCCTCTGATTGTCATCGACGTACAGCGTGGTGGTCCGAGTACCGGTTTGCCAACGAAGACCGAACAAGCTGACTTGCTGCAGTTGCTGAACGGCCGCAACGGTGAAGCTCCAATTCCAATCTTGGCAGCGCGTAGCCCTGGTGACTGCTTTGACACCGCTGTCGAAGCATGGCGGATTGCGACTCAATTCATGGTGCCAGTTGTGATTCTTTCGGACGGATATATTGCCAACGGAGCTGAGCCGTGGATTATTCCTGACATGAACAAACTGAAGCCGATTACGATCACCCATCCTGGGGCTAAGAAAGAAGGCGACGGCAAGTTCATGCCGTACGCTCGAAACGAATTCCTTGCACGACCATGGGCAATTCCGGGAACACCTGGACTGATGCACCGTGTCGGTGGGCTCGAAAAACAAGATGGGACTGGCAACGTTAGCTACGATGCTGAGAATCATCAGAAGATGGTTCACATTCGGGCTCAAAAGGTCGCCAATATCGCCAAGGTCATTCCTCCGCAAACCGTTTTTGGTCCTGAGAAGGGTGAGTTGCTTGTGATCTCGTGGGGCGGTACTTATGGTGCGTGTCACACTGCCGTCGACGAAGCGATTAAAGCTGGACGAAAGGTTGCACATTGCCATCTCCGTCACTTGAATCCGTTCCCTGCTAATTTGGGCGACATCATTTCGAATTACGAATCGGTGCTTATCCCTGAGTTGAACATGGGTCAGTTGATCCAGTTGATTCGCCACAAATACTTGGTAGACGCAATTGGCTTCAATAAAGTTAAGGGCAAGCCGTTTTCCGTTGGTGAGTTGGTCGACAAGATTCTTGAACTCACAACGAAGACCAGCAAGCTAGTCGCGACATCCGCAGCTAGTTGATCACATTCAAGCGATACCTGGATATTCTCTGGGTAATTATTGGGTAGCTGGATTTGTAAAAATCCGGATTGAATCTGACTAAAACCTCTCCTTGCATCCAAATAAACGAAGACTCCGATGAATCTACCAGTGCTGACTGCCAACGATTTTGCAAGTGACCAAGACATTCGTTGGTGCCCGGGTTGTGGCGACTATTCTATCCTGGCTCAGATGAAGAAGATGCTTCCTGAGCTTGGTTTGCCACCCGAGCAAATCGTGTTCGTATCGGGCATCGGCTGCTCGAGCCGCTTTCCGTACTACATGAATACTTATGGCATGCACAGCATTCACGGACGTGCGCCAGCCGTAGCGACCGGTTTGCGAGTTGCACGTCCTGATTTGAAGGTCTTTGTGATCACCGGAGACGGCGACGCGCTGAGCATCGGTGGCAATCACTTCATTCACTTGATTCGCCGCAACGTTAACTTGACGCTTGTGCTCTTCAATAACCGAATCTATGGTTTGACCAAGGGTCAGTACTCGCCGACCAGTCCCGAAGGTCAAGTGACCAAGAGTACTCCGATGGGTTCCGTCGATCATCCACTAAACCCGATTTCAGTGGCGCTGGGTGCCGAAGCGACATTTATTGCTCGCTCGGTGGATACTCAGATCAAGCACTTGGCGGCAACGCTTTATCGCGCGGCTCAGCATCGTGGCACTGCAGTGGTTGAAGTTTATCAGAACTGCAACGTCTTCAATGATGGTGCTTGGAGCTATGCGCAAGACAAAGCGACTCGCGAAGACACCACTTTGGAACTAGAGCATGGCAAGCCGATGATTTTTGGTAAGAAGCGCGACAAGGGAATTCGTTTGAATGGGCTGCGACCAGAGATCGTTGATCTGACGACTGGTTTCTCGCACGACGACTTGCTGTTCCATGACGAGAAAGCCGATTCGACGCTCGTGCATCTGTTGGCTCGCATGCGCCGCCCAGAGATGCCTGAACCCATTGGTGTTCTTCGGGCCGTTGAATCTCCGATTTTCGAAGACCAGGTCCGTGGTCAAATCGATGAAGCGATTAGTGCTCGTGGTAAAGGCGATTTGAACAAGCTGTTCAATAGTGGCGATACTTGGCAAGTTGCTTAGTCAAGTTTTTCCGCTTGGACTGTCGGAACTGCAACTAGAGGTGCACACTTTTTGTTTTGCAGTTGACTGTAATGAAGACTGACAAACAGATTTTCAAGATCTTCCAAGCGGAACCGCAGTGGGTTTACTTGTTGGCCGAGGAGCCTTCGCCTGGACCATGTCGCTTTGAATCTAAGACGTTTAAAGAGATTGAGAAACGGACGGACGGGCTGTTAGTGCCCGACTTGGCTGATCGTAAGCTTGTTGTTCTCGAGGTTCAGGGTTACGAAGATTCATATCTTTACCAGCGCGTCGTTATTGAAATGGCCTTGGTGCAGCAAGATTATCCTGGACGAGATGTTCAGGGAATCATTCTCTTGCTCGATGACACGACGGATCCAAAGACGGAGCCGTGGCGAAAAGTAGTACGAGCAATTTCGCTGCGCAAAGCGATCGCAAAGATACGCAAGCAGCATCCCGAGCATCCGTTGGTGGCTGTATTCTTACCGTTGCTTGCGAAATCTGATGCGATCTTGGAACGCGACGCGGCGCCATGCTATAATTTTATTCGCAATAGTGATCTGCCAACGCCGGTTCGCCAAACGCTTGCCGATGTGTTTGTCAACTGGCTTGAGCAACGTTTATCCAGTAAGGGTAAGAAGGAGATTGAGGAAATGTTAATTGGGCAGTTACCCGATCTTCGCGATACACAATCGGGCAAAGACTTGATTGCTATTGGTAAAGCGGAAGGCAAAGCGGAAGGCAAAGCGGAAGGTAAAGCTGAAGGCCTAGTGAAACTTCTTGAGATTCGCTTTGGAAAGATTACGGCCGGTCTGAAGAAACAGATATTGCAAGTTGCTAGCGACGAAGAGCTTGATTCCCTCTACGAGCAGGCATTGGCGATCTCAAAACTGGCGGAGTTTAAGGTTGTTAAAGCAACTTAAAAAGCAGATCGTACGGCGGGGCGTTGTAGTTTGAGCGCGGATGCGCGAAAATGCTAGCGAAAGTTGGTGGCCAAAATTTTTCAGGCAGCCGCCCAAGCTTAAATTTTCGCAAAGCAGTTAACCGTACATGAACGCCCCACCTGTGATGAAGGAACTTTCTGTCAGCCCGCCGAGCTATTTGTTCTTCACGCAATTGGCGAGCACAATCAACTCTGGGCTCGCTCGTTCGATCATCTTGGCGGGTAACGTCAACGATCTCTATTTCGACGGCAGCCAATACGTGCCACTGGTCCCGTTTCTATTGACGAAGACGACGGTCCCGGGACTGATTCAGATCGTGTATGAACTGAATGGCCCGGTGCGGATGAGCGAGGAGCATCGATTGAAGTTGCGCGAGGCTTGGGCGGCTTGGAAGACGGGCGTTGATGTAAACACGCTCGCGCTGAAAGACCTGACGACCGAGAGTTCGAAGATTGAACTGAGGCGCAAAGAATTTGATCAGTACATGCGAGATGCGATCGGTAACGCAACGCAAGCTCTAGAATTTTTGCGGCAGTTGACGATCTGTTCGCGCACTTCGCTCCGAGAAAACTTGCTTATTTTCATTGAAGCGGCGGATATGATGTTGCCAGCCGGTGATGGAGATGTGGCTCGCATGAACGATATGCAAGTTCGACGCGTCGCGATCATGACAGATTGGTTTAGCGATCCCGCATTCTTCGCCGGGCGTGATTCAGTTTGTCTAATCGCCGAATCGCGAAGTTTGATTCATCCGCGAGTTTCACGCTTGCCACAAGTGATATCTGTGGACATACCGAGTCCTGATCTGGCGACACGGCGGCACTTCATTCAATTAAATCGCAACCAGCCGACAACCAACGCAATTCCTGTAAGTGACCCTTCCAGCGAAACGGCAGTGCAGGGAAGCGGACCTGCAGAAGTGGACTCGCTTGGTGAAGCGACTGCAGGGCTGTCGATTCATGCGCTGAGACAACTTATGTTAGCCGCAACTTACTATCGAAGACCGGTTTCACGCGACGACGTGGTGCGTCAAGTTGAGCAGTTCATTCAAAGTCAACTGGGCGAAGATGTCGTTGAGTTCAAGAAGCCAAAACACACGCTGAAGGACATCGTTGGCTTTACGAGCCTGAAAAAATTTCTGGAAGAGTACATGATGCCTCGGTTGAGGTTGCCTGATGACCGAGCGTTGCCGGGTGCAGCGGTGGCAGGTGCTATCGGTGGCGGCAAGACATTTATCTTTGAAGCGTTGGCTTCAGAACTCGACATGCCGGTACTAGTGTTGAAGAGCATTCGCAGTCAGTGGTTTGGTCAGACGGATGTGATTTTTGAACGACTGCGTCGGGTGCTTGAGGCGCTCGAAAAAGTAGTCATCTTTGTGGATGAGGCGGACACACAATTCGGTGGTGTGGGCGAAGGAACGCATGAGACTGAGCGACGGCTGACCGGCAAGATCCAAGGCATGATGAGCGATCCGGCGCTGCGTGGGAAGGTTATTTGGCTGCTGATGACGGCTCGCATCCATTTGCTGTCGCCCGATATTCGCAGACCGGGCCGCGTGGGGGATTTGATAATCCCTATCCTCGACCCTGTGGACCAGGATCGCTTGGACTTCATCACTTGGATGCTCAAGCCAGCCGGTGAAGTCGCAGCCAGTTTGTTGGAATGGATGGATAAGGTAGCTCTACCTCCCGATTTTTCAGCGGCGGGTTTTGCGGCTTTGCGGAGCCAGATCAAGGCGATTCCTCCAAAGACAGAAGAAGAATTGAAAGCGATCATCGGTGACTTTATTCAGCCAGCGATTGGCCAAACCCGGCGATACCAGACGCTGCAAGCGTTGGTAAACTGCACGCGGCGGAGTTTATTGCCGGACCCAAAAGTTACTGACGAACAGCGCGCCTTATGGGAGCGAGAAATCAGCCTGTTAGAAGCACAGGGCATTCGGTAAGCAAATAGTTAGAGTGGCGTACTTGGTAGCTGGGTTCGTGAGAACCCGGATACGGTTGAGTCAACAGATAGGAGCGGCCGGTTTTTTACAAAACCAGCTACAAAACCAGCTACAAAGCACTGCGATTACTCATGCAACCTTCCGTAAAGGTTAGGGCAGCGAGTGGCGTCGAATAGTGCCAGAAAATTGCTAGATTTAGATCCAAATAACGCAGAGCCCATGACGCTTTGAAGAGATGAGGTATTTTCTAATGTTCCAATCGATTGCATTAGTTTCAATGTTGGTGCTGTGTGCTTTCGCGGCCACAGCGACGCACGCTCAAGAGGCGTTCTCCAAACTGGTCGGCGCGACATCGATTCAACCTGTCGCGACCGGAAAGTATGTCTCAGTGCCGTACATCACTTGGGGCGGTGACGTCGCTACGTTCTTGGCTAACGGCGGTTTGCAGACCGAATCAGGTTCCGCATATCAAGCCGCTGGTCTGCAAATGAACTTGACCGCGGGTGACGACTTTGTCGGTCAAGTCAAGAATTATCTAAGTGGCAAGTCGCCGTTTCTTCGCGGCACGATGCATATGTTAGGACAAGCCAGTGAAGTCATCGCATCCGATCCGCGAACCAAGCCGGTCATCATCTTGCAGTTGTCATGGAGTGCGGGCGATCACATTGTCAGTCGCGAGAATATTCGAAAGCTGAATGATCTCAAAGGTAAGAAGATCGCTTGCCAGCAAGGCGGGCCGCACGTCGGTCTGCTTTATGATTCCCTGTCGGCGGCACAGTTGACGAACAAAGATGTGACAATTGTTTGGACCAAAGATCTGACTGGTGCTGGAGGGGCCGCGGAGCTGTTTCGCAAGGATAGCTCGATCGATGCATGTTGTGTGATTACACCGGACATGTTGGGTTTGACGGGCGGAATGGATTCGAGCGGCAGTGGCGCTGAAGGTACTGTAAAAGGTGCCCGCGTACTAAATAGCACTCAGCAGATGAGTCGTTCGATCGCTGACGTCTACGCGGTTCGCCGTGATTGGTTTGACGCAAACAAAGACTGGGTCAAAAAGTTTGTGGCTGGTTACCTGAAAGCGTCTAGTCAAGTAGTGGCGATGCGCAAAGAGTTTGAAGACACAAAGAAGATGAGCCCCGCGTACCGCGACTTGCTGGCGAAGAGTCAAAAGATCTTCGGTGAAGAGGTGCTTCCGACGCTGGAAGTGGACGCGCACGGTTTGTTGCTGGACTGTACGTTCGTTAGCCAAGCAGGTCAGATGGAGTTTTTCAATGGTGGCGAGCAAAACTTGAGTGGCTTCGATGTCAAGATGTCCGAGGCACTGAAGCTGGCAACGGAGTGGGGCTATGCAAAATCAAGGAACGGCTTTGAACCGAACAAGTTCGACTATAAAGAAATCGCCAAGTTGGCTGGACTAGAGTACAAGGAACCGAAGTTTAGCGAACGCTTTGAAGGTACACCTGAGTCGACGGATACGTTTCTAGGCGCGAACTTAGACGCGAACACGATTGTTGACTTTACGATCAATTTTGAACCGAATCAGATGGAGTTCTCTGCTGATCGCTACGGAGCGGAGTTCAATCGCGCCCTCAAGGCTGCTGCGACTTTTGGTAACGCTCGTGTTGTGATTCGTGGTCACTCGGATCCAACAAAAACGTTGATCGACTTTGTCAAAGCCGGTATGAACAAAGGCATTATCAAGCAGACCGGAACGCAAGGTAACTACAGATATTTTTACAATGGCGCGCCGCTGGACGTGACGAACATTAAAGCTGTGTCAGAACTTATTGAATCGGGTGCTTTTGCTGGTGGCAAAGACGATCCGACAGTGACCATGCATGCTGCCGTGGATTTGTCGAAGAAACGCGCGGATCAAGTACGGGAGGCGCTGTCAAAGTACGCGAGCCAGTTAGGCGTCAAGTTGGACTTGTCTCAGGTCACTCCCGTTGGTGCGGGGATCTCAGAACCGATAGTGACTAAACCGACTTCGCTTGCTCAGGCGAAAGAGAATATGCGAGTCGAATTTCGCATTGTTAAGGTCGACGCCGAGA
>JANODD010000392.1:0-12681 GCA_031412515.1 Planctomycetia bacterium | reverse complement strand
CGTGTACGAATAGCTTTGAAAGACACGGTTAAAGTAGTCGCCACCGATGTTGTTCCACGACTGGACTGGCACGCCATCGATCAGCAGATCCATTGATTCCTGACCGGTTGCGCCTGCAGCGTAGATCGTTATCGTATCGCTTGCGAGTGCTATGCGTGAATCGAGTCGTTCAAAAAAAAGCCTCCTGCGTCGTTTTTGGAAAGTTTGATGCTTGTTAATGCGATTTAAAGTTAAAGATTGAATTTTGTGCCTTAAAGTCATTTGCTTTCAACCATCTTTAAAATACACGAAACGCTAATCAGACAAAATCATTTTTTGGGGCGAGCGCCTTTAGGTCACACGTGGACTGGAAAAAATTCGATGCTCCATAGTTCGTTGATCCATAGATAACTGCACTTTACGCGAGCTTGTTCCGCTTATGGCGAAAGCGATTTGCCTTATCGGAGCAGTTCGTGGTTGTCGCCTTGCGACGTTATGGACTTGACTAACTGACCACTTGATCAGCCTATGCTCTCCGGCTGATTATATACTGGATTCGCCGGCGCATTTTCACGACTCTGGTTCACAGGGCAGAGTCCTTAGAAATTGTTGTCGCAACATTTGGATGCGGCGCTGGGAAAGACATCGATACCCAGTTGTGTCCATGCTGCCACTCACCATCCGCTGGGCCGAGTGTCGAGTTGCGACACCACTAAAGCCATATTTTCCGTGGGCGTCGCGCAGCGTAAAAGGCCGCAAAGACTATTATTAGGCTTGCCGACGTTGGCTCGGGAACTGACGCTACTCGAATGATTCCAACATTGCTCGTAAAATTCATGGGCGAAATGTTCGGATCAAGAAACTGAGTAAATGGACTTGTAGCCAAGGAAACGCGAAACTGGTCACCGGTGACTGGGGCCAGAAGTCCGAGTGCTGACGCGAACTCCAGTCGTACAAGCAATTTTTCCTGGTTGCCGACCCCTACACCCGTTGTTGGTGCAGCAAGTGGAGCTACGCTGTCGTTTCCGATAAATCTATCATTCAGATAGCCTGATGAACTTGTGCTTACAGAACCGATTGCAGCTGGCGGAATTGAAAAAAAATCATCGCCGTCACGTTTCAAACTTCCGCTCGCAAACACATAATTAGCAAAGTTCAATTGCTGATCACTTTGCGACGATGCAAATCGAAGCTGCCTTACCGCTCCGTTTAATGCTTCGATGCGAAAATCGAAGCCGAAATCCGAAAGCGTATCAGCTCCGTCACTTCGAATGAAAACATCGACAAATCCGCCTTCACCTGGAGCGAAAGCACTGTCCGTTATTCTCACAATGATGCCTGCGCTTAAAACTGACGGAGAGATTAGTTCCAACGCGAACACAAGAAGTGCGAATTGATACCTTAAGATATGCATTACGATTTATTCCCTTTCAATGAAATATCTACAGCTTTGCCTTTCAAATTGATTCTCTTAACCCACACAGGCAGGTTGGGTGACCCCGAACAGGTTCCCTAATCGTCTAAGTGAAGCGAAGCACTGACCGATCGCACAGGGCCAAGGAGGCCAATGCGTGCGTAACCGATATCGGTATTGTTAACCGTGCCATCTCCATTTAGATCCTCATCGAGGTTAAACCCTGATACTCCGTTCTTCTTGGCTACCGCTATGTAGTCCGCGGAATTGACGACTCGATCGCCATTGGTATCACCCATCAGACGATAAAAGTTACGGACACTTTCAAGGAAACCATCGCCCTCCAAGTCGAATTCCAATGCGTAGTACCCGTTGGCATTAAGCGAAGCAGGATCGCCACTGATGCCACCGCTTCCAAAGTCGATTTGGATCACTTTATCTACCGAGGCGAAGTTCAATTTCCCATTGAGCGGAATCGAAACGCCCGCGCCAGTGCCATCCGTAGCAAACTTTCGGAGCCGCACGCGATCGTTGTTAATATCCGCGTCGTTCATAGTGGCAAGCACAGCGTCGACGCCGAGAGCGGAATTGACTGCAACATCCAAGTAGCGGATATAGGAGCGTTGATTCGCACCTTTTTGAACGTCGAAACTACTAATGGCTAAACTGGGCGGCGCTTGGAACGTTGCATTGACTATGACGTCGCTCTGCGAATTGATGGGGGCCGCTTCGACATTTCCACGGCGGTCGTTGCCAATCGAATAAAAGCGGTAGGTATGCCTCTGGCCATCGGAAATCGCCTGATAGGATATCGTGGCGCGGTGGTTGTTATCCTGGCCTGTTAGACCTGCTGGCGATGTTCCGATATTTCGTGGGGTGCCACCATCTACCTGGACGAAGATTGCAAAACTGCTCAAGCCAGCCGAGCCAATATCCTGGCCTGTCACATCGATTCGAAAGGTCGCTGCAGCAGAATCAACAAACGAAACAAGCGTAACCGGCGGCGATAGATCGGGAACATAAATTGTCGCTTCGGCCATCACCGATTTGGACTCGACATTTCCAGCCCAATCCCTAGCCAGAGAGAAGAAGCTATAAGTATGATCACTTTCGGCTGGAAAGATTGCAGTTGGCGACGACGCAGAAATCGTCCTCCAAAGTGCAGGAGCTTGGTCGCCGACGGCAACGTAGATGGCGTAGGATTCAATTCCACTAGCGGGGCTGTCATTTGATTCGGGGTCCAAGCCGGTGATCGAGATTGGTATGGACAAGCTGGTGGCTTGTACGGGCAGTGGATTGACCTTGCTGGTCGGTGGAGTTTGGTCAAGTCCCAAGGCCCGCGAAAACTCTGACGTGTTACCCGCTGAGTCCGTCGCCGTCGCAGTGACAAACTCAGAATTTAGTGTTGAAGAAGTTAGCTGGATATCGAAAGTTGCAAATCCGCTAGCGTCAGTGGTCAAATCAGTGAAGCCAAGCGTGCGTTGACCTTCACCAAAGCCAGACTCATCTGTCTGCAGATTTGCGAAAAATTCCAACTGAAAGGCAGTCGAGGCAATGCCCTGATAAGTACCCGCGACTTGGGTCTTCAATCCAGTAAGGACCTTACGGATAACTGGAAAATTTAAACGGGTGTTAGCTCCAGTATCAGCATCATTCACATCGTTCGTAGTGACCCCGTCGCCCTCTAAGTCGATTCCCAAACCGCGATTTTGGTATATCGAATTGCTGCGCACTCGATTTTGGATCGTGGTCGAGGCTTTAATGACAATTCCAGAACCGTGGTTGTTTGCAATCGTATTGCTTTCAATCAATGATCCATCCGCACCATCCGAGATAGAGACTCCGTTTCGCTGATTGCCAAGTGCTTGACCATTAGCCGCCATGCCGATCGCGTTGTTCTTCACGACATTGTTGCGAGCTTCTCGGTTCAGGCCGAAGAAGGCTATCGCATCCTGAATCCAAATACCATCCCGTTGATTGCCTGCAATTAAGTTGCCTGAGGCGGGTTGATCACCGCCGATCAGGTTATTGCTCGCACCTACAATAGTAATGCCGTCGAAAGCATTGCCTAGGGCAATATTTCCGGCAATGTCTGTTCCGACATAGTTTCCTTGCACAATGTTGCTGCTGCCACCAGCAAGTAAAATCGCACCCAGAGAGCCTGTGTTGGCTGAGACTACGTTTCGCAAATCGAAACGGGAACCACCGACAACAGTTTGACTGGTGTTGTTGACTTCAATACCCTGGAAAACATTGCGCAGTCGACTGTCACCGGCCGCATTTAGTCCGACAATGTTGCCCTGGACGGTGTTGTTGATACCCGCAGCAAACATGGCTACACCGCGTTGGCTGTTACCCGATATCAGGTTACCCAGCCCAGCGCCGGGTACCTCGGTCGGCCCGCCAATCTTGTTGCCAACAGATCCGCCTTGCAAGCGGATACCATCCAGTGAATTGGAAATCGCGGAAGTGCCGGACAAATTTGTCCCGACATAATTGCCCGTCATCTCGTTGTTATTGCTAAATTCAACGAGTATGCCTGACAAGGTGTTTCCCGAGATAAGATTGCGGGCAACCGGTCGGGAACCTCCGATAATATTCGCATTGGATCGATTGATCCTAACGCCAGAACCAGCATTGGCTAGCACGGTTAGTCCAGACAGATCCGTTCCAATACGATTTCCTGCGACGCGGTTACCAGTCGTGTTGAGCAGATGCACGCCTTGTGTAAAGTTGCCAGAGATTACATTTCCTTCTTGGTCATCAAGGTTGCTGTCCGAGTCCGTGCCGACGACGTTATCTGCTGCTCCATCGGCGATGAGCACACCGCCAGTGCTATCAACCCACCTTGGTATACCATTACCGCGTGACAAACTACCACTGCGATCGGTTCCGATAAAATTTCCTTTGATAAGATTCTTGGTTGATCCTACACCAATGATTTCGATTCCGCTAAATACACTACCCGAAATGACATTAGCCGTTGAGTTCCGCGCGCTGCCAATCTGATTTCCGGAGCCGGTTACGTAGATGCCAACGCCGGGATGACCCAGCACAGTCGACCCGTCACTGCCCAGCCCAATCGTATTGCTAAGCACGAGGTTGCTATCGGCGCTATTAAAGACGATCCCACTTCCGTCATTCCCTGCAATCACGTTGTTCGTGATTTCGTTGAAGTCCGAATCGATATTCACCCCCTGACCACGATTGCCCATGTCAATCAGGCCGGTTGCATCCGTACCCACATAGTTTCCAAAAACTTGGTTTTTACCGCTATTCGACCCGGCCAACCGTATACCATCCTTCGCGTTGCCGCTAACAATGTTGCGCTGGGCAGGACCCAAGCCTCCGATGGTATTGTTAGAGGCACCAAGCGAAACAAGTATGCCGTTTTGTAGGTTAGCAAGCAGCGCGTTACCTGCTGCATTCAGTCCGACCGTATTTCCATAGACGACATTTGATTTCGTCCCAACGCCATAGAGCTCGACACCTTCGCCGCGATTTCCTGAAATCACATTACCCTCGGCCGCATCACTAACTCCATCGCTGTTGGAGCCCACAAAGTTGCGATTGGCACCGTCGCTGATTCGCACACCAGATGCGGCGTTACCTAACGTTGAATTCCCACTCGAGGTTACGCCGATGCGGTTGCCTTGAATGCGGTTGCCGATTACATCCGCACCTAGCATCCATACACCATTGTTTCCATTGGCCGAGATCGTGTTGTCTTGAATGATGTTGTTCGACGCGCCCAGCCAGACAAGTATTCCGTTGACGGCGTTACCCAAACCAGCTGAGCCAAGTAAATTCGTTCCAATTTTGTTACGCTCGATGCGATTGTTTGAACCGCCGTCGATACGAATTCCATTGCCACCGCTACCAGAAACCACATTTTCTGTGACGGTGTTCGAGTTGCTAGACAGGAAGATACTTTGGAACGCATTCGGGATCGCTGCGTTGCCGGCGGCATTGGTTCCAATGAGATTGGCGTCAACACTGTTGCCTGTTGATGATGTACCGACGATGGCCACACCGTGGAAAGCGTTGCCCGATGATACGTTCGTACGGACTCGATTGTTGGCACCGGTGATCAGAATTCCTGATTCGGAATTGCCGCGTGCGAGGCTGCCTGAAACATCCGTACCGATGTAATTGTTCGAGACCACACTGTCCGATGCGTTGACCCAAACTCCGGAACCGCGATTGCTGGATATTAAGTTTTTAAACGACCTGTCGTCTCCTCCGATTGTGTTATTACCAGCCCCATCATAGACCCCGGAAAGCTTGTTACCAATAGACTTCACGCCGTCGGGTGCCAAGCCGATTATGTTGGTGTCAATTTGGTTGGCGATCGCTCCGTTGTATATTTCTATGCCATAGCCGCCATTATTAGAAATCACATTTCCACTAAGGCGGTTGCCAGACGCCGAGTCAGACAATCTGACTCCGGTAGATGCGTTCCCTATTAAATTAGAACCCAGAGCATTGGTGCCAATCCAATTACTGGCGATCGTATTTCCGACTGAGTTCAAAATCCATAAGCCGGTATTTCCGTTCCCGGAAATCAAGTTATTCGCGAACGAATTACCATCACCCGTCGTCACCAAAACTCCATTCAATCCGTTCGCAATCGAAAAAGCTCCGGACCAGTCGGTGCCAATGAAGTTGTTGGTTACTGAGTTTGCAGCCCCTAAATCGCTGTCAATCCAAATTCCGTTGGCATCATTACCCGAGATGACATTTCCAGCAATGAAGTTGGCAGTCGAACTTACGTAGACACCCTGGTAGAGGTTCCCACGGTCGACAACACCGCTTGCATCAAGGCCAATATAGTTGCCTACGACGCTGTTATGGCCACCAGTCAAAAAGACACCCACTCCACGAGCTGAGTGAATCGACAAATTGCTAATTTCAATGTTATTACCAGTCACCCAAAAAATTGCTTGACCAACGGGTAGAAGCGAACCATCGATTTCGACCACTGGTCTTACGAAACCAACTTGCTTTCCGTCGACGATGGCCTGATCAGAAATCGCTGGCAGAGGTGAAAGTGGCCGAATGATTGCCGGTCCGCCTTGAGCGATGTTAAATACAATCGAGTCGCGACCGATTGTCGAATTGCTCGTAATGATCGCTTCACGAAGCGTTGTTACGCCGTCATTTGCATTGATATTATCGCCAACTGAATTGACAGTTAGGATCGCTCGCAGTGCTCGTTCCTCCAAGTGCTCCAAGGCCAAGGATCGACCATTGAGGTTCCGACTGGAACTAGTTTTATTCCGGCTGCGCGAACTGCGATACAGTCGTCGATTCATTTAGTACTCCGTGATGGAATTTCATTGAGAGCGTAATCGAACGTCATGAAGTTGACAAAGTCTTTGGGGCGTTCACTGTGCCGTACGCACTGCGATGCAACCCACCTGTGAGCTGACGACAATGGAGTAGCTTTGCCCGGAGGTGATACTGAATACGGTTGCTAATTTCTTATTGGGACTCGGTGGATTCGATGTCCAGGTGGATCCACCGTAGCCCGATTGATATCCGTTGAAGGGCGTCATATCTAAATTGAAAGCGCCGGAACCGCGAGTGAACAGGCCCTTGTTCCACGCTGCTCGAAATTCAGCCAGTGTCGGAGACCGCCAATTCGTATATTGCTTGGCATCCGTAGCGGCTAGCGTCGTCGACGCAGAATCTGCTCTCTTGCTGGAGGCCAAATCTAGGTATCGCTGTTTTACCAGTGGATCGGTCTGCATACTGGCCGCTAATTCCCAACTGGCGGCTTCGTCCAGGAGCGACTGTGCTCGACTGAATAGATACTGCGGGTAATTGGAGATATTTGAAGTTGCAAAAGAGTAGTTTACGCCCGCGTTGATGGTATCGAGAACCGAGTACCCCCAAACAACGTTGGTTGTTTTATCACGCCACCCACCCAATTCTGGCCGCCATTCGTAGTTCCCATTTCCAAGCGTTTCGGCGGGCAACACAGGATACTGGCTCCAGGCAGTACTGTTTAAGAGTGCGCAAATTGCAACGCAGGATAAGAAATGGCGAAGGTTCATTTTTTTTCTTCTCGTGTTCATCTCGGGAGGTTATGGTGGGTCGCACCTGCCGGATGCAGCGGTGTGAGTGAATTCAATTTGTCCAAGGTTGCCGACAGAACGCGGCTCGCCTAAGATGAAATGCCGATCGCGTCGCCCCACGCGACACCTTTCGCGAAAAATTTCTTAGTTTTGTCCGGTTATCAACGTTGGACTACCGAATGGCTGCAAAACGGGTGAATATTGAAATCGATGATTTGCGCAACGAATTGCTTAGCCCCAGCGAATCCGACAAGAACAAGAGTTTTGCAGCGCTGATACTTAAATTGCGATGTGGTGACAATGCTGCTGCCCAGCATTTATTGGATCGGTACTGGCAAAGGTTGCGCATGCTGGCTCATCGGCGGATTGGTCGCGCATTGCAAGCCAAAGTCGACCCTGACGATGTCTTGCAGTCAGCTTTCGCAAGTTTCTTTTTCAATCTTAAGCAAGGACATTGGGAATTTGATTCGTCGCGCAGCCTGCGCGGATTGCTGAGCGTCTTAATAACTCGCAAGTGCCTGCGCTACGCGGCTAAATTCGCGACTGCCGGTAGAGATGTGAATCGCGAACAGGCATTTTTGGAGGACCGAGCTAGCGCAGATAAACTGAGGGATCTTCCTGGTCGTGAACCTGCGCCGGACGATGCGCTGGCCCGCTACGAATGGCTTGAGCACATTCTTGGCGGGTTCGACGAGCAGGACCGTGCCGTCATTGCCCATCTCTTAGATGGACGCTCGACATTGGAAACGGCGACCGCTATAAAATGTTCACAGCGTACTGTACAACGCACGGTTCTGCGCATAGTACGCGAGCTTGAGCGAAATCCAATCGGTAGTATGTGAGCAAATTATGGCAACCGATAATTCCAGGTCGGCACTGACGGCCGCCCAGTGGGAATGGATTGATCGGCAGGTTAAATCTTTTGAACGCGATTGGTCGCTTGAGAAATATCGGGAATTCGACGAGTACTTGGCAACGCACGATGGTGCCCGATCGAACCTATTGATTGAACTCATTCACAGCGATCTCGAGTTGCAGTTTCGACATGGTCGTCAAGTGGGCGTTATGAACTATATTGAACGGCACCAAGAGTTACTGGATGACTCCCGAGCCGTCGCTGAATTGCTGTGGCTGGAATGCGAGCTCAGGCAGAAGACCGAACCTGGACTAACGATCGACAGCATGTTAGCCGGTGTGCCTAAGTTGCGTCGTTATGTTACCGAAGTCACTAGCCTGATTCATAATACAAAAGCAGATGGTACTAACGGATTGAGTTCATACGCCACTCTCGCGCCATCGATTCCCGGATTTGAGATCCAGTCATTTTTGGGCCGCGGCGGTATGGGAATTGTTTATCGAGCCCTTGATTTACAGTTGAAGCGGGTGGTCGCCATTAAACTGATGCGATCTGGTGCGCTTGCCAGTAAGCGCGAGTTCGCCCGCTTTCGCAACGAAGCGGAAACGGTCGCTGCGATACATCATCCACAAATCTTGCAACTGTTCCACATTGGCGAGCACGACGGACAACTCTATCTAGTTCTTGAATATGCGCCCGGCGGTAACTTAGCGACATTGTTCAACAACACGCTCTGCGATCCTCGCCAAGCAGCGGAACTAGTTCGCGGTATTGCCTTGGCCACAGAAGCCATTCATGAGTGTGGTATCGTTCACCGCGATCTCAAACCAGCCAATATCCTGATTGCCAAAGATGGTACGGCTAAGATTGCCGATTTTGGTTTAGCCAAACGTATGACCAACGAGTTGAGTAGGACCAAGGATGACCTCGCGCTGGGGACGCCCAGTTACTCAGCCCCTGAGTGCTTGCTGGGTGAAAACAACTGCAATCAACCTACTGCCGATGTCTACTCTTTGGGGGCCATCTTATATCACCTGCTCACCGGGCGCGGTCCCTATGTTGGTACGACGTTCTTCGCAATTGTTCAACAACTGCAACGTGGCGAGCTCATTTCGCCAGCTCAGCTTGTTCCGGGACTTTCGAAGGATTTAACCAACATTTGTATCAAGTGCCTCGAGCAAAATCCCAAGCGAAGATATTCCACCGCGCGCGAGCTGGCGGACGACCTATCGAGGTTTCTTACTGGTAACACCGTACACGCGCGGCCAGTGGGAGTGCTAATTCGCTTACAACGCTGGACCATGCGCAAGCCTAGCGTCGCTGTGCTGATTGCAACGAGTATTTTATTCATGGTAATTCTTACGGCTGGAGCAATCACCTTCGCGGCTTTGCAGGCTCACTCGATTCGAGTAGAGACTACTCTCCGCATGATTGCTGACCGAGCCCGCGAAAACGCGATTGAAAACGAACGCCTAGCACTTTCGGAGGCCAGCGCAGCAAACGAATCGATTCAAATGCTTGAGCGTCTGTTTGATGCCACGTTGGTCGGACAAGATTCAGTCCCCGCTATGTCGGCCAAAGGCTATAGCGAGGCGGTCAAAGGTTCGGGACGCGATGTCGTTCAACATGGAATCGAGCAGATGAAAACGAGCTTGGTCGACCATCCTCTAGCGAGGGCTAGATTGTTGACGTCGATCGGTACAAGTGCACTCGACCTCGGCATGGTCCACGAAGCTCGCCAACTAGTATCCGAAGCGCTGGCTATTTACCAAGCGGAGAAACAAGATCGGAGTATATCGGCTGCTGCGGCCTGGACGACCCTGGCTCGTATTGATGCCGAGCAACGAAGTTTCGACGCGTCGCGACAGGAATTCTTATTGGCCCAAACAATACTCCGCGATCTGAACGCTGAAAAGACGATGATGTGGGCCAATACATGCGTCTACCATACTTACGCCGCGATCGGGAACCGAAATAAAGCTTGGCTTGTTGAATCGCTACCCAACGTTTGGCGGGCTGCGGCTTTCAAAGCTGAAGTTCTTGGTCGTGAACATCCACATTCTGCTCTGGCATACAGTGCCGCAGCGATCGCCCAGGCGAGCGAGGATGGCAGGGCGGACGTGCTGCTGCAACGCCTCCAGGACGAATGGAGCCGGATCAAGGACTCGCCCATCAATCCTTATTGCAAAGCAATTATGCTGGATAATTTGGCAAGTGTTCATCAAAGAGTAGGTAGATCTCTTGAGGCAACGGAATACATCACGCAAGCCTTAGGTATGCTTAATATCGCTTTAGGCGATACCGACCACCCCACCGCTATTGAGATCTTAAGTGATGCGGCTTGGATTGCGCATTGCCGCGGCGACGAGGTCAATTCAATTCATTACCAGAGAGCGGCAGTCGAAATGCGACTGCGGTTAGTAGGTTTCGACTCCGAGACCGCCCAGCTGGTTCGAGAGTTGATTGATAGGCTTAGCGTCGCTGGTGAGCTCCTAGAAGTCGATGCTTGGTCGATACGCTTAGAAGGTTTGCACAGGGACCAGAAAGAATACCAAGGCTATGAGATTTACTCGCATGAGTATTCGGTCAATCGCTTGGTTCGAAGGGGCGAATACGAATCTGCTTTAGAACTACTGAACAATCTGCAAAATAAACCTGCGATCCAGCCAGAAGCCGGAAGCACCCTGGCCATTCTGCAAGCCCGCGTTGCAACGCTAATGGGTGACTATGTAGCAGCACAAGCACTCGCAAATCAATTTCAAAGCGGCGCGGAGGCCTTTGAAAACAAAGTGTTTGCCGCTGGACTAAACATTCAGTGGAATCAAGTGCGACAGTTGTGTGGTGATCTGCGAAGTCGCAGCGACGGAGTGCGGCCGGCTGAGGAAGATCTTCCGAACGACGATGACCTAGTTCCGTTTCATCAAGATGACTGGCCCAAAGTTGCACGGTGGATTAGCCGTATGGGTAAGGATCCGATGCGGCTAAAGCAACTCGAACAATGGCACTCGGGTCGGCTGAGTCGGCAATTTCCCAAGCACCCCTTAATGGCAGCCATGAAACTTGCCCTGGCTGAACAATATCTGCTAATCGGGAACGTTGAACTCGCAACTGAGTTTGTAACGAGCGGGCATCAAATTTTCTGTGAATCGTTAGGACGGCGCTCGCCTCAGGCGCTCGACACCTGCTTTACGTTGGCGAAGATTTATTTGAAACTGGGGTGTGAGGAGCAGGCTCTTAAAACAGCCCAGCAAGCCGTCGATTTAGCGGCGGAGGCGTGCGGAAAGGATCATCCAGATGTCGCTTCATGGCACCTAAAGTTAGCCGACGTACTCGAGCAGGCTGGCGAGTTCGCCAAGGCCGAAGAAATCGTCACTCTGACCTTGTCAGACACTCGAGCAAAACTAGGTGTACACAACACTGACATTTACGATTGCATCGAACACTCGAGAAATATTCTTATCAAAATCAAAGGATTGGATGGCACCAACGCTTTGTTAGAAAAATACATTTCCCAGATGCTGCAGGAATTGCCCGACCGTAACCCCTTTCGTCTGCGTGCAGAACGGCTCAGTTCGAACAGCCTCAACTAATTCACGCGGGAGTGATGCGAGTAATAGGAGTTATGGGAATTATGCAATTTGGTGAGGGTTGTTTAGTAGGCTGCATTGAGGATCGCAATTAGATCTTGTTCAGTGGGACGGCGTGGGTTTACGTCCATGAGGCGTTTGATTTGGAAGGACTTTTGGGCGACAGCGGGGATTTGGTCGGCTTGTAAGCCGAGGTCGCGGAGTTGGGTGCGGATGCCGATTTGTTTTTGCAGTGTGATGACGGCTTCGATGGCTTGATTGGCTGCGGCTTCAATGGATTGTGATGCACCAGAGGAAGTGTCGTCAGTGGGTCGCTCTTGCCGAGTGCGACTAGAGCAAAGCCAACTGGATATGTCGGCGAAATGCGGCATGCATTCGGGTAGGTTAAAGCGCATGACGTGCGGGAGTAGCAGGCCGTTGCCTTCGCCGTGACTGCAGTGAGTGAGGGCGCCAACTGGATACTCAAGGGCGTGAACGATCGCTACTCCACTGTTAGAAAAGGCCATGCCGGCGAGCGTTGCGGCGAGGGCCATGTCGTCGCGGGCGGACTTGTCGGTTGGTTGCTCATATGCGCGGACAAGTGAGCGACCGATCAATCGAATGGCTTCAGCGGCGAGGAGACGCGTGAGCGGATAGCTGCCTTCGTAGGCGCGAGCTTGTGGGTCGACTCCGACCATCTGCTGGTAACCACGATTTGTATAAGCTTCGATGGCGTGGACAAGGGCATCGATGCCCGAATGAGCGGTGACTTTGGGTGGGCAGGAA
>JANODD010000391.1:0-19475 GCA_031412515.1 Planctomycetia bacterium | reverse complement strand
CAATGCCATTAACGTGCGACTGATGGGTCGAATATTTGGGCACGAAGACCGTGAACTGTCGGTAGTCCTTCGAACTGTTGCTTAGAAGGTTCAGCCAAGTAGTAGCGAGCGCTGGACCAGCGAAAATCGATCGCTCGTCGGGACAACTTGCTGCTGATGAATCGCTCCGGACTGCATCACGATCAAACCGATGCAACCGAGTTTTCGTTCATGTCGCGCTTACAAGAAACTTGAACTACTCTAACCGACTGATCGGCCCCATTAAAGAACTTCAACACCATTCGATTTAACGTTGAGAGTTAGTCGTTGCGGTTTTCGGAGTAACGGAGTCAGCCTCGCGTGTTTTCATGTTGAGTGACCAATCGTGCAGCATGCCGAACCTATCGCTGCGCGTTCCGCGGATCACTAACTGCCATACTCCCCTGGCGTTCTTGCCAACGAACGAGCTCAAGCTGGGTTGCCTTTTAACAAGTGCCATAGGCTGAAAAGTGCCGGTGAAAGGAGACGACGCCTTTACGATAGGCGTTTCGGCCTTGTCGTCGAAAACCGTGCGATCAAAATGGTCTCCCGATCCACCTACTTCACTAAATAGTTCGATGCGTTGGCCATCTGGTCCGGTAAGGAAAGCGTCCAAATAGCCGGTTTGCGTGTGAGTAATTGAAAGCTGCAAAGTCAGCTCGCGAATGACAAAGTCATCGGTGATTTCAATTTCGGAAATGACGGTTTTATGCGGAGGCAATACTTGAGCGTGAGCATTCCGGTAGCTGCCGCCGATCTGAGATTTTGACTGAGCAACTTCGGCAGACGTTAATAGTCCGTCGGCGTTGCTATCGAGCCCTTCAAATTCTTGAAGCTTCTCCTCCGACCAGTCTGTTGTAAATTCGGCCATTTCGATCTGTCCGTCGCGATTCTCGTCGAGTTCAAAGAACCAACCCGGCAACCCCGTTGATTCGTCGCCGGCTTCGTCTTGCATGGCCTTCAAGAAATTTTGCAACTCGTCTCGAGAGATATCACCATTGCGGTCAACATCCATTCGACCCATCGGGATACCAAGAGACTGCGCTTCTTGCTCTTCCAAACGACCATTGCGATTCAAGTCAAACCTACTCAAAACGCTAGCGCTCAACCATTGATTGCTTCCTCCCCGCCTCCACCAGCCATAGTCTTCCGTTTTGGACGCGTCTGGCTTAGCCGAAGGTGGAATACCATTGCCGGTTCGCCTGGCCTTTTGAATCAATTCTTGCGAAGCGCCTGATAACAAGCGGCGACGAGCAAATCGTTGGGCCAATTCCATGCGAGAAAGTTGGTCGTTGTGGTCGAGATCCATTTCAAAAGGATCGGTGTGAGTCCATTGTGTGTTTGCGGCTTCGGCTCGGTCAATGTTTCCATCTTTGTTAATGTCGGCTCTGCGCAATGTTCGGTCCGCTTCGTCTAAATCGGCTTTCGTGTAGGGGTACTTCACTTCTGCGATTCCGAACTCCGGAATCAGTGGCTGGTCGGCATCGGGAACAAGTGGCATCGGCCCATTCTTATTTTGTTTCTGAATGGCAACATCGTTTCCCACCAGTCCATTTCGCATTGCGTGATAGAGACGACCGGCCTCTTGGAGTGTCGATATGTCATTGGCTCGATCGAGTTGCAAACGCCGGCCCGCGATTCGCTCCAAGTATGGGCGAGCCAATGGCGTAATCTCTTCGGGTTCTATCTTGCCGTTCTCGTTGCGATCCAATCGCTCGAGCGATTCGCGAAGTCCTGCTTGCGCGTAAAGCGACCGCCCCGACAAAATGCAGCCGATCAGCACTGCCATGCGAAGCACGTTTAAATTTGCATTGAATCGATTTGTAGTCATCATTGGCTCAAGTTACGGAGTTCGCTACCGTGAGATTACCTTCCCCTCGATTTCAGCATATCCAGGATGGCGTTCCGAGCGGCGTCATTGCCCGAGCTTCCGCCACGCCCCGATCCACTGTTGGATCCACTCCCTGAGTTACTGCTTGAACTGCCTTGAGTTCCTCCACCGAACAGCGATTTGAGCATTGCGACGTTCGTAGCTGGAACAATTTCAACCGTCTGTTGACTGCGGGTATCGATCGATCTGGCCAATTGCTCCACTTCGGCAAACAACTGTTCCGGAGCGGTCACAATGAGCGAGTTGCTCGGCTCGTGAATAGCGATGGTCATTTTGGGTTCAAGATTCTGAACCGGCTGATTGGAAGTTGCCTTCGCCGCCGGTTGCTTTTCATCGCCACCTTTTTCGTTATCAGAGCCTTTATTCGAAGCGGTATCGCGGGCTTGCTGAGTGCCAGACGGCGTCGGTGCGCTGGACGCTGAGCCCGCGGAAACGCGACCTGCGTAGGCTTCCCGAATCGCTGTTGCAACTTCGCTCGCCTTCGTATTTGTCAGCTCAATCAACCGCGCGGTACCGTATGTCTTGTTCTCAGCGATGCTGCTGTCCTTGTCGACGATCTTTAAATAGTCCTCGATCTTCTTAATATCCTGCGGTGTGCCTTGCGCGATCAGTCGGTTAAGCCGTGAATCCGCCACAACGGTCGTGGAACCGGAAATCATCGTTGCGGTACCGTCGCGAGACGTAACGATGTTGCCCAAATAGGAACCAGGCGAGGAGATGTAGCCATTCACCAGCGTTCCCGCTTCACCCTCTTTGGCTGCCTCGGCACCATCGAGCAACTCCGCCAACATACGAAGAGCATCAGCGGGCTTCATGTACTGAAGGTAAAACACAACGGGCGGCGTAGGTGCGGATTCCAGCGTGCCAGCGATAACTCGCAACTCTTGCTCGAAGTGGTCCAGTGCCTTCGTGTCTTCGGATTGCAGTAACAGTCCTTGCGACGTCATTTGGCAGCGTATGAGAGGCGCTTGACTGGCGGTGGGTTTCGTCAGGAGCTTTCCGCCTGTCCACTGTCTCACATCTGCATTGGCCGTCACAAGCTTCGACCTGGCTGGATCAATTCCAACGACTCGTTCGATAGCTTGAAATTCAATTTGTTCTGCTGGAGGAAGCAGAATTATTGGATTGGCCTTTTGCCAGAACCTTACAACTGTCTGCAATACCTGCTCTATTTGATTTGACCTAAGTGGGACAACTCGAGTGTTTTCCTTTCGGTCGATGTTGTTGCCATCGGACGATTCGAGCTCAGAAATGATCTTCTTGATCTCTTCGATTTGATATCTCTTGCCGCGTACGAACAATCGCTTATTCCCGGGATCAGCATCGATCAACGCAGCTTCATCCGCGAGTTCGTTCGTTTTCTTAGACGACTTGGAGTGGTCGAGCATTTCTTCCAGCAAGCCAATTGCATAATGAGGGTCAATGGATTTCAAAGGAATCACTTCAAACTCAGCTTCGGACGCCTGTAGTTCAGCGACGGTCTTTGCAATTTCCGATTGGATTTCAGCTGAGGCCAGCGCCACGATGCTCCGAGCTCGATCGTCTACGGATAGACGCACCGATTTTCCGGCCAGCATGGTTTGCAATACGCTATAAGCGGTTTGAAGATTACCGCCTTCAACAAAATGCGATTTGAGAACTGCGTTGCCGCCAGCCCCCGACAGTTCCTCTTTAGGCAAGTCCAATGATTGAATTAAGTTCTCGATCAACTTAACTCTGTCTTCGAGGCCGGTAACAAAAATATGTTGACCTTGTACGTCGGATGATAGGCTAACATCGATACCGATCAGCTCGTCCGTTGCTAGTCCCAAGTGGGGGCGGGCCACAACAAAAATGTCCTCAGCTTGAACGTGCTTCAAAGTAAAGCTCTTGATAACGGTTCCGTTTTTCAATCCTTTCACTTGAAACGAATCCAGAATCGCTTTGACACTTTTTAGCTTCGCGACCGTGTCGGTGACCATGATTTGTTTGGTCTTATTGAACACGAACGGCGTGGTCATCAAGTTCAGCGGGGAAAGTTCTTCGATAGCATCTTGCGATGCAAAGTCACCCAGCGGAAAAATACACTTGACGACATCATGGTCGCCGCGTGCGTCCAGTTCCTTGGGCGTCACCAGATCTGCGATGGCGTTTAATTGTTGCTTGCTTCGCGGGTCTCCAAGGTTGATTACGCTCAGTAGCTTGCCGCTTCGGACTAGCGTAAAACCTTGCGGCAGTAAAAAAAGATTGACGCGCTCGATAGCAGCCTGTTGCGAATACAAATTTGGATCGTCATAAGAAAAGCTACCGGTAGGAAGATCCTCGTACTGCAAAGCCAATTCGCATTCGTCGGCCAACCACTTAATGACGTCGCGCCACGGAACACGCTCGAAAGAAAAACTAATTTTGGCTGAATCAGGCTGCACTTGTTTGCCGGTTTGCGACAATTGCGGTTCAGCGTTTTGTGGTGTCGTCTGGCCGAACGCCGGATTTGCGATCGCGCCGACCAAGCAGGCCAGCCAAAGAGAGCGCATCAAGCCCGACTTTTGACGATTGATTAATAATTTCATGGCAGCGAAGTATCAAATCAGGTAGGTAGTTCATATTGACCTAACGGTGCCGATTCACCGACTCGCATGGAAGAAAGTCTGGAAACGATCCGCGGTAATGACAACTGTTGGTTTGGAATATCCTCAGTCAACGCACTCGAACCTTTTCTGAGCGGTCGATGCCTGGCTAAAGAAAACGTAAGGTAGGGTTTTTGGTGGGAATCTCTAGGGTGTGCACTGCATGCGAAGTCTTCGACCCCACATTGCACGCTTACTAACGGTTTGCTCTGGCAAAACGATTCTTGCTAGGAGTCGATTGCGCGTCATTGTAGCGTACTCGCAAACCTCGTTCCTTTCCAGCAGAAAGCTTCTAAGGACCTGAGCGAATTCCCGGCAATAGCCGCCTTCGTCGAATCGGCGAAACAAGTGGCGCATCAAGAGCTTGCGCGGCGTTGCGGGAATGCACCGTTTTGCAGATTGGGGGCGGTAAAACGCTGGATTTTATTGGGTAAAATAAGGCTTGTCCGCCGAGCGGAAATATCCACCTTGAAAATAAGTTCAGCGATAGAGGGGTCTTTCCACGAGACTTCCAAGAAATATCAACGAAATGCAAACTAAATCTCAACAAAGTTTGCACGAGATGGTTACGTTTTTTGCTGGAAAAGCCTGCAAAATACACGCAAATTGGAACCTGCATTGTTGCTTTTGAGTTTAGGAAACAGAGAAAATCTTAGTTTCATATTAGTACGTGTTAGTATATACGATTAGATGTTAACAGCCGTTTAACGGCGCAGTTAACTGCCAACGCTGCTCCCGAAGGCCAAGTTGGTCGATATAAGCGTTGGTGCCGTTAGTGGCGCGGATATATCAGTTGTACTTCGCAGAACGCAAGCGGAAGTGATTCAAATGGAAACGACCTTCGACATTGCAAAGAGCAGGGTCGCACAGTTTCAAGACCCGACGATTGACCCAGTCATGGTAGACCACCGTGCAGCAATGAACTGCTTTGATTGTGAAACATTCCTTCAAAAGGGAATTGACGCAATTCGATGGCTCGGACTTGCGGAGCAGCACGTCATTAGTCAGCACAAGCACGGCGAGCTAGCGTTTGATGGGTTTCAAGAGCTACTAACTGCTAACTATCTCGCAATCATTGAGAGAAGCGAAGTTGCCAAAAACTGGATAAATGCTTGCCATGAACGCGGCTATGACGTAGCGAATGTAACCGAATTTTACTCTTCGCTAGAATCGGCAGAAGATTGGCTTGAGCAGCATTATTGGATCGAACGTAGTGCTCGTGGTCATAGCGAGGAATAGACGTTGCCATCATCTCCACAAGATGGGCAAGTCTACCGATTAAGAGATGGTGGTACGCCAGATACAAAGCCTCGACTAATTGTTGTGCTTAGCCGGCGAGAGTTGAACGGCGGTAGTTTTGTGATCGCATCCCCGACTACTACGAAAAAACTGCACGAAAGAATCGGTCGCAATCAATATGTACTACTAGAACAAGGCGAAAGCGGCGCTACTGAAAAGTGCGTGATACAACTTGACCTAATCACGACTTATAAATTCAGCGAAATCAATACGACTGAAAGTTGGCCGCTAAGTACGGATAGGCAGGCCGAAGTGAGCGCGGCGATCAAATACGTCTTTGCCTTGCAATAGAGTCTCGGCAAATTGGGACAGTAGCCGCTCAGTCCATGATTCTTGTGGAACGATTTGTTTCGTTTCGCAGTTTCGATAGGACTCTTGCAAATGACGCTGAAAGAAATGCGCGAGGCCCGGAAGAATCTTCAGGCCGAATCTCTTTCTAATCCACATCGACTTTTGGCGCATGTTCGTGGTCGTTTGGGGATAGTCATCTTTGTTTTTTGATGCACGTCGGTTGGTAGCACATTGCGGTTTCGAGAGCTTCACTTTCCGTGCGTTTGAAAGCTACCCTTCAGTTCTAGGGGCGCATTGCCGGCTTTCGCCGGGGTCAGACTCGATATTCGGGATTCACATTGAGATTGTCTTCAATAGCTCTCAATTGAATCACCATTTCTTTTAATTGCTCGAGTCGCTTGGCTCCGCGACGAATAAGGTCCGATGCACTGTCCGGATGGCTCAAGCCAAATCGTTCAGATAGTTCCCGCAACGTCGCTCGGGCATAACGACGGCACGGATAAGCTGCCATCTCGCGACCGGCCGCTGGAGGGATTTAAATGAATGTATCGACTCAAGTTCCAGTAGTAGCCTTCATCTTCGGCGAGGAACGCCTTGTAGCGGCAGGTTGCAGACGCAACTCTCAGAGCAAATCAAGATGGTTGAAGAGACACCACCTAAAGCGTGAAACCCAATGAGAGCCACACTCTGACGCTTAGCGGCACACTGTGAACTGGGTCTAAATACCCCCGACAGGGATCGAACCTGTGGCCTAAGCTTTAGGAAAGCTTCGCTCTATCCAACTGAGCTACGAGGGCAAGATGACTTATCTGCATTACAATAACGGACAGCGTCGGTGTGGTAAAGGAAGCGTTGGGATTTAAAATTTTGACAGATCAAAATTCTGGCAGAGCGTTGTCGCGAGTTTGTCGCCGCAACCATGCGAAATGCAGCGGGAGGCGTTTTTCATGCAGTATGGACCTACAAATTCGGCTGCGGACTTGCCAAACGGGATGGTACGCAGAGGTGTTTTCGTCTCGGATTTGCATGTTTTCAGCGGACGAAGCAAAGCGGAGTCGCTGCCAAGTGAATTGCAAGTTTCTTATCCAGAATCGAATTTGCTCGTCCTGGGAGGCGATATCTTTGATTTCAAATGGAGCTCTTTGGGCGAATCAGGAACGCTGGTGGCGGCAGAGAAATGGTTGCTCATTCTGCTCGATCAATGGCGCGGCGAAGTGGTTTTTCTTGCGGGCAATCACGACTGTTCGCCGAAGTTTTTCGGCATCCTAAGCGAGATTTCAAGCCGGGACGAACGATTTACTTGGCATCGTCATCACCTGCAATTGGGGGATTCGGTGTTCCTGCACGGCGATGTGCTGGACGCAGGTCATGATCTTTCAATGCTTGACTCGTATCGAGATAGGTTCCACCCCCAGTCGAATCAATCGAATCTGTCCAGGCGAGCTTACGGAGCGATCGTTGCAATGCGGATCCATCGCATGGCACCTAAGTTCCGTCACCGAGAACTTCAAACTTGCCAAAAACTCCTTCGACTGCTTCCACAACTGGTAAATACGCCGAGCAAAGTTCGCCGAGTTTTCTTTGGCCATACACACGTCGCTGTGGCAGGAAGAGAGCTGCACGGCGTTAAGTTCTATAACCCAGGCGCCGCGGTTCGCCATATCACCTTCAAGCCCATCCAGTTTGAAGTGAAAGAAGTTTGAAGTGAAAGAAGGTTGAAGTGAAAGAAGGTTGAAGTGGAAGGTAGCTGGTTTCGTGAGAAACCGGATGCAGTAGAAAAGTCACCGGTGCGCCCGGTTTCTCCGAAACCAGCTACATTGCTTGCAGCTACTACTTCACTGCCGATGTCACACCCATTTCGGTTAATAGATGCTCGGCGCCGTACGCGACTCCGGTGATCCACAGCACATAGCGGATATCGACACCGATCGAACGGCTGTAGTTTGTATTCCATGCAAAGTCGTTGATCGTGGCTTCAAAACATCGATCGAAATTCACACCGACTAGACGACCGCGGCTGTTGAATACGGGACTGCCAGAGTTCCCGCCCGTTGTATCGGTGTCATAAAGAATCGCAACCGGCACGTCGTTCAAGGTCTTGCTTCGAAATCGCTGATCCGTGCCGGATTGGTACTTTTCCATCACCGCAGTCGGGGTGATGAATGGATCAACGCCCGTCGTCCTTTCAAGCACTCCGCGAAGTGTCGTGATCGGTGTTTTGATAACCGCGTCGGCGGGCGAATAACTTCGAACACGACCGGAAGTCAATCGCAGCGTGCTATTTGCATCGGGCACAAAGTCGCGTTCAAGAAATTTTTGCTTGATATCCACGAGCGGACCGTAGAGTTGTCCGAGCCGACCTTCGCGGGCTTTATCATTCTCTCGCATCTTGATGAAAGTTGGATAAAGCTCAACGATTAACTGCAACAGCGGATCGTCGGTCTTGGCCAGTTCCTCGGGTGAGCGGCTGAGGCAAGCTTCAACAAAAGCAATATCGCCGAGTTTTGTCTTAGATACCAGCGAAGTGGCCCGCGCATCGATTTTATCCGCGTCTTCAATTAGTGGCTTCAAAGCGGCGATCTCTTTCGCAGCCGGCACTTTCGACAATCGCTGCAATACACCGGCTAGTAACGTTTGGTCCGTTGCGCCGTGAAAATCGGACATCGACACTTTGAGTTTTTGAACGGACTCGGCATAGTTGCGATCCATATAAGCCGCCTCGCGATCCAAGTTGGCTTTGGTTCGTTCCACAGCGGAGTCGTATACAAAGAACCCGAATGAAGCCGCGCGACACGCCGATCGCAACTGGTCCAGGTTGATCTCAAGCGGTGCTGCGTCAGCCATTTCGCTGTAGACGGTTTGAATGTCGCGGAGCAGGCTGCCGTATTGTGACTTGCGCGCCGGTTCAGCGTCGATGAACGACTGCAACTGAGCCTCCTGTTGCTCGCGCTGCGGAATAATGCCAGCTCGCAGCAAGCCTTGCAATTGACCGCGTGATCGCTTTTCAACATTGCCCAACGAACGTATTCGAGACGCTTGCTTGATTTCGACAGAACGATCTTGGGCGCCCGCTTTGGTCATCACATCGATTTGCCATTGATACAGTCCAACAATCGTCGGCAAGCGAACGCTCTGTTCAAACTTCAAAAACGATGCTGTCTTATGGCGGGCGGTTCGTCCCGGATAACCCAGCAAGAAAACGACGTCGTTCTCACCGACTCCACTGGGTTCAACTTGGACAAATCGCCTGGGTTCGTATGGCACGTTCTCTTTGGCAAAAGTCGCTGACGTCCCATCCGGTGCCGTGTAAGCTCGCATGAAAGAGAAATCGCCGGTGTGCCGAGGCCATTCCCAGTTATCGACTTCACCACCAAAGTTGCCAACCGATTGCGGTGGCGCGAACACCAGTCGAACATCTTTGAGGTAGGTATATAAAAACAGGACGTACGTCTTGCCAGCAAACATCTCGGCCACTTCAGCTCGCAATCCCTTATTGTCTTTCTCTGCCGCGGCTTCCAATTCTTTCGCCCGCTTGTCGATAGCTTTTTTGCGATCCAAGCTGGACATGTCGCCGGTTACGGCTGCCAGGACTTCGGCTGAAACGTCCCGATAGTCTTCGGTCACTCGAACTTGATAATCGGGAGCCGGGATTTCATCGGCCAGTGTTGCTGACTTAAAACCATTGGCAAGTAGATCATTTTTCGGAGTGCTCGCCTTTTGGATCGCGTCGTAGGCACAGTGGTGATTGGTAATGATCAATCCTCGATTTGAAACAAACGAGCCAGTGCAACCGTTCACGCGGCAGACTCCATCCACCAGACTTAGACCCTTGGGGTTAAAAAGCTCCTTGGCCGTCAGTTCAATTCCTTTTGCCTTGAGATCGAGCTTTCCCAGTTCGCTCATCGGGAACATTCCTTCGTCCGCATGTAGTCCGGTCGAAAGTGTCGCAGTGACGATCAGCAAAATTGGAAAAACCGATTGCGGACGATGAGTGAAAGCATTAAGTTGCATCGTAAAGTCTTATTGCAAAAGGGTTTGTAGAAATAGGCATGTTGTCGAAGATAATGTAGGGGCGCTCGTTGGATTCTATATTACGGGCTCGGCTGAAAAGGGGTCGAACCCCACTTACCTGCCCAAAAAACAAGCGAAATTGCCGATTTCAAGATGCAGAAGAGTTCTTATTGCATACGAGTTGCATTTGAAGCCGATGAGCGTTAGAATTTCCAACACGACGCTGGGCTCTCGAAAGAGCCGCAGGAAAGGATTGGAATGGCCACACACACTTTTATGGAAGAACCTACTATAACGCCAGAGCTTACAATTCTGCCCAAGCAAGCTGTTACAGCAAAACCTGCTTCAGCAGGTCGACTGGATTGGTTTGGCGTTTTGTGCTCGTTTGGTTGCGCGGTGCACTGTGCCGCCATGCCGGTAATGGTTGCAACCCTGCCGAGCTTGACGAGTTTGAGATGGCTGGCTGATCCGCTGTTTCATCAAGTGGTCGCCGTTTTGTGTGCCGTTTTAGTTGCTCGTGCGATTGTTCCAGGCTACCGCAAGCATCGCGACAGTCGCGTTGTCACGTTGGCGGGCATTGGCATTGGCTTGCTCTTTACTGCCGCATTTATTCTACCGGACACTTGTTGCTTAGAAGCCTTGCAGTCGGAAGCCTTACAGGCGAGTTCGCAGGTTGCTCGACCAAGTCAAAAGATGGTGTTGGTTTCGGTGGTTAGCAGGAGTGGTGAACTTACGAAAATAGGATTCACTAGCGATGAGCAGTCCGCTGGTAACGCAATTACTTGTGTCGATAGCGATTGTGCTCATGGAGCTACGTTCAGCCGCCCGTTGCTAACTGCTTTCGAGTTGGAAGGGCAGCTTGGTGTGACCAGTGCACGAACCCTGATTCAAGCTCAACCTTATCTTTCCCCCATTGGCGGACTGTTCTTGATTGTTGCACATATCATGAACATTCGCCTTCGATGCTGCCGCAGGTCGCCGTGCGGTTCCGTAGCCTAGGCATCCTGCCTGGGGAAATTACTGCAAGCTAACCCCAGGAAGGATGCCTAGGCTACGACTACAGCGGCGTCTTGCTGGGCTGACCTGCCTCTTCACGAACAAATTTCGGCACTGCATAACCAGGCAGGTTATTTCTTAAGTGTTCGATAATCGCGTGACCAGACTCGACACTAGCCTCGAAATGCAGAGCTCCTGCGACTCGGTCCAAGTGATGGAGGTAATACGGTAAGACTTGCATGTTGACCAATTGTCGACAAAGTTCCAACTGGACATCTGCCGAATCGTTGATGTCGCGCAGCAGAACCGCTTGGTTGAGCAGAGTCGCGCCCGCAGTCCGCAGTTGCCGCATCGCATCGGCGAAACTAGCGTCGATCTCTTGGGGGTGGTTCACGTGCAGCACAAAATAAACTGCCGCTTGGCTCGACCGGACCCAATCCAAAAGTTCATCACAAATTCGTTGCGGGATCACGACGGGAACTCGAGTGTGAATCCGAATGCGGCGTATATGTTCGATTTGGTTGAGCTTATCGACCAGCCACTGAAGCTGGCCATCGGTGACGGTTAGCGGATCGCCGCCGCTGAGTATAACTTCCTCTACGGAAGGATCTTCCCGCAGAGTATCAAGCGATGTTTGCCAACCGCTTGGCCCTTTCGGTGCGGACTGATACGGGTAATGTCGACGAAAACAGTAGCGGCAATGAACTGCGCAAGCGCCGCTGGTGATGAGTAAGGCTCGGGCGGCATATTTTTGCAGTAGACCGGGGTTTCGAGTGGCTGCGGTATCGCCGACTGGATCATTCAGGCCGCCTTCGTTCCACTCCTGTGAGCCTTCCTCGGGACTAGCTAAAACTTGTCGAAGCAGCGGATCGAGCGCCTCGCAACTCATCTTGGCAGCGAATTCTCGGGGCACGAAAACAGGAAAGTCAGCTTCTGCAGCTTCTGAAAACGCACTTTCAGGTAATTTAAGCAGCCGAAGAAGTTCACGACTGCTGCGAATGGCGGTACGCATCGATTCTTGCCAGCGAACGGGGGGAGTAGAAGTGGCTTCGACACCGCAGGGGATTGAAGCTAAAATCGTCGCCATTTGCTGCCTCGCCGGCCGTTGGGAACCACGTTGAGCCCCGCCCGGGGCTGCGATCCGAACCGAAATTGGCGGACCGCTGCAGTTAGTTTGACTTGAAACATGAGGATTTGAAGTGGGTACCTACAAAACGAACGATTTCAAAAAGGGACTTAAGGTACAGATCGACGGCGAACCGTATTTAATGGTCGAAATGAACTTCGTCAAACCTGGCAAGGGAAACGCGCTGTACAAATGCAAGATGCGAAATCTGATCCGCAATACGATGCTCGACCGTACTTACAAAGGCGGCGACGAACTCGAAGCGGCGGATGTGGAAGAAATTGACGTTCAGTTTCTCTACAAACAAGCTGACGGCTATGTGTTTATGGACAGCACAACGTTTGAACAGCATGAATTGTCGGCGGCTCAAGTCGATGACGCGTGGAAGTATTTGAAAGATGGCATGACCTGCGCCGTGATGCTGTTTAATGGCTTGCCGATATCGATCACACCACCGATTCACGTTGACCTGGAAGTGACCGAGTGTGAACCGGGCGCCAAAGGCGATACTGCGACCAATGTGACAAAACCGGCTAAAGTCGAGACGGGCGGCGAATTTATCGTCCCCGGCTTTATCAAGCAAGGAAACGTGATCAAAATCGACACCCGAACTGGTGAGTACGTCGAGCGCGTGAACAATTAGTCACCGCAGTCAAATCAAAAACCTCATAGAACCGCGACCAATGAGTTGTTAACGGAGTTCAAAGTGCAGCACTGGATGAACAAGTTCCGCTGCGCTGGTCGTGGTCTATTGCTGGGGGCACGCGGGCAATCGAGCTTCGTAGCCCATTTTGCGATTGCAGCTCTGGTTGCCCTCGTGGCGGCATTGCTACGCTGTGAACTTTGGCAGTGGTGTACTTTGCTGCTATGCATTGCGCTCGTGTTTGGACTTGAATACATCAATAGTGCCATTGAGCGCTTAGCCAAAGGACTCTGCACCGTTCACAACGAGCATGTTGGCGCGGCGCTCGATATCGCCAGCGCTGCAGTTTTGACCGCCAGCATTCTGTCCGTTGTAATCGGCGGGTTGATTTTTGTCAGCCAATTCCTGCGAATGTGGGCTCTTTCTTCTAGTTCGCTCTAGTGAATTGTCCACATTAGGTTTTGGGGTAGCGGAATGCCTCAAGCATTTTGTGAATTTCACATAATTGCAATAACCGAAAGCCTTGACGGCTTCCGCTACTTCAGCGAATTGCGGCTAACGCGATAGGATCAACCCAACAATCTAATCTGGACAAAGCCTAGGCCTCGAACGGAAAGAGCGAGTCGAGTTCTGAGGCTGAAAGTTCGGCTAAGAATGGACCGACTCGGGCGATAACCTCTTCAGTGAGTTGTCGGCCTTTTTCGGCAGTTGCGAAATGTGGATTGCCCGAGCCTGAGTTGGTGGTTAACAAATGCCATGGGCGGCTAAGGGTGACCCAGCCCTTCTTCAGGGCTTCGAATCGGAGTGGACGGCGTTCACCCGCATCCGCTTGAAGTTCGCCGGAATTGGTCCGAGCAACTAGCTCGGGACGAAAGTGCATGATCAGCGAAGTTTCCATTTCGCCCGCGTGATCGTCTGGATGTTGACAAATGACGTCGGCTGCGTCGCGGATCATCTGGTACCAGTTGCACAGGAAAATATGGACTTTCGTTTGTAGAGCGATCTCGCGAAGGAAGGGTTTAAAGTCGTTGCCTCCGTGGCTGTTGAAAATAACCAATTTGTAGATCCCGCTGGCTTCGACCGAGTGGACGAGATCGCGAAGGACGAGCGAAATGGTCGAGGGCAGGAGGTTCATCGCCAGCGGAAAGGACTGCATATTGGTCTCAGTTCCGTAGGGAATCGTTGGCAGCTGGACGATATGGCCACCAAGCTCGAACGCCTTTTGACAGCAGGCGCTTGCCAACTGAGTCGCTTCGATGGAGTCGGTGCCGTAGGGGAGGTGGAGATTGTGTGGCTCGGTTGCACCCATGGGGAGAACCGCGACTTGGAAGTCCGCGGTGCGCACTTCGGCTAGGTTGGCTTCGGCAAGCATCCAGGGGCGGGTTGTCGGACTCGGCATGGGGCGTTCCAGTTAATACGCGTTTGGCAAGTGTCGAAAAACTTCAGCGATTCTAGCCGATATTTGAAAACTTGAGTTTGATTTATGGCGACCGTCGTTACGACTGGAACGAAATCGAATCGGCTTAGCTCTTGTAGCGAAAGTGCCGATAGAACTCGTCGTCGGAGTTTGGCCGATTGGTGGCCCTGCGATGCTGGGAGTTGGGAACTGGGAGTTGGGAACTGGGAGTTGGGCTCGCGATCATCAAATGATCTTTTGAGCGTTCTAGAGGGGCGATCTCGGTTGATGCCGGTAGATGCAAGCGTCGTACGGCATGAAGTTTGAAAAGTCGCGCGAGTTTGACCACTTTGTTGCTCGATATTTGCGCAATGTACGTTATCCTTGATTAGTTGGCTTCGATGAACTTTGCAAACCCGTCGGTTCTGCCGAGTGGGAAGCAAACACACGAAGACACGGACTCGAGTTTCAACCGCGATGATTGCACAGAACTGGACAATGGCGAAAAGGCGTAACCAAACGGACACGCTCAAAGCGCGGCAACGACTTGGGAAATACCGGATTGAGCGTCGCTTGGCTCAGGGCGGTTTCGCCTATGTCTATCAAGCCCTCGACACGATCGAGGGGGTGCGGGTCGCTTTGAAGATGCCTCACCAGAGCATCGTCACGCCAGTCATGCTTGAGTGCTTTCAGCGTGAAGCTCGCTTGGTGGCTCGCTTGGACCATCCGAACATTCTTCCACTGAAGGATGCCAGCTTTATCGAAGGCCGCTTTGTCATCACTTCCAAGCTGGGTGAAAAGACTCTTTGCGATCGACTGCGAAATCGGATCTCGTTTGAGACGGCTCTGGAGTTGGCGATGCAGATGGTTTCAGCCGTTGCATACGCACACAAGCTGAACATTATTCACTGCGATATCAAGCCGGAGAATATGATCCTTTTGCCCGATGGACGGCTTCAATTGGCGGACTTTGGGATTGCGAAAGTTGCGCAGAAGACGATCAACGGATCAGGCTCTGGGACAGTTGGCTATATGGCGCCAGAGCAAGCCATGGGACGTCCTAGCACCAAGAGTGATGTGTTTTCACTTGGATTGATCATGTACCGGATGTTCACCGGACACCTGCCCGCTTGGCCCTTTGAGTGGCCCTTTGTTGGAGCGGTCAATTTGCGTCGCAAAGCGCATCCGGATCTGATTACCGTGATCCGTCGCGCCATTGAAGTCCGGCCTGGAAAACGATTTGCTGATGCTGACGAACTGCATAATGCGCTCGTCAAAGTTCGCCGGCGAGCGTTGCTGTTTCACAATCGAAAACGCAAAGGCCCTGCAGTAGGGTAGTGCCGCGTTTCGATGAGATGCCGTTGAAGTTCAGTCGTGACAGTCGCTAATTCTCAATCTTCCAGCGAATCGAGCCCGAGTTCATTGGCGGGCACGTCTAGCAGGTTGGCATTGTTCGCGAATTCTCTCACAGCGTGCTTTGCCGAGTCGTCGATTCGATCCCGCGGTCGAACAGGAGTCAACGGTTTGTCCGTCACCCGGACAATCAAATCGCGTTGCCTTACGCCGACCACTTCCACACGCCATCCCGCATCAATGTAGCCAGCTTCGGCAATTGCATTGTAGGGACGATGGTGGATGGTAATTTGTCCGCTGGGCATTAGCGGGTATTCACTGACAACCACGTTCCCAACCAGTTCGGCAAGAATGTTCTGTTTTTCGTTATTGACTTTCGGTGGCTCGGGGGGCAGGCCCAGCACTATTCGACGTCCAACCGGCGTATGAGGCCAAATTCGGATCGCAATTAAGGCCAGAACCGGGATGGACGCGGCTACCAGCGTTAGCATGGTCATTCCCGAAGTCGTCCCGCTTTGAAACCCGAAAACAATGCTGCCAACCGCTGCGACGAGCGACAGCAGGACCAGCGTTCCAGCGCTCGGAACGTACAAATCAACCAGTGCCAGAATGATGGCCGAGATGTAGAGAATGATCGCTATGTAGATCGGGTCCACTATTGTTGCCTACTCATAAATCCAAGGGCCCGTAAACGATGACATGATGTGCTGCCGCACGACTATGGTACGCTAATCCATTGAATGCTGAGCAGTGTTAGTTCGTCAAGCTGCCTTCGAATCAGCATTTATGGAGAAATGAAGGATGTTGATTGATGTAAAAAGTGGTGTTGTGAAGATCTCAGCCCCTGCAAAGTTGAATTTGTTCTTGGAAGTGCTCGGAAAGCGAGATGACGGTTACCACGAAATCGAGTCTTTAATGTGTCCTATTTCGCTTTGTGACACTTTAGAACTGCATGCAACGACGGATCCTCACGTAAATTTAAAAGTGGACTTGCCAGTCGTTCAAGACCCAATAAAAGAGGATCCGGCGTGGGATGTTCCCAGCGATGATCGCAATTTGGTTTATCGCGCGGTAAAGCTAGTTCGAGAGCGCATGCATGTGCAATCTGGATGCCGAATCCGACTAGCCAAGTCGATTCCGGCCGCAGCGGGATTAGGAGGAGGGAGCAGCGACGCCGCCGCGGCAGTCGTTGCTGCCATGCTAGCCTGGGGCAACTGGGACCGCTCCATGGCAACTGAAATCTGTGCCGAATTAGGAAGTGACTTAAATCTGTTTTTGGGCGACGAAAGTGGCATAGGTTTAGCACTAGCTAGGGGTAGGGGGGAAAACTGTGAAATTCTGGCGAATGGTCTTTCGCTTGAATTTGTAGTAACCCATCCGCCCGTCGGCTGCGCAACCAGCGCAGTTTACGCGAACTGGCGAAGTATGGACATATTGCGTAGTCCGCAAGATTTAATAGAAGCTTGTAAAACTCAATATGCTTGTAAAACTCAATATATTGAACGAATTGGTCCATTGCTTTTTAATGCTCTCGAAAAAAGTGCGATGTCGATTACACCTTGGATAGATATACAGTTAGACTTTTTTCGAAGCGCCGCGTTCCGGTATAATGCGATGACAGGCAGTGGGTCGAGTTGTTTTGCTTTGGTAAACGAGCCCTATACAATGTCGGACATACGACGAGCAGCAAAGGTCGCTGGACTGTCCCGTGTCTATGCTGTTAAATCATGGGCTCAGCCGTCTATTGAGGAACAGATCAAACGCATTGATTCATTGTAGACTTGGTGGCTGATCATCCACGTCGCATGCATGGGGGCGGTAGTAGTGGAGATAACTGAGGTTCGAATAAAACTTATGGAGGAGTCGGAAGACCGTCTCCGGGCTTTCTGTTCAATCACTTTCGATAGCTGCTTTGTAGTTCGCGATCTGAAGATTATTGAAGGAACGCAGGGCCCATTCGTAGCTATGCCGAGTCGGAAGCTGACGAATCGATGTTCTCGGTGTGGGAACAAAAACGCGATGCGCAGCAATTACTGCAACAATTGTGGAGTGCGGTTGCGAGATAGCCGCGATACGCGCGACGAAGACACTCCCAACAAGCTGTACGCGGACGTTGCCCATCCAATCAACCAAGCTTGTAGGGATTTGATTCAGCAACATGTAGTTGCAGAATACACACTGGAGTTAGATCGCGCAAAGCTACCAGGCTACACCTCGCGATATGATGACGCCTATGACGCGGGTGAAATCAGTGGTGACTACCAGGATCCTAGATTTATGCGTGAAGAAGAATCGCATGTCAAAGGCCCGCACTTTCGATCTCGTGACCAGAGTGTCGAACGCCAAGATGCAGGGCCGAATAGCGGTGGTGCTTCGAGTGAAAAAAACGGGCCAAGTTAGTGCCTAGTCCACATGAGTTTTTGGGTAGCGGAATGCGTCAAGCATTTCGTAAATTTAACATAAGTTCAATAATCGAAAGCCTTGACGGCTTCCGCTACCTCAATCAATCGCGGGTACCGCAATTGTTCGACCCCAAAATCGAATATGGATAAAGCGCTAGGTTGGTGAGCGCTTACTAACAAAACGTTATCGCTTTACGACCCAGATGTTGCGGTAGACAATAGGGTTCCCATGGCCTTGTAGATAGATACCTTCGGGTGATTTTCCTTCGGGCAGTCGTCCTGGAGTTCCAACTTTCAGATCAAGTTTTTCATGAATGGTTACGCCGTTGTGCTTAATCGTTGCTTGCGCATTTTGCATTTTCTTGCCAGCATCATCATACTTGGCGGCTTTGAACTCAATGTCATAGGTCTGCCAACTCAACGGCGGATAGCACATGTTAACCAGCGGTTTGGCAATGCTGTAAATCCCACCGCATTCGTTGTTCTCGCCTGACAAGCCAAACGAATCAAGCACCTGGAGCTCGTAGCGGCTTTGCAAATAAACCCCACTGTTGCCACGAGCTTGCCCACGTGCCAGCGGGCGGAACGGAGTTCGAAACTCTATATGAAAGAAATGGTCGCCGAATTTCTCTTTCGAGGAACAATCAGCGGCTAGCAGTTTATCTTCAGTCAGCTTGCCGTTCTCAAACTGGTCAGCCGACTTGCCATCAAAGAGAACTATTGCATCTTGAGGTGGTTTCTGTCCCAGTGTTGGACTTTCACGTTTGATTTGCATCAATGTGCCAAGCACGTCGCCGTCAAGCGTAATGACTTTTAGCTTGCCATCGGCAATTTCTAGTTTAAATTCGTCTCCCTGAAACTTCACAACCTGCCCGTCAAACGCTCCATCGCTTTCCTTCTTAGTAGTACCTGGTTTGTAGCCATCGCCCGGCAAGCCATCTGCATAGCCAACACAATGGAATTTTCCGTTGCCAAGTGCAATCACTTGAGCGCCCCAAGTCTGACCGCCATCCACGACGCCAACATATTCACCTTGGATCAAAAAGTCCTTACCCGCGGCGGCGGCATCCAAGTAAGTCGGTAAGTCGTCATCAGCGGCTTTTATCCAGCTGAACGAACAAGCAATAAGCCCGGCGGCACAGAATGCTCTAGCGGCAAAGGGACTTGTCATTGGTCGAATCTTCATCTCGATACTTTCTTCAGAGAGGTTTTTCAAAGATACAAACGTCTTTTGCCAAGTAACTGACTTGACTACGGGACATTGTAACTGCGGCATCTCACCCAGCGAAACTCGTAGCCTGGGCTTCCAGCTGGCATGGCGAAAAGTCGTAGATGAATACCGTAGCGGAAGCCGTCAAGGCTTTCGGAGGTTGGATTTACGAGTGCAAAGTCACATGAACGAAATGCTTGACGCATTCCGCTACAGACTTTTCGCCACACCAG
>JANODD010000390.1:0-36697 GCA_031412515.1 Planctomycetia bacterium | reverse complement strand
CGGATAAGCGAACCACTCGGGATGTAATTGCAGTCTCGCAGAATAAGCACAACGAGTGGCAGATTTACGAGCTCGAAAAAAACTTGTCGCTAAGATCGCTCGGAAAAGTGCCTACTGCATCCCTTCGTAGTGCGATTCGATTTCCTGCAGGCGCACTGGACGATCCTGCCACGCTGTCAGTTCAAGAGCAGGTGACAGGCGCTTGGCTCAACGGCAAGCCGCTGGTTTTAAAAGCGTCTGACGGCGGGATGAAACAATTTCAGATCAACAAGGCTTTGACCTTTGGAAACGACGACGCGAACTTACTGGTACTGCAGATCGATTTTTCTCGGGTCGCAAGCAATTTGGTAACTGCTCCGACGATTAAAACTAAATTGGTTAGCATGGAGCTGAATGGCTATTGGGAAGTGAGGCCGGGTACTGACGAATCAGCTCGAAATATTCCGTTACCAGCCAAATTCGGAATGAGTCCTGATGTTTTTTATTCGCTTCCTTAGAGTCCAGGTTTTCCTTCGTTTGACCGGTAGCCAGCGGCACAGCAGGTCCGCTTGCAGTGGGGCCGTACGAGCGGGTCTTGACGGTCCCGAATTCCTCAGGTTTTTGTCCTTAGGGGGTGTGCCCCTAGGAGTGGTACGACGCACCCTTGTCCTGAATCAATGAGAACTGGGTTGGAGAAGCGAAGGGATTGTGGCGGTGGATGAACTTAGAAACCATTCTGCTTGACAAAAGTTGACGGCGCGTCATAATTCAAACATGACAAGAATCAGCCGTAAGCAACTTGAAATTCAGCAACGGGAAACGGACATCCTGCAAATCGCTCGACGAATGTTGCTGAGTGAAGGTTACGACGCGTTGAGTATGGATAAGTTGGCCGTCGAGTTGGGGACGGCCAAGGGGACGCTTTACAACCACTTTCCAAATAAAGAAGAGATCGTTCTGGCACTCGTTTGCCAAGCGATGCAGGTGCGGCAGCAGATGTTTGGCATCGCCTCGATGGTCAGCAAGAACACGCGCGAGCGTATGATGGCGATCGGGCTTGCTAGTGAGCATTACGTTCGGCAACATAGCGAACATTTCGCCATTGAGCAGTTTGTTTCGAATTCGACTATTCGCGGCAAATCCAAGCCCAAACGCCAAGAATTGATCCGCCACTTTGAAACCCAGTGCATGGGATCTGTCTCAACGATTGTCCAGGATGCGATCGCGGTCGGCGATCTACAGCTTCCGTCGATGTTGACAGTACAGGAACTGGTTTTCGGGTTTTGGTCAATCACTTTTGGTAGTCATGTACTGACTTTTGACAGACCTGGGCTGAATGAACTCGGGATCAACGATGCATGGCGTGCCGTTCGAATGCATGGTTGCAGCATGCTCAATGGCTTTAACTGGCTGCCAGTAATGACCTTTGAGGGAAGTGAAGTTGTATTCGCGGGGCTTGACGCACGACTTAAAGTGCACTTCGGTTTGGAATAGTTTTTTTGTCTATGAATTGACAAGGCGTCATAAAACGACGCCGTGTTTGAAAAGGGGGGCAAATGTTTGGCACCAAGCTGAAACGATTCTCTATACGCCTGGTCCTGCTAATAGCGGCCGTGGGGCTGCTTGGAGGAATGGCCTGGATCGTCCGCGGGCGGGCCGATGGGGATTTAAAAGGATCTTCGATCGAAGACGCGCATGCGGTAACAGCGCGGCTTTATACCATTCAGCGCTCCAGTAACGAGACGACACGAACGCTGACAGGTGTTGCACAAGCCCGCTATGAAACGGAGTTAGCATTTCGAGTTGGCGGAAAGATCGCGGCGAGGCTCGTCGACGTCGGTTCGCGAGTGTCCGCTGGCGATCCACTTTTCAAGTTGGAATTGCAAGACTATGAACTTCAGCTCGATTCCGCGGCAGCCGAATTAGCCAGCGCCGAAGCAACTTATAAGCAATCGGTCGCTGATGAAGCTCGCATGCGGTCGCTCAAGGCGACTCGTTCGATCAGTGACGACGAGTACGATCGGGCTCTTGCCGGTAGCGAAATAGCGGCCGCAAGAAGGACCGCCGCGGCCAGGTCACTGGAGCTTGCCCGCAACCGCCTGAAGTACACGACGCTCGCGGCTCCTGCCGATGGTGTTGTCACATCGATCTTGGCAGAGAGTGGTCAGGTTGTGGCCGAAGGTCGCAGCGTTGCGAAGTTAACGCAGGGAAGAGAATTAGAAGTCAAAGTTGGAGTTCCGGAGCGGCTCATCTCGGGATTAGCAGAGTCGGCGTCGCGCATCACGTACTGGTCGATGCCCGGTCAGTCGTCGCAAACCAAGCTTCGCGAATTGTCACCGACTGCCGATCCTGTTTCACGGACCTATGAAGCTCGCTTTACGATACTTGACGCCCCACCGGAATTGCAACTTGGTATGTCTGCGACACTGCATTTGAATAGTGCGAGCAGTAGCGATGCGATTTCAGTACCCTCCAGTGCGCTAGCCGGTCGAAGCGAAACACTTGTCAGCGTTGGCGGCTCGACGAGCAGTTCGCCGATCGTTTGGAAAGTGCTAGATGATGCCGGGCATATTTCCGCAGTGCCTGTTGAAGTTCTGCGATATGGTCAAGAAGAAGTGATCGTGAGAGGAGAATTGATGGCGGGCGATCGGATCGTTTCGGCAGGTGTGCACAAGTTGGACTCTGGTGTAACGATTCGTAAATGGGAAGAACTGAAGTGAGTGGCATCAATCTCTCAGAGTGGTCGGTTAAGCATCCCGCGTTTGTTACATTTCTAATGGTAGCCTGCGCCCTTGCAGGATTAGATGCCTATCGCCGAATGGGGCGCGCAGAAGATCCATCGTTTACGATCAAAACAGGACTTGTGACAGCCCAATGGCCAGGTGCGACGGGCGATGAAATGCAGCGTCAGGTCGCTGACAAAATGGAGGAAAAGCTTCAAGAGCTGCCACACCTCGATTTTTTGCGAACTTACACGACTGCCAGCAACTCAGTCACGTTGGTGCAGTTCAAAGACAACACGCCCAGTGAGGAGATGGAGGAACTTTGGTTTCAACTGCGCAAAAAACTAACCGATATTCAAGCCAATTTGCCTGCCGGTGTTATTGGCCCGTTCGTAAACGACGAGTATGGCGATGTTTTTTCAGCAATCTATGCGTTCAGTGGTAAAGAGTTTTCATCCACCGAACTCAAGCACATCGCTGAATCGGCGCGAGATCGCATGCTGCGCGTCCAAGACGTTGGCAAAGTTCAGTTGTTCGGCGAGCAAGCTGAAAAGGTCTATGTCGAGTTCTCACATCAGCGACTGTCAACTCTGGGCATTCGACCCCAGCAGATTTTTGATTCCCTTCAGCGGCAAAACGTCGTAACGCCGGCTGGCATGATCGACACTCCAGATAACCGAGTATTCGTCCGGGTCGAAGGTGCGTTTGATAAACTGGACACTATTCGCAATGTGCCGATTGAGTCCGCAGGTGAATTGTTGCGGTTAGGCGATATTGCGGAAGTCAAAAAGGGCTTTGTTGACCCGAAATCTTTCACCATCCGTCATAACGGCAAGCCAACCGTTGCGATGGGCGTGGTCATGAAAAAGAGCGGCAATGTGCTCGAGTTGGGCCGTCAGCTCGAAGAAGCCATGAAAGAGATTGAAGCCGGTTTGCCACTGGGTACTGAAGTTGAAACCGTCGCGTTCCAACCGCATGTGGTCGAAGAATCGGTTGGCGAGTTTCTGCGCTCATTCGTCGAAGCGCTAATTATCGTGTTAGTGGTCAGTTTTATCAGCCTTGGTTGGCGAACAGGGATTGTGGTTGCGCTCAGCGTGCCGCTCGTCCTAGCCATTACGCTGGTCATCATGAACATGATCGGTATGAACCTCGATCGAATCAGTTTAGGTGCATTGATCCTAGCGTTGGGTTTGCTGGTGGACGATGCGATCATTGCCGTCGAAATGATGGCAGTGAAGATGGCTGAGGGATGGGATCGCGTTGCGGCAGCGACTTTTGCTTGGCGTTCGACGGCGTTTCCGATGCTTTCAGGAACATTGATTACGGTGGCGGGATTCTTGCCAGTTGGATTCAATAGTTCCGCAGCGGGTGAATACGCGGGAGGGATCTTTTGGGTGGTCGGAATCTCGCTGGTCGCGTCTTGGTTTGTCGCGGTGACTTTCACGCCGTACCTGGGTGTTCGCTTGTTGCCCGACGGTCATGGGCACGCGGGCGAAGCGTATAATAGCCGTTTTCATCGGACGTTGCGGACGGCGGTCACTTTTTGCGTCGAGCATCCGAAGAGCATTGTGACGGGAACGGTGATTGGGTTTGGGATTGCACTGTTTGGTTTTACGACCATTCAACAGCAGTTCTTTCCTCAGTCATCGCGGCCTGAGTTGATCATTAACGTTCGGTTGGCGGAAGGCTCGTCGTTTGCGGCTACGGAAGCCGAAGTGGCTCGCATCGAAGATCTGTTGAAAGGCGATGAAAACGTCGAGCACTTTACCGCTTATACGGGTGCTGGCAGTATTCGTTTCTTTCTTGCGATGGATCCCGATTTGCCAGCGGTTAACTTTGCAAAGTTCATCATCCTGACCAAGGGAGTGAAGAATCGTGAACAGCTTCGCAATCGACTGATCAAGGTCTTTAACGAAGATCCAGCGTTTGCGGCGGCAACCATTCGAGTCTTGCGACTGGACTTTGGTCCGCCAGTGGGGTATCCGGTACAGTTCCGAGTGATAGGCCCTAACCCTGATGAAGTTCGGAGGATCGCATATCAAGTTCGCGATGTGATGCGAACTGAACCGACCGCCGTTTCGCCCAACTTGGAATGGAATGAGACAGCGAAACGAGTACGGTTACAAGTAGATCAAGACCGCGCGCGTTTAATTGGATTCGCTCCGCAAGAGGTTGCGAATTCCATGCAGATCCTACTGACGGGTACACCTGTGTCACAGTTCCGTGATGGCCGAGAATCCATCGATGTGGTCGCGCGAGCTGTTACGTCCGAGCGCTGGGATTTAGATCACATTGCGGACTTGTCGCTGTTCACCAGTACCGGTAAAGCGGTGCCGCTTTCACAAGTCGCTGTGCCGGTATTTGACCATGAAGAACCGATCTTGTGGCGTCGCAACCGAGAAACAATGCTGACTGTTCGATCGGATGTGCTCGATGGTTGGCAAGCGCCCGATGTTTCGAAACGGCTAAGTGGAAAATTAACCGAAGTAAAATCTTCATTGCCGCTGGGCTATCGCATTGAAGAAGGTGGAGCGGTTGAAGAAAGCGGTAAAGCGAACACAGCTCTCTTTGCCGTTTTTCCAGTGATGGTTTTGGCGATGTGGACGCTCTTGATGGCTCAGGTGCAGAACTTTCGGAAGGCAATTTTAGTATTTGCGATTTCGCCTTTGGGTATGATTGGCGCCGTGACCGCGTTGCATGTGTTCAGCGCTCCGTTTGGATTCGTTGCCTTGTTGGGTGTGATCGCGCTAGCAGGGATGGACATGCGGAACTCAGTCATTCTGATCGATCAGATTGAGCAAGACATGTTACATGGAATGTCCCAGTGGGAAGCGGTCATCGAGTCAGCCGTTCGGCGTGCACGACCGGTGATCTTGACAGCAGCGACTGCGATTTTGGCTATGATCCCGCTAACTAGTAGTGTGTTTTGGGGCCCAATGGCCATGGCGATCATGGGCGGATTATCGATTGCGACTTTCTTGACGTTGATGAACTTGCCAGCGTTGTACGTGCTGATGTTTCGCGTGAAGAAAGTTGCTTAGGGTTGCAGTGGGGTATGCTTCCAACTGGATGGCGGAAAGTTGGTAGCGGAAGGCGTCAAGCATTTCGGTCATGCGTACCGAAACCTCAGAATCAGCCCCGAAAACCGTGACGGTTTCCGCTACGATCAGTGCCAAAAACCTCGACGGTTTCCGCAGCAATCAGCCCAGAAAATCTTGACGGTTTCCGCTACGGTAAAATGTCCATCGACCTTTCGCCATCCCAGCCTCCAGCTTGCCGAGTTCATTTTGGATCAGCAATCAACCCAGGTTCACTACGGCTGTTCCTTCGCTTCTAGCTCAACCGTTAATTCGAGCCGTTCGTCGCCTCGGATAATGCCTAGTTTGAGTGGTTCGCCAACAGGAGACCTTAAGATAATATCTGTTTGGTTTTTGTATGTGAGTTGTTCGCCCGCTAGTGTCAAGACAATGTCGTTCTTCTTAAGTCCAGCTTTGTACGCCGCGCGCTCAAAAGCGACGCTCGTGACCAATACGCCGATGCCAGGCGCGAGTTTATGTTTCTCTGCTATTTCATCCGGAACAGCTATCGCAAACATACCAATCTTAGCGCGGCGGACTTTTCCAAACTGTTCGAGTTCTTTGCGAATCCACTTTGCACGAGTTATTGGGATCGCAAAACCGACTCCTTGAAACCCTCCACTGCGAGAGGAGATGGCGGTATTGATCCCGATTACTTTTCCCTCCAAATCGAGTAGCGGACCACCCGAGTTACCCGGATTGATCGCTGCATCGGTTTGTAGGAATAGACCGTTTACTTCCTGGGAAATCTCGCGTCTGCGTTCGGTGCGACTGATGATGCCAGCGCTAACTGAAGACTCAAGATTGAAAGGGCTGCCAATCGCAAGGACCCAATCGCCGACGTGGAGTTGATCTGAATCGCCGAGTTCTGCAAACGGAAACGGTTCATCGGACTTGATACGCACGATTGCCAGATCACTGCTCGGATCCGATTTAATGTCCTCGGCGATGAACTGTTGACCGTTCGACATGCGGACGTCGAGTTGTCGCATTTTGGCAACGACGTGGTGGTTGGTCAGCACAAGTCCATCGGCTGAGATGATCACGCCGGAACCCACGCTTGAATAAACCTGTTCATCGCGGCCGCCGATCACATTGAGCACTGGCTGTTCTTTGTTTTCTTCGCGACCCAGCACAGTAACGACAGTTGGAAGTGCTTTTTCGGCTGCTTCACGAAACGCGTTGGAGAGCTGTCTCGCGGCGGAGATACCGGCTGATACCACTGTACCATCATCGGCCTTTGCGGGCCTATTAAGCGAAGCTGCTAAAGAAAATGAGACCGCCGCTAGCAGCAGTACGCTACGGCATTTGGGTTGGCTACTTAAAAAATCCGTCTTCATCTTAGGCTCCACCGACATATAAAAATCTGGGCTCAATTAACAAAGTAAAAGGTATCCCCATTATAGACGAGTTGTAACGGGCTGCATGGACTATGGGAAGTAAGCGTCTTCTTTGGATGCCTACCGATCGTAACAACGTAGCTGGGTTTCGTGAGAAACCGGACGGAGCGACAGTGGCTTGCGGGTTCGTCCGGTTTCTCACGAAACCAGCTACCGTTCGGATTTTCGCTAGTCTGTCATACGGAACGCATCATCTTCTTTATGTTCGCGCTCCCGCATTCGCCGGTCGAAGAAGTTGATGACTTGGTGCAGGGCATGCACAAGAATGCCAAGCATGAGCGGTGCAGCGTAACAGAACATGACAAACACGATTTGAGCCTTGCGACTATCGGCAGTATCAACCGTTTTGGACTGGCGTCCCAACCAAGCGTCCAGTTCATTGGTAATCGCCGGGACATTCATCGCGTTGTAAATTAGTAAACCAAGACCAGCAGAAACCACCATCAGCAGCAAGATAAGTATGCTGGAGAACGAAAGCCTCCTAGACTGCACCTGGAGAAATGGGGATTCAACGTGCGGTTTATTCACTGGGTTTTACAGCTTTGGACGTGGTGAGACCCCTGTGAGGTTGTCTCGCAGGTGAATAAGTTTAGCAAGCTAAACTCTCAGTTTAACGCGATTGTGCCGATTGTGAGTTTTTGGCTAAGAAATTATTTAGGATCGACACCATTTATTCTACCTAGCATGATCGGTCGCTTGAACTGGTCGCGGGTTACCAATACTATGCAATCAGTCGCTAGTTCAATTTAACCGATAGATTTTATAGGTAGCACATGGCCGACGACGACCACGACAAGCGGAACGGTGAATCGAAAACAAGCAATTGGCTATGGTACTTGGTGCTGACGGCGATCATCTTGATCTCGGTTGGTGTCTTCGCGGTCAACAATGCAGTCTTGCGGCTGAGCTACCCGGACGTTGTTCGACTGCTCAAAGAAACAAAGTATTCCGATCCCGCTAACGCGAAACTGGAAGAGGGGTTTAGCGGCAAGATCACCATTAACTCTCAAGCAGATCCGAAAAAGAAAATCGAGTTGTCGGGCATTCACAAAGTTCAAGTCGACAAGTCGTTCATCAGCGGATCCATATTGCGCCGAGATCTGATCAACGGCGAAGCAACGGATGTACCGACCAAGGTCGAGTTTCATGCCAGCAAAGACGACTCTGAGCAGACCAACGCCGAGGTTCGCGATCTTTTGACGGCCAGCGGAGTGGACTGGGGATTTACCGACGGGCCGAACTTCATGAGCCAATATGGTCCAGTCCTGCTGATGATTGGAGCAGCCTTTTTGATCATGATGTTTGCCGCCCGAAAGATCGGTGGAGTTGGTTCGCCGATGTCGTTCGGCAGGTCTCGCGGCCGGTTGTACGCTCAAGATGATGTCGGTATTACGTTTGACGACATTGCAGGTGTCGACGAAGCGGTTGAAGAAGTCCGCGAAATTGTCGACTTTCTAAAATACCCCGAGAAGTACCAGCGCCTGGGCGGACGTATTCCCAAAGGTGTGTTGCTCGTTGGACCGCCTGGAACTGGAAAAACCTTGCTCGCCAAAGCCATAGCGGGTGAAGCTGGAGTGCCATTCTTCAGTCTCTCAGGCAGCGACTTCGTGGAAATGTTCGTCGGTGTCGGTGCGGCTCGTGTTCGCGATATGTTCCAACAGGCGGCTGCGAAATCGCCGAGCATCATCTTCATCGACGAGCTCGATGCACTTGGCAAGAGTCGCAGCAACTCTGTCGTAGGCGTCCATGACGAGCGCGAGCAGACACTGAATGCTCTGCTAGTTGAGATGGATGGTTTTGATGCCAACACCGGCATTATTGTGATTGCAGCAACGAACCGACCCGAGACACTCGATTCAGCCTTGCTTCGTCCGGGACGATTTGACCGCAACGTCTTGGTCGATCGGCCCGACAAATCCGGGCGCGAAGAGATTTTGAAAGTTCACGTCAAGAACGTAAAACTTGCTCCCGACGTGAGACTAAAGGAGATCGCTTCGATCACCAGTGGATTCTGTGGTGCAGACTTAGCGAACTTAGTCAACGAAGCCGCTTTGCTGGCCGCGCGCAAGGGCAAGAACGTTGTTGGTCAAGAAGAGTTTGACGAAGGTGTCGAACGCGTAACGACGGGCCTTGAGAAGAAACGCCGGGTGATGCAAGACGATGAAAAACGTCGCGTTGCATTCCATGAAGCGGCTCATGCTTTGGTCGCTTATTCGCTACCCAACACGGATCCTGTCCATAAAGTATCGATTATCCCACGTGGGCTGGCGGCGCTTGGATATACGCTGCAGCGACCTGAGGACGAGCGGTTCTTGATGACACAATCGGAACTTGAATCTCAAATGCAAGTTCTACTTGCCGGCACGCTGGCTGAGGAATTAATTTTCCAAGATATCAGTACCGGTGCCCAAAACGATTTAGAGCGGGCTAGTGCGATCGCGCGCAGCATGGTGATGGAATTCGGCATGAGTCGACTTGGACGAGTGAATTATCGCGAAAGTGGCCGTTCGCCGTTCCTAGGTGGTGCACGTGGAGAACCATACAGTCGCGATCACAGCGAACAGACGGCTCGTGAGATTGACGAAGAGGTCAAACGCATTATCGATGATATGGCTCAGCGAACTCGGCAAGTTTTGGCAGAACGCAAGCAGGCGCTCGAGAATATTACTCAGCGATTGATTGAAGTCGAAGTCATCGACAATAGCGAACTCCGGCGACTGGTCGATGAAACATTGCCCGGCCCGCGCGTTGTGCCTGGCACTCAGAACACGGCGCGCAATCAAGTCATTCCAAGGCCTGAAGAAGAGCGTCCTGGTCTTTCCGGCGAAGCCGTCGGATAGCGAGCCGCGGGTTTGTGAGCCGACGGTGCTAGCCGCGGGTGAACGGAGTGGTCGTTGTTCACGACCGATAGTCGAACTGGTGGGTTGCGTAGATTCAGCTGTTGTAATTGGTCACACCCCGCAGGAGCGACCCACCTAACCGTTAAGTTTTATTCTGCAACTTGGCACTCTTATCTTTTGGTCACTGCGCGGACTACAAAAAACAGTACGACTGCGCCGACGAATAGAACGCCCAATACCGCCATCAGAATGAGAAGCTCAAATATACCGATGCCAAACATTTTTACATCCTAGAAAAAATCTCACGAGTCAAGTCAAGATCTAGTTTCTATCTGATCGTCATATTCAGCGCCGTACGGATTGGGCCGGGGCACACCGGTGACTTTCTTCTGGATCCGGTTTCTCGCGAAACCAGCTACCTTACTAGACACATCGAAGTAGCATTGCGAATCAGGTGTGAAGTGCGATAATTGATGACAGAAGAGCTAAAAGACCGAATTGTCCGAATATGCGGAGCGAATCCAATGGAAATCCTCTCACCGATACAGCTTGAGGCTAAGTCGTGCCAACCCTGCGAAGGTGGCGTTGAACCTTGCCCATTGGATCACGCCAAACGACAACTGCTGGCACTCGATCCTGCTTGGGAACTAGTCGACGATGGCAGCAAGATTAGCCGCAAGTTCAAAATGAAGAATTTTGTCGACGCGATGAGGTTGATTAACGCCGTCGCCGAGTTGGCGGAGCGCGAGCAACATCATCCTGATTTGCACTTGACCGGTTATCGCCAAGTTCGAATCGACTTGACGACGCATGCCATTGGCGGCTTGAGCGAAAATGATTTCATTGTCGCCGCGAAGGTCGATCACGCTTTTAAGCAACTGGGATGAATGGATTGAAAAGAATCGCTGTTATAGGAGGCGGCATCAGTGGTTTAGCCGCTGCCTGGCAACTGTCGCGTGCAGCTAATATTGAAACGACTTTGTTGGAAGCCGGTGATCGCGTTGGTGGCGTACTGGAAACGATCTACGATGAAGGTTACCTCATCGAGCGGAGCGCTGATAATTTTGCGACACTTATTCCAGACGCACTTGAGTTTTGTCGTGAGACCGGTTTCGAATTGCAACTGATCCGTCCTCAAGATAAAGATCGCCGCGCGTTTGTACTCAGTCGTGGACGTATCTTGCCGATTCCGCTCGGGTTCAGTCTCATGCAACCGACGCGGATCGATTCGATGTTGCTGACCGGGACGCTTTCGTTGGCAGGAAAGATGCGGTTGGCGAAGGAGTTCTTCATTCCTAGGCGTGAAAGCACAGAGGACGAATCGCTTGAGTCGTTTGCGCTGCGTCGGCTGGGTCGTGAGGCGTTTGATAATTTAGTTGAACCGATTGTCAGCGGCATTTTTACGGCGGATCCGAAGACGTTGAGCATGCAAGCCACGATGCCGCAGTTCGTTGAAATGGAGCGAGCACACGGTGGCTTGATTCGCGGACATTTACGGTCGCGTAAGACTCAAGCTAAGAAGATTGCCGGACGAGCCAGCGGGGCGCGCTATGACCAGTTTATGGCTCCGGCGGCCGGGATGAGTCATTGGGTTCAGCATATTGTTCAGTCGCTTCCGGGCGGATGTGTTCAATTGGGGTGTGGGGTGCGCAGTGTTCAGCGGGTTGGTCATGAAGGGGTGAAGAACGCAAGCTGGAAGCATACGCCACCGAAGCAGGAAAATCGCGAAGAGGCGGGGATCGCAAGCTGGAAGCATACGCCACTTTGGCGACTCGATACAACTCGGGGACCGATGGAATTCGATGGACTTGTGATTAGTCTGCCTGCGGCTCGAACTGCGGAGTTGTTGCAGGCTAGTTTTCCGGAGTTAAGTTCATCAGTGGGTGATATTCTGTACGCTTCAAGTGCCGTTGCAGTTATGGTCGTTGATAAAGCGGATTTGCAACGCCGCATCGATGGCTTTGGTCTGATCGTACCTCGGAAAGAAGGTCGTCGCGTGCTTGCGATCAGCTACAGCAGCAACAAGTATGCTGGGCGAACACCGGAAGATCAGATACTTTTGCGATTGTTTCTTGGTGGCGCGATGGCACCTGAACTGGTCGACGAATCCGATGCGCGATTGCATGAGATGGCTGAAGAAGAGTTGCGTGCGATCCTCGGTTGGACTGGGCGGAAGCCGCGTTGGCAAGGGATTGTTCGATGGAAGAACTCCATGCCACAGTACTTCGTTGGCCATGTGCAACGGGTTGCGGAAATGGAACGGATCGTGGCAACGATTCCAGGCTTGCAGATTTGCGGGGCCGCTTATCGCGGGGTTGGAATTCCGCAGTGCGTCCGCGATGGTCGCCGGGCGGCGCGAGCGCTCGTGGGGTATGCTTCCAGCTTGCCGAATTGAACGAGGCTCTGCCGAGCAGGTCTCCACAGCCATTTCGACTCTCGCTGTACTTATAGACTTCCATCACTTGAATGAAAACTCACGGCCACAAGTTCACGTTCACAAGTACAGTGAAGTCTGCAAGTTACGCCAATGCGGGCTCGGCAGAGCCTCGTTCTCGCGTTAGTAGCTCGGGACCATTTGTCCCGAGCATTCTTTGACTTCAACTTAATACTGGAAGGACGGGACAAATTGTTCCATCCTACGTTACCCTAAAGTTAAATTGCGCCCGAAGCAACAGGCCACGCATTTGACGTGATACTTTAGGCGCGTTTAAAATGCCCCTAAATCCATAAAAGGTCCAATCTACTCATTCCACATGAGCACAACAAATGGAAAACCATAAATTCGCAAAATTGCTGTTCACTCTTGTAATACTTGCCTCAAATCAACTCGTTTTTGGTCAAGCTAGAACGGCAGAAGGAGACATTCTTCGCGGACAAGGACGTTTGGCGGAGGGCGCCGGCTGGTACAACTTCAATACGGCTCGTGCGAACAAGATCAATGTCGAGGCTATGCGCAATTACAACGAAGAAGTGCGGTTGAACTATGCATATCGTGTAAAGTTCTGGGCTGAGAAACGTGAAGGAAGAAAAATCACATTGGAAGAGGCTAAGAAGCGTGCCATTGATAGGGAAAGGCAACTTCGCAGCAATCCAACCGCGGATGACGTCAAGAGCGGCGATGCGCTCAACGTGATGATCACGGATCTTACCGATCCTGATATTGACCAGGACGCATGGAGCAATAAGTCGGTTCCGCTGCCTTCATCTGCATCGCTCAAGGACATTGTTTTCGTCCACTATCCGAACAAGATAGCAGAGAATGAAAAGAAGGTTCTCGTCGCACTTTCGCGCCTTGGCAAAGATGTGGAATGGCCGCTCTTTTTTCAATCTCCTGAGTTTGAAACTGAGCGAACCGAGTACATCAATTCGGTAACAAAATTTAAAGCGGGGGTACTCGATAGCAAATACGACTCCAATCAAAAGCGAGTATTAGATGAGAGCTTGAAAAAGCTTGCTTCCAAAATCGAAGTTGCACTCGACGACAAAGGCGGTTTTCGAGCGGAAGGGCGAAGATTTCATAAGGAGAAGCTGACGGAAGCGGTTAAGCTTTTTGACGGGAGCAATATCGATTGGTCCAGAGAAATTTTATACGACACAGAAAAATATGATGCCAAAAATGTTCCGCAGCTGGTCGCGTTTATGCGGCAGTATCGGCTTCATTTCGCAGAGGCGGACACGTCTAGATCGAACAAGTTGTACGGAGAACTTTTCGCCGCTTTAAAGAAACAAGCCAGTGAATTAGAGGGTGGTCGCCCGAGGCAAAAGCCTGACGCGGGCCGCAACGCTGAAGAACGCAAGCCGCCGATGGAGCCGCTTGTCGGAGGTAAGTGGTCTGGGAAGGGCAGATATACAAAAGGTGTGAAACGAGCTGATTTGACTGACGATGTCTGGGAGCTAACCATTGGCAAAAGAAGTGAAGGAAAATTCGAAGGGGAGATCAGCTATTTTGGTACTGGCGTTCACAAGCGACTGACGTTTCCTGTAGCGGTTATCTTGCCTAAACGCGGCTCGAGCGAAATTAAAATCGAAATGCAGCAGAAAAGGAGGCAGTATCAAAATTTTGAAGGTCACCTTGAAGAGGACGGAACCATCAAGGCAAAGTTTACCGGCGTGGGTGCAGAAGGTCAGGAAGTTGAAGGGGATGTGGTGCTGGTGCGGCAACGCTCTAGACGAGGCGAGGGGCGCTAAAGATTGAGTCCTAAGGAGCAATGCAGCACGAATACCGCAGGCTTGTACTGCGGATTGTTCTGTTTCTAACTAAGTGCACTCGGCAGATGGAACAGTGGCCGAACAGTCGAGCGAACAAGTCACTGGTCACTCGCTGAGGCCGCAACATCCGGAGGCTGAGCGTAAGCGGGTTGCGACTCGGCGATGATCAGCGTGCTAACAACATAATCCCTCGTCGCTGGTCTGCGTTAACGATCTCCTTAGTGAGAAGCCGAACGAACCGCAGGATAAACCTGCGGGATTCTGCTGGGATTCAGAAATGGGAGAAAGGGAGAATACCGCAGTCTTGTACTGCGGATTGTTCTGTTTCTAACTAAGTGCACTGGGCAGATGGAACAGTGGCCAGAACTAATTTTAGAGTTCAACGGTGGAGTTTACACTGGCTACTGGCATACAAAACGCCAATGAGTATCCTACTAAATACTGAAAAAAGCCGTTAACGCTTCACTTCGGTCGAACCCAAGAGCCGGTTGCATCTGTTTTGAATCTCCCGACCGCTTTGAGTTCCCATTCGTTCATTTTCTCAATCACAAAGGATCGCAAACCGTGATGCATTCGCTCTCGACGCATTTTCGAGTCCCCGGCCGATGGCTGTCCGGTATGTTACTGCTGGCAACATTGACTTTTGCTGGATGCAGTGAGAAAAAAGAGGACTCAACCGTAGGCAATGCTGCCAACGCCAGTTCCAATGCAAAACGTCGGATCGTATTCGTGGTTAACACCGACGATCCGTTCTGGGATGCTTGCCGCGAAGGTCTTAAAGAAGGCGAGCGTCACTTTAAACTCGCCGATTCGGGCCTATCTGCATCGATGGAAGTTCCTGACGGTTCCATCAAGGGACAAATTGATCGCCTTCGTCAACTAGCCAGTCAATCGGATCTTGCCGGAGTGGCGCTTTCAGCCATCTCTGCTGATAACCCTTCCATCGCCGAAGAGCTCGAGAATTTTCAGAAGAAAGGGATCAAAGTCATTACCGTCGACGGCGACTTGCTGCGAACGAAGTATCGCGCCAACCGCAAATACTACATTGGCACCGACAATGAAACGGCTGGAGAGATCCTTGGCAAAGCGGCTGCGGGGATCTTGGCGAGTCGCAACAAGACCGCTGGCGGGTACGCACAGTTCGCTGGTTACACCGACAATGACAACGCTCGCAGCCGTATGGATGGTTTTAAACGCGGCGTGGGAACAGCGTTCATTGAAAAAGATCGCATTAGCGACGAGACTGACCGAACACGCGCTCAAGAAAACGTGCGAAACGCGCTATCTAATCACCCGGATCTGGTCGCTTTGGTCGGGATTTGGGCCTATAACGCTCCGGCGATAGCTCGAACCGTTGAATCCGCTGGCGTTAAAAAGAACATGACGGTCGTGACCTTTGATGCACAGGAAGCTGCCATTCAAGAAATGGAAAAAGGAAACATCGATGCGATGCTCGTCCAAAATCCGTTTGACATGGGCTTTCAAGCCGTCCGTTTGCTGTCGGCAATGGTTTTGAATAATGACTCGGTCGAGAAAGAGATGTTCCCCAATACTGGAACGGATGCGGACATCTATACCACCGGCCTTCGCCTAGTTGTACCCAACTCGGGTTCACCGCTCAAAGCGGAAGACTTCGACGCGAAGGTCGTCGAATTCATGAAGCTCGATGACTTTAAAAAGTGGCTGACCAAGTACAACCTGAAGAGTTCATGATGAATCAGCGATCAGGCTTCCTCGCAAAGCTTGGTATCCGTCCCAACGAGATTGCACTTATATTGGCCATTGTGGCCATTATAGGCATCACGCTGGGCGCGGATGCAAATCGATCTTATTGGTTCCAATGGGAAACCAATAGCATCGAGATAGGCAGACAAACGGCATTGCTCGGAATTTTTGCGCTGGGTGCGATGATGGTTATCGTTTCGGGCGGGATCGACTTGTCGTCCGGTTCGATGATCGCTTTTTCTGGGACCGTGATTGCGTGTAGCATGATCTATCTGCAGTACGGGCCGCTGGGGAGTCTTTTGTTTCCAGTTGTGGTTGATTCTGCTGGCAAGTCGATTGCCACGGACATGGCCCACGCTGGCCTGTTCGTGCAGTCGCTGGTTGTTATCGTCAGTATTGCGATGGGTTTGACGTCGGGGTTTTTTGTAGGAACGCTGCACGCTTGGTTGATCACCAGCATTCGGCTTCCACCGTTCGTCGCGACGCTTTCCACTCTGGTTGGATTGCGTTCGATGGCCAGAATTCTCTGCGAATATACAACGTCGACGTATCAAAACAGCAAAAAGGCGCAGGTCAACATCGACCATCCGTTCTTCACGTGGCTTCGCGATTCCAAGCACGTTTATCTTTGGGTCGCAGTGTTTTTTGTCCTGGCAGCGCTGACATGGGTGATACTCAGTCGAACCGTATTGGGTCGTCACATCTATGCCTTAGGTGGTAACGAACAAGCGGCCAAGCTGAGCGGTATTCGCACCGATCGCCTGAAGTGGTTCGCTTATGTTTTTGGAGCGATGACGGCAAGTTTGGCGAGCGTTTTTTACTTGGCAAACGAAGGGGTCTGTGCACCGGTGAATCAAGGCCGCGGGCATGAATTGAACGCCATCGCCGCCGCTGTTGTGGGTGGCTGTAGCCTTCAGGGCGGTATTGGAACCGTGACCGGCACTTTCCTTGGTGCTTTGTTTCTGAGAATCGTCATCGATTCGGTTTCAAAGATCATCAAATCGGGAGCGGATATTTGGGAAGGGTTGATTGTTGGCATCGTCGTTGTGCTTGCGGTCACATTCAGCCAACTTCAACAACTGCGAGGTTCCGGAAGACGATTGTTCCCGGGTGCACTTGGAGTCTGTGCCATCATCACGCTTTCGCTTTTCGCAGCACTGATTGCGATGAGCACTTGGGGTGAAAAGCAGGCGGCTATGACGATGATCGGTGTGTTCGTCGTGCTATTCGTTTACGGTTTTACCGAGAAGCAAAAAGCTCGTGGCTGATCCTATTGTTTCACTGCGAAAAATCGGCAAGTCGTTTCCGGGGGTGCGAGCACTTTCGGACGTTTCTTTTGACATCGCCAACGGCGAGCTGCATGCGATTTGCGGAGAGAATGGCGCGGGCAAGAGCACGCTCATGAAGATTCTCTCGGGGGTCATTTGCGATTACGACGGTGAGCTTCATGTGTCCGGCCAGAAGGTCCAGTTTCAAGGGACACGTGACGCCGAAGCGGCCAGCATCAGCATCATTCACCAAGAGCTCAATCTCGTCGAACAGCTGTCGGTGGCTGCGAATATTTTTTTGGGGCGCGAGCTCAGAAACTCCATCGGTCTGCGCTCAGATGCGGCGATGGAAAGTGCTGCGAAGAAAATCCTAGTAGAGCTTGAGACCGACATCGATCCGCGGGCACTGGCCGGTAGCTTACGCGTTGGCGACCAGCAATTGGTTGAGATCGCCAAGGCGCTGAGTTTGAACAGCCAGATTCTAATCATGGACGAACCGACCAGCGCACTTACGGAAAGCGAAGTGGCTCGGCTGTATCGTGTCATTGCCAAGCTCCGACAACGAGGAGCGACCATTCTCTACATCTCCCACAAGATGGATGAGGTTTTTCAGCTTTCGAATAGAATCACCGTCTTGAGGGACGGATGTTTTATCCTTACCGAAAATACTTCGGATACTAACGCGAACGAAATTACCAAGTGGATGGTGGGGCGTGAAATCGAGTCGTTGGACTTGGGCGGCCGTTCTGCTCCCGGAGATGTGCTGCTCGAAGTAAAAAATCTTTCGATGGCATGGCCAGGACATGCACGCGGATATCGACTAAAAGATGTCAGTTTTCACTTGCGGCGAGGTGAAGTACTCGGAATTGCTGGTCTGATGGGAGCTGGGCGAACTGAATTAATGGAGTGTTTGTTCGGGGCAGCAGAACACACAGTACAAGGAACCTTGCTACTTGACGGAAAACCCTATTCGCCTAACCATCCTAAGGAAGCATGCAACGCCGGGATTGGTTTGGTTACCGAAGATCGAAAGCGATTAGGTATTTTTCCGGCGATGAATGTAAAGCAGAACATTTCCATTTGCTCATTGGATAGCACTCTGCTTGCGGGATTGCTTAGCAGCAAATTGGAACAGGAAGCTAGCTCCAGTATGGTGGGCAATCTGCAAGTAAAAACAGCCAGTCTCGAGTCGGCAATCACTAGTCTTAGTGGCGGCAATCAACAGAAGTGCATTGTTGGGCGGTGGCTTTTGACTCAGCCTAAAATTCTGTTGCTCGACGATCCAACACGGGGAGTGGACGTCGGAGCCAAGTCAGAACTCTATCGTTTGATCAACAAGCTTTGCCAGGATGGACTAGGTGTGATTGTAACTTCGAGTGAGTTACCGGAGCTATTGACGTTGAGCGATCGGATCTTGGTATTGAGCGAAGGGCGCTTAACAGCCGAGTTTCGCCGCGAAGATGCGACGCAAGAAAAGATCATGCGAGCGGCAACCCAGTAGTAGGATTGCTGTTTTATTGTCGCACAATTGTCCCAATTGTAGCTGCAACAATTGAGACAATTGTGCGACATTCAAAGTTGGCAGACGCTAGCAGCGTTTGCCAGAGAGAAGCTGGCTAAGCCAATTCTACTATTTACTCTAACTCGGAAGGTGGAATTTCCCACTTCACGTTCAAGCGTTCTTCAATGGCTTCATAAAGGCCAGTGTAAATTTGCTGGCCAGTCATTAGACCGACGCGACGAACGGCCATCTTGTTAGGGTCGGAGGCGAAGCGAGTTTCCAATTCCGAAATTGCTGGAGTCATTTCGGCGACGCGGTAAACATAGTAAATGTTCTGACCTTGATTGGGTGCTACCCCAGCAGTCCCGACAGGTGTCGAGAATACCTTTTGCATAAACTCTTGACCTACCGTATCCAGCGTTGGAACGTTGGAGATTCTAGGCGTTTCACCAAATCCGGATAACCAAGTGAACGGGTCCGTCGTTTTAAGCAACGATTGCTGGGTAAGATTTAAGGCATCCTTCCAAGGCTCTTCAGTTCCTTTAACTTTCTTAGCTATTTTTGTCGCTTCATCGGCAGCCAGCAAGCGCGCTTTTTGTGCTTTCCATGCATCGATGACTTCTTTGCGAACTTCGGCAAGCTCCGGTACATAAGCTTGCTGTTCATCCACTTTCCAGAAGATGTATTGACGGAAGTCAGGCGTGCGCTGTTCGAGCATTGCCATTTGATCAAAGAATAGACTTTGTGCCGGCGTGAACAGACCATAGTTAGGATTGTTCATCCCGTAATTCGGCATTGGAATTTGTCCCATGCCTTGTTCCTGCAGACTCATCGTGCTCTTACCGAGTTCCGTTGCATACAGCTTTGCACGATCAACCATTCCGGTCTCACCATGTTTCAGGCCGACATCTGCGACTTTACGAAGATCGGGTCGAGTAGCTTTGGTTTCTGGCTGTAGACCTTCTTTGAGCAATGCGGCTTGCTGACGATAGGCTTGCGAGTATTTCAGCATCTGCTCGTTCGCCTGCGTCAGTTCTCTTTGCAAAGAATCGATGACGGCTGTGCGAGCCAAACTTTCAAGAAGCTCTTCCTTCGCCTCTTCGAACGTCTTGTTTCGTTTTTCGGCTTGGGCATCCGCACCTTGTGTGGCAGGTGTTGCTGCGTCAGTGGCCTTGGTCTCAGTTGAGCCAGTAGGCGGTGTCGGTTGAACGACGACTGGTGGCAACCCAGTTGGGTCTTGTCCAGCGGGTGCATCAGCAGCTTGTGCAGTTGGTTGTTCAGCAGGCTTGGCTGGCTCATCTTGGGCCGAAACTAAACGGATCTTGCCTGATTGCAGAGAGCTTTGCTGCTTTGGTGCAGGTTCAGCAGATGCAGGCTCATCAGGTGTGGTTGGAGCCGGCGCATCCGTTGCTGGTTTTTCAGACGGTGTTGTCGCAGGAGCATCGGTGCTTGGCGCGGCTGGAGGAGTTTCCGCTGGTGCTGTAGGCGTTGCTTCAGGCGTAGTCACTGGAGTATTCGAAGGCGCGGCTTCATCGGCTGAAGCTGGCGTTTTAGATGCTCCGGTGTCGGCTGGTTTCTTGGGTTTGTCGAGCAAAGGATCGTACTTGAGTTGTCCCAAGCTCAGCAGTTTATCGTACTCAGCCTTCAGTTGTTCTTCGGTGACTTTGGCTTTTTCCCTATTGATCCATTCGCTGAAATTACCTTCGACGTACTCGAAATTCGCTTTATAGTCACGCATAAAACCTGGTTCAGGGTATACGGGTGAAGGAACGCGATTTTTGCCTTGCTCGTAGATTGCAAGAATTTCGGCTTCGGTTGGTTCGCCAGTCACTGATTTCGTGAAATCACTTACCAAAACAGGATACGCTTCGACCTTGGCACTTTGATTGAGCTTCAGAAAATCGCTCCACATATCTCCTGGAGTCTGTGTCAAGCGAACGCGTTGATAATCATCCGGCTTGAAATCGTTGCTCCAACCTCGCAGCGCCATCTGGCGTGCAACGATGGCTCCCAATTCCAATTTGATCATTTCGCGAAGGTCAAATTCGGTAACTTGACTGTCGGTACTTTCGCGGAGCAGTTGTGCCAAGCGGGTGGGCGAGACGCTTTTGTCACAGAATGCGACAAGAAATTGGTCTGCGGCATCGTCATCAAATTCGATTCCATTGGACTTAGCAAAATCGGCGAGCAGGCGAGTCTCGATGACAGCGAAGTTGGTCGATTGTGCATTCACGCCTAAATCCACAATCTGTTTTGACTCAGCGGAAAAAGCAAACTCGGGAATTTGCGGCCTACCACCTGCTTCAATGACTTCTTTGGAAAGCGCCGAAAGAAATCGAACAAATTTATAGTGATGCTGCGTCGCGCGTTCGAGTTCACTGCGTGTGATGCGGCCATCCTTCCAACGAACAACGACTTTGTCACCGATACTGTTGTAGTTCCTCATCGCGCCTTGCATGAAGTCGATGGCCGGAGCGACCACAAACGCCATGATGGCTAATAGAACGAGGCCCGCCATCCAATAGGTGCGGTGTTTTCGAAAAGTTGCTAAAGGGCTCGACATCCTGCTTTTCCTAAACTCTATGCACTTTTATTTTTTTTAAAGCCGATTACCGTGATCGCATCCACAAACCGGCGATTTTAGGGGGTAATTTGCTATACACAAGAACACGTGTCGACAAGATACCATGCTTGACCGTTCTTGCGGAGTCTAATTCTGCCTCGTATGGTTATTCGCTAATCGAGATTGGAAACTAGCTGCATCAGAATTTGGAAACAGCAAAGCTGAATGGGGGGATATTCCATTTGCCGTGCCTCTTTCGATTTGATTCAGTTCCGGCTAACTTTGGTGCTTCAGGCAAAAGAGTTCGGCACAGTTTCGCACAGGTTCGCTCGGGGCAAATGGCCCCAAGCTACGATGGTCAACGCTTCATTAGGTCGATTCATGAGCAAAGACAAGTCACTGGTGATCGTCGAATCCCCTGCAAAAGCCAGGACGATTGCAAAGCTTTTGGGTAAAGATTTCACCGTTGAGGCAAGCATTGGCCACATTCGTGACCTGCCCCAAGGAGCCAAAGAGCTTCCTGAAAAGTATAAATCGGAGAAGTGGGCTTACCTCGGCGTTAATGTCGAAGAGGATTTCCAGCCCATTTACGTTGTACCAGCCGACAAGAAGAAGCACGTAACTAAACTTAAAGCCCTTCTAAAAGATGCAAAAGACCTATATCTGGCGACGGACGAAGACCGCGAAGGGGAAGCCATTTCGTGGCATTTGCACGAAGTTTTAGCTCCTAAAGTCCCCGTTCATCGGTTGGTTTTCCACGAAATTACCAAAGAAGCCATCCAGAAGGCGCTCAAAAACACCCGCCAGATCGACCAAGGACTCGTTAAAGCCCAGGAAACACGACGTGTTTTGGACCGACTTTTTGGCTTCGACGTATCCCAGCTCTTATGGAAGAAAGTCGGCCCTAAGCTTTCCGCTGGCCGCGTTCAAAGCGTTGCGGTTCGATTGATTGTCGACCGCGAACACGAACGCATGGCGTTTCACTCGGCTACATACGCGGATTTGCTTGCGACGTTGGCGACTGATTCAAAGCAAGCCTTTAACGCCGCCATGGTGAGCTACAACGGCAAGCGTCTGCCATCGGGCAAGGACTTCGATTCGGCAACAGGAAAAATCAAAGATGCTTCGCTCCTGCTCATGGACGAAAAAGCTGCAAAAGAATTAGCAGATCGGTTACGAACAGCGAAATTCAAAGTTAAATCGCTTGAAGTCAAACCGTTTTCAGAAAAGCCAAAACCTCCGTTTACAACGAGTACACTGCAGCAAGAGGCAAACAGAAAGCTTGGCTTCACCGCTAAGCGGACCATGCAGATCGCTCAGAATCTGTATGAAAACGGGCACATTACTTATATGCGTACCGACTCGACAACGCTGTCGAACGAAGCCATCACCGCCGCGAGAAATCTCGTCGAATTGCAGTACGGTAAAGAATTCTTGCACCCGACGGAACGAACTTATGCGACTAAAGTCAAGAATGCTCAGGAGGCTCACGAGGCGATTCGTCCTGCTGGAAATACGTTCGAGTTGCCTGAGAAGCTGAAAGGGACGCTCACCGATGAGCAGTTTCGTTTGTTCGATCTCATTTGGAAGCGCACTGTGGCTTGCCAGATGGCCGATGCGAGGAAGAAGCGAGCAACAGTTATTGTCGAAGCCGAAGGAGCAGTCTTCCAAGCCTCAGGAACATCGATCGAATTTGAAGGTTTCTTGCGAGCATACGTTGAAGGCAGCGATGACTGGGAAGCCGAATTGGCGGAGCAGGAGGTCTTGCTGCCAGAGATGAAGGTCGACCAGTTGCTCGACTGCAAAGCGCTCGAAGCGAAGTCGCATACGACTCAGCCGCCTGCGCGTTACACCGAAGCTTCTTTGACTCGCACCCTTGAAGAGCGCGGCATTGGCCGTCCTAGTACATTTGCATCCATCATCGATACTATTCAAAGCCGCGATTACGTTTTCAAAAAAGGTCAAGCGCTCGTTCCGAGTTGGACAGCCTTTTCGGTTATTCGATTGCTTGTCGATCACCTGGGCGGACTTGTCGATTATGACTTTACAGCTCAGATGGAAGATTTCTTAGACCAAATCAGCCGCAACGAGCAGGATTTCAAAGCGTATCTTCACGAGTTCTATTACGGCGACGCGGAGCTTGATAAAGACGAAGCGCTGCCCGGTAAACGGATCGGCCTTAAGCCGTTGTTGGAAGCAAAAGTGGCGGAGATTGATCCGCGTCTGGCTGGTCGTTTTTCGTTGGGTTCGCCCCTGGAAGGCGATTTTCGCGAAGAAACATTTGTGCGAGTTGGTCGATTCGGTCCTTTCATTGAGCAAGGTGAACGTCGCGCCAGCATCCCTGACATGATGCCGCCGGATGAAATCAACTTGGGCAAAGCGATGGAGTTGCTCGAAGGAGCTGCTGTTGGCGATGAGCCGCTTGGGCACTGCCCGGACACAGGTAAACCCATCTATTTGAAAACAGGACGCTTTGGTTCTTATGTTCAACTGGGACATAAAGACGATGAAGAAAAGCCCAAGAACGCTTCGTTAATGAAAGGCATGGAGCTATCCGACGTGACGCTCGACGTGGCGCTCAAACTGCTTTCACTGCCGCGTACACTTGGCGAGCACGCAGAATTGAAAGACTCTATCGTGGCCAGCAACGGTCGCTTTGGTCCCTACATTAAATGCGGCAGTGAAACGCGATCTCTTCCAGCCGGTCTATCACCGATGGACGTAACATTTGATGAAGCGGTCGCACTCTTGGCTCAACCTAAAACCGGTGGCCGTGGTCGTGGCGCAAAGAAAGAACCGCTTAAGGTCTTTGACGTATCACCCGTGACAAAGAACCCAGTGCAATTATTGCAAGGTAGCTATGGTCCGTATGTTACTGACGGCGAGACCAACGCGAGTCTTCCACGCGAGTCCAAGCCTGAGGAATTGACATTCGAAGCCGCTCTCGATTTGTTAGCCGTTCGAGCAGCGATGGGCGGTAGCAAGAAGAAGAAAGCTCCGCGTAAAGCAGCCGCTAAGAAAGCCCCCGCAGCGAAAAAAGCGGCGACCAAGAAAGCTGCGACGAAGAAGACTGCTACAACGAAAACTGCCGCAAAGAAAACCGGCACTAAGAAAGCCGCTTCAAAAAAGGCCGCTCAGGAAGCGACTGAGTGATTCAAACGGGACATAGCTAGAGTGTCGCACAATTGTCTCAATTGTTGCAGCTACGATTGAGACAATCGTGCGACAATCGAACTGCCACCAAACGCAAATCGTTACTATTTCATTCGAGACATTCAAATGGCAGCCAGCGAAACTTACGTCCCTCAATCGAAACAAGCTCGAGTCTCTCAGGAGATTCTTTCGGTAATTCGTGATCGCTGGAGTCCGTACGCATTCGATGGCCAAACAGTGCCTGCGGCTCTGATCGAGCAATGCTTGACTGCGGCCAGCTGGGCTGCCTCCAGTTACAACGAGCAACCTTGGTACTTCTTGGTCGCTCACCGCGAGGATACAGCCGAGTTCGATCGCATGCTCACATGCTTACTTGATGCCAATCAAGCTTGGGCAAATTCTGCCGGCGTGTTGCTGTTGACGGTCAGCCAGGAATCATTTTCACGCAACGGAACCCCAAACCGTGTGCATCAATATGACCTTGGGCAAGCCGCGGCTCACATTGCTTTACAAGCGACTGAATGCGGGTTAGCGGTCCATCAAATGGCTGGTATTCATATTAGCAAGATTCGGGCGGAGTATCAGATTCCTGACGGTTTCGCACCACAAACTGCGATCGCAGTCGGGTACGCGGCCAAACAACCGGCCCCAGGACAAGAGGAACTGATCGGTCGAGACAATGCACCCCGCCAACGCAAACCGCTCTCGCAATTCGTCTTCAAAGGCGGCTGGGGCAAGTCGTAGCCTGGGTGAACATCTCGTAGCCTAGGCATCCTGCCTGGGGCATGCATACGTCGGGTGCCATTGGATTGTCTTACGTTTGTCTCAATCATAGCTGCAACAATTGAGACAATTGTGCGACACTCGAGATAAACATCCGCCGTTCCCAACCGACTACTTGGCGATGCGAACGAACGAAACGATTGAAGCGTCTTCGCGAGAGTCCTTCAACATGAAGCCGGCAATGGCGCCATCTTGATTGATTGCCATTGCTGAACTATCGACGGTCGATTTCAGTAGCTTGAGCGGCTCTACAACTCCTTTGCGCCAAATAAAAGCCTGCGGGCCACCTTCGCCTCCGTGCGGATCGTCGCTCATTCCGACAACAGTGCCAGCGTTATTGATACCGTAGGCAACGTTGGTTTCATCCTCAGGTAGCAATTCGATCAACTCAATCTTTCCATCGGGATCAATCACACACGCTCGGCCGCGCTCTTCACCAGCTGTCGCGCCGACAATTGTGGCAAGATCGTTCATGTCTTTTAGTTTCGGCTGTTCGTTACTTAGCTTTTTACGTTCCCATTCACCGGACTCCGAGCAGGTCCACACGAACAGCGAACTGTCGAACACAAAATCGGACAACTGTTCTTCCGTGATGCAAGCGGCGATGCGTTTACCATCGGGGCTGATAATGACTTGGCCGGTTTGCAAGTAGGGATTGTTTGGCAGAATCGTGGATAATTGCTGCGGCTGATACTTCTTCGCTTTTTCTTGCCACTGCCATACACATGGACGGATGCGTGGAGGAGTGTGACCAGTTGAATAGCCGGTAATACGTTTGCCATCGGCGCTGATGTCTTGCGCATGACTTCCGATGTCGGTCGGCAGTGGTTCGAGCAAAGAAAGCTCGCTCGTCTTACTATTCCATACAAATCCACGTAGGCTGCCATTTTCGCTGCCGAGTGGACGACTAACGTAGCCGACTACCAGACCGGTTTCGCTCAACGCCTGGGGCTCCAGATTCGTAAAGCCTTTCGGCGGGTTGAGCTGCACATCGGTATCACCACTTCGGAAATAGGGCTTCATTGCTATGCTAGGCCCATCCTCAACCTCGCGCGCGCCCAATATTTCAAGCTTCGCATTGATCGCGATCGCTTGGCTGAAGGTCGTTGAATTATCGATCAGTTTTAACTCGTACTCATCGGCCGCCGATGCTGTATCGACCACACAGAAACCGTGAAGGCACAACAAGCAGCTAATAATCCAGTGGGATGACGGACGCGAAACCATAGAAATCGGCTCCAAAAAGGGCTGCAACCAGAATCACTGACCGAAACCAGAATCATTGACCGAGTCATTATTTTTGACTGGAATCCAGTTTACTTTGATGATAGGCCCTTTGTCACAATTCTGCCACCAGCGACAGCGCCGAATGTATTGTTGCTCATCCGCCAGAAAATTTTCGGCAGTTTGCAAAATTAGAGGAGAAGTTATCTAGTGCATCGCGTCGTTCTCTAATGTCAATGCGAGCGTTCGAATCATGAATCCTCGACTTTCCATGCGGCTGCTTACCAACTAAGATGGGGGCTTGAACCAACCCGCCTACACCGCAATTTGCGATCCCACCTTCACTTGCAGCCGGTTGTCTTTGGACGACTTGCCTTTTTCGGGCTCAAGTAATCATGAACATTCGAAATCCGGTAAGGTTTGGCTGCGCTGATTTTCAGTCTAGCGATATCGGCCGACGGGAAGTACTGCGAGCCGGCGCGTTGTCCGCGCTCGGACTTGGGCTAGCGGACTGGCAAGCCGTTCTGGCCCAAGCCGGGGAATCGCGTTCGGTCGCCGCAAAGCCACGAGCAAAAGCTTGTATTTTTCTTTTCATGTGGGGCGGTCCAAGCCAACTGGAGACGTTTGACCCGAAGCCCGACGCGCCGGATGATATCCGCGGCGATTTTCGACCCATATCAACCAAAGTTCCAGGCATACAGATTTCTGAGCACTTCACGCGGTTAGCTCAATTAACAGATCGTGTGTCGATCATCCGTTCACTTTGTCACGACGATCCGGCTCATCTTTCCAGTGGTCATGCAACGTTGACGGGACAACTCGCCCCAGTACTCAAGAGTGATGCCGATCCACCGAGTCCTAAAGATTCGCCACACCTTGGTTCACTCGTTTCAAAATTGCGTCCAAGCCCTTCCGGAATTCCATCCTTTGTCGCCATGCCTTGGAAAGCCTTGCATCCCGCTGCGCCAGGCGGTGAAGCCCCTGGACAACACGGTGGTTGGCTCGGGCCAGCCTTCGATGGAATGACACTAACCGGTGATCCGAATCAACCCACATGGAAGCCACAAGGGCTCGCGCTTCCAGCCGATATCGGACTGGATCGATTAGAGTCGCGAGCGGAGTTGTTGAAGCTGCTCGATGCACAAACTTCGTTCCATCGCGCTTCAGCTTCGGGTGCATTTCGCGGCCATCAATCGCGAGCGTTAAGAATGCTCGGCTCAACCAACGTCCGCAACGCATTCGATCTTAACCAAGAGAATGCAGCAACGCGTGATCGTTATGGTCGCAATATACATGGCCAGTGTGTCTTGATGGCCCGACGATTGGTCGAGCATGGCGTGCCACTGGTTTCAGTCAACTGGCACAACGACGGGCAGAACTTCTGGGACACGCACGGTAATAATTTTAATCGACTGAAGAAGGATCTAATACCGCCTGCTGATATGGCTCTGTCGGCTCTGATTGAAGACCTTGAAGAGCGCGGAATGCTCGACGAAACGATCATTGCTTGGGTCGGCGAATTTGGTCGGCGGCCGCAAATTACTAAGAACAATGCTGGCCGCGAGCACTGGCCTTTTTGCTATAACGGCTTGCTGGCAGGAGGTGGGATTCGCAAAGGTTTCGTCTACGGCAGCAGTGATCGTCATGCCGCCTATCCGAGCACTGATCCGATGTCCCCGCAAGATTTTGCGACCACCATTTTGCACGCGATGGGTTTTCCAACACATGATGTGTTGCTCGATCGTGAAAATCGGCCCCATCGAATTGCCAGTGGCAAAGTTATCCACGAGTTGTTCAGTTAAGCACAGAGCGTGCACTTACCAAAATGCATGTCACACATGTGAGCCCAAATGCCCACCGCATTTGCAATGGATGTCTGATCATTAGAAATTTACTTCAGAAAAACGAACAAATTGTTGATTTCGCACATTTGAGCCTACATGGCACAGTCTTCGCATAACCGACACAGTGAAACTAAGGTTCCTCAAATTACAAGATTCACAAGAACGATTGGCAGTCCGAATGATTCATGAAGTTTCCGGCGATATTCTATTGACTAATGCACAAGCCATCGCGCACGGCGTTGCACCTAATGACCACTTTGATTCTGGATTGGCGCTGTCGTTGCGAGAGAAGTGGCCAACGATGGCGAAAGACTTTCGACATTATGCTCACCAATCCCATCCCAAGCCGGGCGAGATCTGGAGCTGGGGCGGTGTTGGCGGAGCGCGGATTTTCAACTTGATGACTCAAGAAGGCGACCACGAGCACGGCTCTCGTCCTGGCCGGGCAAATCTCCCGAATGTTCATCATTGCCTCAAACGACTTCGGCATGAACTGGAGAAAGAGAAAATCACCAGCTTGGCACTTCCAGCTCTCGCAACCGGTGTGGGTGGACTCTCATGGAAAGATGTAAAACCTTTGGTTGAACAAAGTCTCGGTGATTTAAACATCCCGATTTATGTTTACACTATGTATCAGTCAGGGCAAAAAGCGGTCGAGCCCATGTAATCAGAACGGACGTACTCCATTCTTTAAAGAGAGTCGTGCCCTTACAAATTGCAACGATTGGCAATGTAGATGGAAGAACGACCTGCATATGCAGTGGCGGCTTCTGACGTCCTGCAACGTTTGCAGAGCGACGTCGAAGTTGGCTTGCGCGATGAAGAGGCCGCGATACGTCTGCGACAGTTCGGTGAAAATCGCCTTGCTGTCGCTGCTGGTACTCCACGGTGGAAACGCCTGTTGAGTCAGTTTCAGAGCTTAATCATCGGATTGCTTCTCGTTTCGGCAGCAATTGCTGGGATGCTTGGTGAGTGGATTGATGCGATTGTCATCTTCGCAATCGTAGTGATCAACGGAATTCTGGGTTTTCTGCAAGAGGACCGGGCTGAGAAGGCAATCGAATCGCTGCGAAAAATGTCGGCGCCGAAAGCAAAAGTCCGACGCAATGGTTCGTTGCAGACGATTCGCGCGGATCATGTGGTGCAGGGTGATATTCTTGAATTGGAAGCCGGCGATCACGTTGCCGCTGATGCACGGATCATCACCTCTTATGGCTTGCAGGTTTCTGAAGCGTCACTAACGGGCGAGTCGCAACCGAGTGAGAAATCATCAGCGGCCGTCTTGCCCGATGAAACGGGACTTGGCGATCGAAGAAACATGGTTTACTCAGGAACGATTGTTATCGGAGGTAAAGCCCGTGCCGTAGTGACAGCCACGGGAATGGCAACTGAGCTTGGCTCCATTGCGGGAATGCTCCAGCAAACGGAAGTAGAACCTACTCCGCTACAACGTCGGCTGGCGGAGCTTGGACGAGTGATGGTTGGCGCATGCCTGGCCATTGTTTCAGTCATTTTTATTCTTCAGTGGTGGCGTGGCGGAGAACTGATCGAAGTTTTCTTGACAAGCGTAAGCCTCGCCGTTGCAGCGGTGCCCGAAGGACTTCCCGCCGTGGTGACAATAACCTTAGCTATCGGGTTGAGTCGCATGGCAAAAAAGAATGCGATCATTCGCAAGCTTCCAAGTGTTGAAACCCTCGGATGCATTTCAGTGATCTGCAGTGACAAGACCGGTACGCTGACCAGCAATCAAATGACTGTCACTGAAATCCGGATCGCTGAGACCCGCTTTAGCGTCTCCGGCAGCGGCTATTCAAATCTGGGGCGCGTGGTATTAGAGCACCTTGATGGTACCTGTATCGATGATGCCACTGAGCAACGCACTGGTTCAAGTACATCGATTCAGCATCGACTTGAGCAGTCCAATGCGGAGATGACTTGGATGCTACGAGTTGGGGCGATGTGCAACAATGCTCAATGGTCATGGGATGAAGGAAAACGACAGGCCGACGTACAGGGCGATCCGACTGAAGTTGCTTTGTTGGTTGCCGCATCCAAGGCTCCGCACGCTTCTGCGGCTTTGAAGGTTCAAATGCTCCATGAGAATCCTTTCGATTCTGATCGGAAAATGATGTCTCAGGTTTACCGCTTGCCTGACGAGAGCATCTTATTAGTTGCCAAAGGTGCGCCGGAAGTTGTACTGCGCCAATCGTCACGAATTCGCGAACATGGCATTGAGCGGGAGCTCGAAGAAGGCGACCGTTTGCAAGTACAACAAAACAACTCTGAGATGGCCGAACATGCGCTACGAGTGCTAGCCCTAGCTTGCCGTTCGACAACTGAAAATCAGAACGACTGGGTGGCAGAAGACAATTTGACTTTCCTCGGCTTGGTTGGAATGATCGATCCGCCGCGTCCCGAGGCTGCAGATGCAGTCCAGCGATGTTTCACTGCCGGTGTACGACCGGTGATGATTACGGGTGACCATCCTGCAACGGCGCTAGCGGTAGCAAAGATGCTTCAAATAGCAGACGTGGGCACTCAGGCTATAACGGGTCCGCAATTGGAGGCGATGCCCGACCAAGAATTGACGGCGCACGTTGAGCAGTTTTCGGTCTACGCGCGAGTAAGCGCTCAACACAAACTACGAGTCGTCAATGCACTGCGTTCCCGCGGCCATGTGGTTGCAATGACAGGGGATGGTGTAAACGATGCACCGGCGGTCAAAGCAGCGGATATCGGCATCGTGATGGGAATCACGGGGACGGATGTTGCCAAGGAATCATCCGACATGATTTTGACTGACGATAACTTTGCAACCATCGTGAATGCTGTTGAAGAAGGACGGGGTATTTACGAAAACATTCAAAAATTCTTGCATTACTTGCTAGCCTGCAATACGAGCGAAGTACTGTTCATGTTTGTAGGCAGCCTCATTGGTTGGCCAACTCCCTTGCTGCCGATCCAAATCCTTTGGATCAATCTGATTACGGACGGAATTCCTGCAATCTCGCTGGCGGTGGAACCCATCGAGAAAGACTTAATGTCACGACCGCCGCGAGATTCTAAGGAATCGTTTCTGCCTCTACAACGTATTTTGAAGATCGCAGTTCACGGAAGCTTAATGGCTTGTGTGGCCCTAGTCGCGTTTTGGCTCTACTACACTTACTGGGAAGGGGGCATTGAACATTCACGAACGATCGCATTTTGTACGATTGCTTTGACCCAAGTATTTTTCTCGATGGGTTGCCGCAGCTTTACCAAGACAATGCCTCAAGTTGGGCCGCTTTCGAACCCGAGTCTGGTGTTCGCGATGTTGGGAACCGTCGCTATTCAAGTCGCAGTGATTTCCATGCCATGGTCGGCCAATCTGCTGGGTGCAGTTCAGATAAATTTGCGGGACTGGATGATTGTATTGGGTTTCGCTTTAATTCCAGTAACGATCATCGAGCTGACGAAGTTGGTTTACTTTGGGCTTCGAAGGACATCCTCCTGATGCGCTAAGCGTAGAGCTCAGAGCTGAGTGTCGCACAATTGTCTCAATTGTAGCTGGTACAACTGATTGCGTTGTGTTGCCGACTTCTACTAAAATGCTTCGTTCATGTCACGGCATCTCCTCTCGGCACATTAGAAAGCCCACATCAATGCTTCGAACTTCACTGCTTCACCCCGACATACTAAGAGTTTGTGCTCGGGCGGGTCATCATGCCAAGATATTGATTGCTGATGGAAACTATCCGGCGTCGTCGAAAATCGGTCCGAACGCGGAGCTTGTATGTTTGCAGCTGACTCCTGGCATCCCGACAGTGGCGCAAGTCCTTCGAGCACTTATCGAAGTCTTACCGATCGATTACTTCAACACGATGGGAATTGATCCTTCCGATGAATACGCGCAAAAAGAAGATCCTCCGGTTTGGGCTGAGTTTCGGCAGATTCTCAAGGACACCGGTTCAACTCGGCAATTAGAACCGATTATGAAATGGGATTTCTATTCCGCGGTCGTTTCTGATGATCATGTGCTCACCATCCAAACAGCCGATCAAGCACTGTGGGCAAATTTACTGTTGGGTGTGGGTGTGCGAACTCCGGGAAGCTAGTGACCCGTAACCAGTTTCTTGTGTTTCCCAGGCTAGAAGCCTAGGCTACGAAAAACCGACAAAACCTAACCGCTACTTTTCTTGTGAGTCGACCACTATGCGATCAGTACATTTGACTTCGTGCGTTCTTTGCCTCTCTTTCGTGCTTGCCGCACCGGCGACTCGACCGGTGCAGGCCACTGAAGGTAAAGATGGTTTACCCAAACCCATTGCACACTGGAAGCTTGACGACGAGGGTCGTGATGCGTTTGACAGTGTGGGCGGGCACAACGGTGTGATTCAAGGGGCAAAAAGCCATGAAGGAAAAACTGGAAAAGGCCTATTGTTCGATCGTCAGAAGGGAGACCATGTCGCAATTCCCCACTCGTCAGATTTTGAGATCGGTACCTTCACCGTTTCCGCTTGGGTATGGCTTACAAAAGAGCCAACCTTCTCAGGTGTACTCGGAACGCGGCACGGCGGTGAGTTCAATTTTGATATGAAAGTGAACACCGACAAGGTTCACGGCGACATAGGCGATGGCAGCCATTGGATTGATACGGCGATTAACTTTTACCAAAACGATGTTGGCAGCAATGGCCAAGGCGGTAATCTTGAAATCAAAAAATGGTATCTCATCACTTTCGTCGTTGATAATGAGCATAAGAACTGCAGGTTGTATCTTGACAAAGATCGCAAAAAGACCATTCCCTTTACAGGTGAACCGCGATTGATGCGCAAGGGTCAAACCATGCACATCGGCAACACAGGCAAGGACGAATTCATGGATGGAGTCATCGACGAAGTTCGTATCTGGAAAGACGCTCTAACCGACGAACAAGTGGCAAAGCTATTTGATAATTGAGCGACCGGTAAACGAGTGGTCAATCGGCAACTGTTCTCAGCCATTGAGAAAGTTAAAATGAAAACTGCAAAAGCCAAAATAAAAAATGCAAAATCTTGCCTAGGCATTTGCCCAGTTTTTGTTTTTGTTTCAAATTCAGGTGCTTCAAAGCGGACGGCTACGCCCGCTCGTTATGAGACTCTCAAGCTGCGTTTTCATTCGCTGGAAGACTTCAGGATTGGCAGCAGAAACGTCCTTCCGCTCACCTGGATCTTCGGTCAGTTGATAGAGCGTGTACTCGCCCGCGGGTTGAACGACTTCTTGTTTGCTGACTGTGGCTTGAGACTTGCCTCGCTGTTTGAGACGCACTAGCTTCCAATCGCCGACTTTCAGTCCAAAATTCCCGCTCCCATTGTCTTGTTGCAGCAAGTGGTCGCGCCCCTTCGCGCCCGCCTTGCCGAGAATGGCGTCGGATAAATCGAAACTGTCGAGACAAGCGTCTGACGCAAGTAACTGGCCAGTGAGTGAGGCAAAACTTGCCGCCAAGTCGATCGTGCATACTGTCTCGTGCGATACGCTCGGAGCAATTCGACCTTTCCAGTAGGCGATAAACGGAGTGCGCGTTCCACCTTCCCACACACTATACTTCCCGCCTCGATAGGGACCAGCAGGTTCATGCTCGCCAAGTTTTTCGACAGCCATGTCTTTATATCCGTCGTCGAGCACCGGTCCATTGTCTGAGCAGAAAATGATGAGCGTCTTTTCAGTGAGACCTAAGCGTTCGAGTGTCTTGGTCAGCTCACCGACGCACCAGTCAAGTTGCAAGATGCAGTCGCCTCGCGGGCCAAGGGTTGACTTCCCTTGAAAACGCTCATGGGCGATCCGCGGCACGTGAATATCATGCGAAGCAAAAAACAGAAAGAATGGTTCTTCTTTGTTGGCTTCGATCCATTGGTTCGACTGGCTTATCCACTCGTCGGCCAAGTCCTCGTCACGGAATCTCGCTTTCTTTCCACCGGTATAAAACCCGATTCGGCTGATGCCGTTGTGAATGGTCTGATTATGCCCGTGCGACCAATCCATCTTCAACGTACTGCGATGAGTCAATCCGGTCGGATGGTCCTCTGACGGTTGCTCGTTACCGACCCAAAGCGGATCGGCTGGATCAAGATTTTTTACACGCCGATCTTCGACGTAGACCTGTGGCACTCGGTCATTCGTAGTCGGCAAAAGGAAGCAGTGATCAAAGCCAATTTCAAGTGGACCAGGTTTTAGCTCACCGTTCCAATTCGGTGTGGGGTCGCCCAGACCAAGATGCCATTTTCCAATAACCGCGGTAGCGTAACCCGCGCGTTTGAGTATCACCGGCAATGTCTCAACACCTGGTTTGATAATGGCAGGACCATTCGGCGGCGCAATACCAGTTCCCTTTTGTCGGAAGGCGTAAGTACCAGTAAGCAGTGAAAATCGAGTCGGCGTGCAGGTCGATGCAGAGCAGTAGCCGCTGGTAAATCGCACCCCATCGTTCGCCAAACGATCAATGGCGGGCGTCTGAATCGCCTTCGCTCCATAGCATGACACATCGCCGTATCCGAGGTCATCGGCCATGATCACGATAATGTTTGGCTTCTCAACAGCGATACTAAGACTCTCGCATGTGAACACGCTTGTAAGTGCAAGCGAAGCGTAGCAAAGATGCTTAATGATGGTGTTCATGTTTTCGTAGCCTAGGCTTCTAGCCTGGGGAGAGCATTGTAATAGTTAACGTCTGATTAATTCAGTTCACTAGTTTAATGAACAAACGCTTTGCATGTGGTTTCAGAGTGGGAAAACTAGGTGGTAAAAGTGCGGTGAGAATGCTAAAAAACCGCTCAAACCCCTGGCTAGTTGAAACGTCAAGCTAGGTGCAACCCCAGGCTAGAAGTCTAGGCTACGGAACACCTAGGCTACGGAAGAGACGTCAACGAGAGCCAACCATCAACATCGCGATCTTGAGTCGCATTTGCAAAGCGAATCGGCAAACCGTTCGGCAGGGTATTAGGAACTCGAACAGCCAATGTGTACTTTCCTGGCGGCACATCAGGCAAGTCAAAAGTGTCATTCCATTGGCGAGGAACGTCACCAGGCAATAGGCCAATTAAGCTTCCTGTGGCCTTGAAGGTTTTGACAATCTTGTCTGGTGCAATTAAGCCATATTCTGCTTTCCAGTCATAGTAAAATGGAGCGACGCCACGATTCTGCACCTCAAGTTTTACGGTCAGCTTGCCGTTGTCACTCGAAACTGCAATTGAAGGAACATAGAATTCATATCCCATGTGACGCACTTCAACTTCGGCCCGCTGCCTGCGTTCTTGGCTTGATGGCTTTGCGAACATGCCACTGTCCATCAGCCAAGAAGCATGTGTTTGGTCAACGCACTTGCGAAAGTCCTGAATGTTCTTATCTCTGGGTTGCTCATCGAACACTTTCCCCCAGGCTTCCGGACGAATCTCGCCGCCAATGGGATGCGTCTTCCATTTCTCTTCTGCGGCGGAACCGGCCTGCTTAAGCGCGGGCAGGTAGAACCAGTCATCATCTTTCTTGCCGGTATCAAGCGTTGCCCAAGCGAACGAATCGTCATGGTAGCCGAACGGTCGGTTGGCATTGGGTGCTTTCCCCCAAGTATCGTCACCGGCTGGATAGCGTAACAGAATCGGAGTCATTTTAAAGGCAGCTGAGTAAGCGTCCATGACTTCAGCCTGCACGGTTTTCGATGCAAACAATTCCGACTTTGGATAAGTATGCCATTCACCCCACGTTCCAAGTAACCCAGCTGTAATAAAACCGATGCGTGCATCGCCGTCGTACTTTTTGCCAAGCGCCGCAATAAAACTCTTCAACGCTTTGCGAAGATTCTTGTCTTCATAATCGGGAGTCTCAACCTCAGCTGGCGGTAGGGGCTGCGTGTTTGTGTTAAGGTACTTATGAACTTTTAGACCGTCGTCGATCAGAAATTTCGGAATGAGATTTTGTTTCGATGGATACTCAAGATAAATTCGAAACACAGCTTGATGCCCGCGTCCTGCAATGTCGTCTAGCAGACGCTCCAAGGGCCGCCAATCGAAGTCGTCGTAGCCCTTCATCAGCTGCGCTAAGCCCACATAGTTGAACTCCATCGAGTGCGGAAAATGCAGATTCCTGTCGCTCGCATAAGGCACCAACCCCTTTAAAGGATTTGCAACCGGTCCGGGGGCATACTGCAGCTTAACCTTCTCCTGGGCAAAGGCACTAAGCGAGTTCAAAACAATTAAAAGAGCAAGTAGGCGGTACATTTTTTCGAGATCCGTGAAAGTAATAGTTTAAGTGGAGTGTGCTTCCAGCTGGGATGGCTAAAAGTTTAACTTGTTACGGAGCAAAGTGTTAGGTGTTTTTTGCTACGAGCTTCTCGGAAGGCCTCTTGCTTTCGAGACGTGACTGTACTTGGGATGTTCGATGCAAGCCATGTTTGAACA
>JANODD010000389.1:0-43979 GCA_031412515.1 Planctomycetia bacterium | reverse complement strand
TCTACAAAGCGAGATCGTTAAACTCACTTGCAAGTCACCAAGTCCCGTGCGGGCGAGGACGCCCGCGCTCCGAAAAACCGGTCATCCACTTTGGCGAGCTTCTGAGAACCTCTGTGTTTTGCTGTTAAGTCAACACTCTCCAGCGGCGAAGGGGTCGGCATGCGGTTCGCAGTACAAGCGGGTCTTGACGGTGTCAACTGTCTTTGGCCCAATCCGAACTCGCTTGGTTAGCCCACTACCGAAACACCTTAGAGCCGAGCTATAACGCTGCTTTCTTTTACTTCGCATGGTTATGCTACCGTTCTCTTCACTTGTGGTTTGGGCTGCAAGCCTTTCCCTGCGCCGCTGGCTACGGGTCAAACGATGTTGCGCTCGTTCAAATCACGGATTCTTGAGCGCAAAGCTTACTTAGCCCCTGGCCAGTTTGCATACCATGTGCGGAAGAGCTGCCACTGGGTTTTTATAAACTCGCGCTGAGCATCCGATAGACGGTCGCTCGAGTTGATGTGGTATTCGTATTCAGCGTTGCCTTCGAGCACCATCAGATACTTGTAGTACAACACCAAGTCGGGTCCTTCATCAAATGTTGAAAGCACAGTTAGTGCTTCATCCAACTCAGCGGCCAAACGTCGTGCGTTCGCGTCACCCTGAGCCGCTTGTTGACACAGTTCAATCATTCGCAGCACTTCGCATGGCAAGGCGTTACCGACACCAGTAATCGCACCACCTGCGCCACAATGAACGAAGCCATGAAAGACTTGCGTATCGACACCGACCATCAAAGTTAGATTTGGATTGCCGCTGGTAATATGCTCCGCCGCGTAGCTAAGTGACTTGGCACCGCCGAACTCCTTAAAACCGATCAAGTGCGGGAACTCACGGTGGAGATCAAAAAACAAATCGGCCTTGGTTTCAAAACCGTAGTAGGGACTGTTGTAAATCACCGCAGGCAAACCATTGGCAGCCTTTAGGATGCCGGCAAAATGAGCTCGCTGAGCCGATGTCGACGTGCCGCGAGAGAGCACTCGCGGGATCACCATCAGCCCTTCCGCACCCACCTTCTTGGCGTGGGCCGCATGCGAAGCAGCGATTGCTGGATTCTGAGCTCCAGTGCCAACGACCACAGGAACACCTGCGGTCGTTAGAGCTCGCACGCCGTCACGTCGCTGTTCGTCAGTTAAAAGTGGCCAATCACCCATCGAACCACAGTACACCACCGCTCGCATCCCCTTCTCAACCAACTCTTTACCCTTCGCGACCATGGCATCAAAATTCGGCTTGCCATCGACCGAACAGGGAGTCATCAACGCGGGAATGCAACCAGTAAAAATGTTCGATTTGGTCATTGCTACTCTTTAAGCGGCTATTGGTTCTGTTCAGCGGTCACGGCCATCACGATCGGAGCCGAATTGTCCGGTCCTTTGAGCAATTCGACCGATTTAACGACCGCTTGCCGCTTGGGACTTACGCTGAGGTAACGGATCTGTTGACCTTGCAGCGCAAACGCGAACTTCGACTCTGGCACATCGACACGACGAATATAGTCCGCGAAGTGAACGCCGTTGACTAGCGGGTGGTCTTCGATTTCGTCGTCAACAAATCGAAATCGCACAATCATGCTTGTCGATTTTGCGTCATCGTAGGGGAACCCCCAACCGCTAACACCGCTAAGCATGTGCAAAGTCTTCACAACCATGTTGCATGGCAGCGTAACGCTCTTTGGCATTTTTGGCGGCAAAGTAGCATTTGGACCATAGAGCAGCACAATGTTTGGCTTCGTCTTGCCAATCGGATCAACCAAGTAGAACGGTACGCCTTCAAACTCCTTGGGCTTCCAATCGCGAAAGACCATGCGATCCGGTCCATTATCATCATTACTGAACAAACCCTTGGTACTGATCGCTGTTGCGACCGCACCAAGCTGCAACGGCACATAACGTCCCTTGCTAGCCAGGAATTCAAGCAAGTTCGACATATCGTCGGGCTTCAGTTGTTGCTCAAAGCCTTCCGGCATCAGCGACTTGTTTGTCGAAGTAATCCGTTCAATATCATCGCGAGCAATCGAGTGCCGTTTGGCTTCGGCATCGATTAGCTCGACCGCAGAATTCGACTCGGCGGCTAACATTCCGCTCAGGACTTGACCATCGGCAGTCAGAACCGTGTAACGACGGAAGTTACCTTCAACACTGCGGTTAGGATCAAGAATATGAACCAGCAGTTCTTCTTTCGGATGCACCGCCATACCCGTCAAGTCTGGACCGATCTCGTTTCCTTCGCCGGAGTGCTTGTGGCAGTTGGCGCAGTTCTTAACGAACAACGCTTTACCAGTCTTTGCATCGCCGGTCAAATGAGTGGCGGGCATGTAAGTATCTAGCACTTTTTGACGATCTGCACTGACTAAGCCACCCGACGCAGCCAACAATTTTTCAGCCGCAGCCCGCACTTCTTTATCAGGGTGTGATCGCAGTGACTGGCGTTGGTCAAGCGACAGGTCTGCGATCGAAATCGTCCCTTCCTTGATTGAAGCCAGCATGTCCTGGGTTGTCTTGGGGCGCTTCATCAACACCGAGATCACATCGCCACGAAGCGTTGGCGTCAGCGACGGCCAAGCTTTGATCAAGCTTGACGAAACGTTTGCAGCAGTCGAATCTGCCAGTGCTCGAACGACGCCTGTTGCAACCGCTGGCGGCATTTGCGGCGTGATCGATTCAATCAACTGGCTGATCGCACCTTCGTTCGACGGATCCAGACTGATCAAGTCGCTAGCGGCGGCGATTCGCTTCTTCGGCTCCACGGCATTATCGGTAACCGAAGCTACCATGCTAGTAGCGATTTCGGCTGCGTATTTCGCTAGCCGCTCGCTGCCCCATTGCTTTGCGAGTCGCACAAGTGAACCTCTCGCTTGAGGGTTGATCGTTCCAATCAATTTTTCAAGCGTCGCTTCACTGGCTTCAGAAAGCTTTATTTGACTATTCTTGGGCCAACCGGAAGCCATGCCTTCGATTACAGCTTCGGCAACACTGAAATTGCCAGCTGCTAGGCTTGCGAGCAATTTGTCGAGGCTATCCCCTTTCATATCCGAACGTGCCAAATGTTCAGCGATCACGCGAACTGAAATTGCTTGAGCTTCCGACAATGCAGCCGGTTTTGCGTTCGTTCCGGTTTGCGCGACCAACAAAGCCGCAAGGAAATTGTCAGCTTGCATCGCTGCAGCGCAAATCAAACCTTCTTGAAGGAACTTGTCGCGCATGAACTCTGCGTTCTTCGACGCTTCGGCCAGCGACTTACCGGCCGCTGGATCGCTCGGTTGATCGGCGAGTGCCATCAGCGCACCGATTTGCACCTGCTTGTCTTCATCTTCCAGCAAGCCAGCTGAAACGATTGCCGCTGCGGTCTCAGTTGCAGATGGAAGAACCAAAGCCGCGTTGCGTCGAACGCCTGGCGACTTGTGTTTCAAAGCCGCCACAGTAGCAGCAAATGCATCGCCACTCGCTTTATCGAGTGCTCCGATACCCTTTAATGTCCAAAGCGCATGAATCGCGCCGACATTGTTTCCAGTTTCGTCAACTGACGGATCGGTGACCAATTTTACAAGCGAAGGTAAAACATCAGCTTGGCCGCGTTCGACTAACAATCGTTGAGCGTGTCGGCGCCAAAGTCGATTCGAGTGACTGAGCGCAGCGACCAGTGTCTCAGGCTTGGATACGTCCAACTTCGGAGCTTTATCAGCCCCCGGTTGTCCGTCTTTGCCATCGTAAACCAAACGGTAAACACGACCGAGTTTCTTGTCACGCAGATCCGATTCGTAGGCATTACCTTTACCGGTTTTAAAGCCTTGAGGCGTTGGATTGTGCTGGACGATGAAGTTGTACCAATCCAAAATCCAAACGTTTCCGTCGGGACCTACTTCAGCCATGATCGGTGCAGCCCAATCGTCGTCGCTAGCGGTAAGATTGAATGGGCTGGTATCGCGGTAAGTCGCCCCTTCACGATTCAGAACGAATGTACCCACCAAGTGGCCGGTTGGTTCGCATACAAACGCAACGCGATTCCACCAAGTTTTAGGATAAGTGCGAGCTGTGTAGATTGCGTGCCCAGCACCGGCCGTGTAACCCCCGTGCTGGTCAACTTGACGAACCTTATCAGTGATCGCTTTGAACAAGAATGTGTCGGCGATCTGGTCAGCCATCAAACTTGGCGTCCACCCCTTCACTCGCTCGTAGTATCGATTTGGGATCGGCACGAAAAAGCTAGGAGCCCGATTGGCGGTCGAGGCAAAAATCAAACCTTCTTCGGTGATACCAAGCCCCCAGCTGTTATTGGTTGTCGAACGCACGAATTCAACGTCGGTTACTTTGGCTTTGTCTTTGCCTTCGCCAGCAACGGTGAAGTTGAACGGACCTTGTCGGAAGCCACGGTGCTTGCCGGTGGCATACTCAGGATGCGAATCGTTATAGCCTTGCATGGCCCAATAGCGATTGTCCAAACCGTACATAAAGTTGCTGACGCCGCCGTGAGTATCGCCCATTGCCCAGCCACTGATCAGGACTTCACGAACGTCGGCTTTGTCATCGCCGTTGGTGTCTTTTAAGTAAATGGTCTCGACGCCCGCTTGAACCACGACGCCACCTCGGCAAAACTCGAGCGAAGTTGGAATGCTCAGTTTCTCAGCAAACACAGTGGTCTTATCCATCACTCCGTCGCCGTTGGTATCTTCGCAAATCCGGATACGATCGCGACCTTGTTCAGGCGGCATTAATTCGTTCGGGTAATCGATGGTTTCGCAAACCCACAGTCGTCCGCGTTCGTCCCAATTCATTGCGATCGGCTTGCCTTGAAAGCCCGGTTCAGCGATCGACAACTCGAGGTGAAAATTTTCAGGTGTAACGTAGTGTTTCATCGACTCGGCGGGCGGCAAGGGTTTTTGCATCTTGGTGATCGCATCGCCTTGAACGCCCCATTTGTTACTTGGCAAATAGTTAGGAATCTTTGGACCGACTTCTTCAAAATCAAACTTGGCAACGTCGGTGCGCGGCGCGGTCATCTTTGGAATCGGGAACACGCTTTTGTCTTGGTAGGCAGGAACGTTGGCTGGGTCGTCTGTGCAAGCCCAACGGATGCCGCGTTCGACTAAGTTCAAAAATCCGGGATTCGACCAAGTGCGTTGATCGTGGCCCCAAGCGGTGTAGAAGACACGACCGTTGCCGTGAGTTCGAACCCAAGTCCACGGTTCGGTTTCGTTACCAGTATCTTGGCCGCCAGCACGACGCACTTCGAGCACGATGCGGTTGCGGTCGTTGTGCTTGGTGTGAATGTACGTTTCATCCCAACTGGAGAAACCGCTAAAGCCCTTCATGATCGGATGCTCAGGCTGTGTAATCTCGGTTGTAAAAATTTCGCCGCCATGCCTCTTGAACTGAGCACCTACTAAATCGATGTAGGTCGGCGAATTGAGGAAGCAATAGGAAGCACAGTGCAATGGAATGAAACCTCCGCCGCCAGCAACGTACTCGAGCAACGCGGATTCTTGAGCAACCGGCAATTCTGTAGTATTCGCGTAAACGATAAGACCGGCGTACTTCTTGAGGTTCGCTAGTTCGAGTTGCTTAAGGTCTTCGGTATAAGTGACTTCGATCCCTCGCTTGCTGAGCACTGGCTGCAGTTGGTGGAAACGGGCTTTGGGTTGGTGATGACCGTTATCGCCAAGAAACAGAACTTTCAAATCAGCCGCCATTGCCGGGATCGCGCCCAGGCTGAGGCACAGCACGAGGCCGCACATCCAAAGTTTAAGTCTTTGAGTCACTTTTTCGTTCCTATAGGTTGGTTGTCGATGTAGGGTGCGAGATAAGTATCTCTGAGTGTAGTGCTTCACCAAGCCCAGAGCGCGTTTTCAAGAGAACACTGGGAGGGGATCATTTTAGCCCAAAACTTGAAGAAAGGGTGAGCATAGCCGCTTACGCGAGCGGTAGGCTTGGTTTGGTTTTATCAAACGAATTTACTTGAGCCTGAGGCGCTAGCCGATTTCTTGCGGCTAAATCGGCTAGCGCCTCAGGCTCAAAAGTTCGCAAGCGACGCCCAACATCCCAGAATAACCATTTCAGTGTCGCTTACCATGAGAAAGTGCGCATAATAATTGACACTTCTCGCAGATCGCCACCACGAAAACGCTCGTTCCCAGGCTCCTGCCGGCTCCTGCCTGGGAACGGGCTGTCTTCGAGGCTCCGCCTCCCGCATCCTCTGTTCCGTCGTTGCGACAGCAGGCAGAGCCGGCAGAGCCTGGGAACGAGGCGCAAACTCGCAAAAAAAAAGCTGCCAGCACCGCGAGACTTTAGCTCGGACACTGGCAGCTTTGTTGGACCCTGATTCGGACTGTGCGTCTCATGCTCTGATTCGACGAACAAGTTGAAATAACCGAAGCATGGACGTTCATACAACAATGCAAAAACGTTTAGCTCCTCCTCTGTTTAGTGCCCCGGAACTATCAATAGCGACGCCATCATGTGCTGAGCCGGGTTTTCACAAACCCAGCTACTTAACGATCTAACTGCGGTCGGATCTCTTCAAAACTATCTACGTTGTCTTTTCGGAAACAAAAACTTGCAAGCTTCTATAGACCAGCGGTACTTGTCGATTTGAAGCTGCGATCGGGCCATCCAAATCTGGAAAAATGTCATTGGGTGACTCGGCAGCCGTGTCGATCAACTGACACCAACGCATACCGCGGATCTGCTCTGGCAAACTAAACTTCACCGACTCGTGGGTGCCGTTGAACAGCAACAACAAATCGCGTCCCTTTCCCTCTGGATCGTCGTGCTTGGCTGGTGCAGGCAGCCAACACACAAGCGATCCGGCTGGTTTCTCCCACTTGACCGGCAGGCCAAGATGGTTGAACCAATTCACGTCAGCAACGCCACGTGAATCGAACGGACGACCGGTCAAAAACCGAGTGCGACGCAGAGTCGGTTGACTCTTGCGGATCGCAATCAAACCTTTCACGAACCGATACAAGTCTTCATTTCGCTTCACAAACGACCAGTTAAAGTAAGACGTGTCATTGTCTTGGCAGTAAGCGTTATTGTTGCCGTTCTGCGTTCGACGAATCTCGTCACCCATCACCAGCATTGGCACACCTTGACTGAGCAAGAGTGTTGCCGTCATGTTTTTGATCTGACGCAGTCGCAAGTCCTCGATCGGCTTGCGGCGGGTCGGACCCTCTATACCGTAGTTGTCACTACAGTTGTTGTTGTCGCCATCGCGATTACCCTCACCATTTTCGTCGTTGTGCTTCTCCTTATAACTGACCAGGTCATTTAAAGTAAAACCATCGTGACTCGTGATGAAATTGATGCTGCAATACGGTGCTCGTCCAGCGTGCTCGTACAAGTCCGACGATCCCGCTATGCGAGTCGCCAGTGGACCAGTCAGCCCGTCGTCGCCGCGCCAGTACTGACGCACATCGTCTCGATACCGTCCATTCCACTCCGCCCATCGCAGGTCGCCGAACGAACCGACTTGGTATGCGCCGGCTGCGTCCCACGCTTCTGCAATGATCTTCGTATCGGCCAACATCGGGTCTTCGGCGATCATCTCCACCAATGGCGGATTGGGCATCAAGTTGCCGTTGCGATCGCGTGACAAAATACTGGCCAAGTCAAACCGGAAACCATCGATATGGTAGTTGTGTACCCAGTGCCGTAAGCAATGGAAAATCAACTCGCGACAAATCGGATGGTTACCATTTAGCGTGTTCCCGCATCCCGAATAGTTGCTGTAGTGACTGCCGCCGCTATTCAACATGTAGTAAACACGATTCTCAAGTCCCTTGAATCCCAAGACAGGACCATGCTCGTTCCCCTCGCAGGTGTGATTAAACACAACGTCGAGAATGACCTCGATGCCTGCAGCGTGCAACGACTTGACCATGTACTTGAATTCGTTCACCTGCGCGCCCGGTTCTTTGCTACTTGCATAGCCTCGGTGCGGCGCGAAGAAAGCCAGCGGGTCGTAACCCCAATAATTAGGACGCTCCTTTTTGTTACCATGGATATCAAAAATCGGGAACTCGTGGACCGGCATCAGCTCCACAGCCGTCACTCCCAGGTCTTGCAAATAGGGGATCTTCTCGATCAGCCCCAAGTACGTACCTGGATGTTCGACGCCCGAAGTTTTACTGTTCGTAAAGCCGCGGACATGCGTTTCATAAATGATGGACTCGGAGAGCGGACGTCGGACGTGGCGATCACCTTCCCAGTCGAAGTAGTCATCGACTACGACGCATTTGGGCGGACGAATGATGCCATCAGTACTCTGTTGGAAACAACCCGCGAGTGCTTTCGCATACGGGTCGACCAAACGCGCATTGCTATCGAACCATTGCCCTAACTCAGGATCGAAAGGACCACTTGCTTGGAAGTGATACAGTTGTCCCGGACCCATGTCCGGCACAAAAGCACTCCATACGTCGCCCCATCGGTCTGTGTCACGATTAAATTCGATGGTGTCGCTTGGTTCGCGGTCATCGACATGATCGTACAACAGCACCCGCATCGCAGTCGCGCTGCGGCTGAAGACGACAAACTGCACACCACGTTCGGTGACTACAGCTCCATAAGGGAGACTGTATGCAAATTGTAATTCAGGATGCGGATGGCGCATGAGCATACTTCTATGTGTCCTTCTCAACTGGTAGGGCAATTGTCTTCGTTGACAGTGAAACATACCACCGGCTTCGCAAAGACAAACTTTTTATGGCTCGATAGTCACCTAATCGACAAGTAACTTGTCTCGATGTGCTCGCCACCCAAAGGTTAATGAAGAACGTGAGTGTTCTGATTTAGTAATAACTGCCGTCCGCTCCGGCCGTACTGACATGTAATGGTAATCTCTAACCGTAAAAGCGGTCAGGAGGGCGAGTAAAAACCGGTGGCTTGAAATGAACAACTACCAGAAGCGGAGATTTCTTCCATCGCAGTCTTTTATCGGCGTATGCAGCACCAACATCGCGATGAGAAAAGTCTTCGAAAGCGCACCAGCTAATCAACGTTGAAGCAGCGTTTATTGTCTGGCTTCAACCAAAACAAAAGCAACGGGATTGAGGCTGGCATACAGCAAGGCCAGTGTAAGAAGTAGTTCAGGTCAAGCCATGAAGGTCATTAAGGTAGCTGGTTTCGTGAGAATCCGGGCTGCAGTAGAGAGGTCACCGGTGCAACCGGTTTCTCACGAAACCAGCTACATATGCGAAATCCTCGTTATTTTTCGACGTGTTCCCACGCCGCTTTTGTGCTATACTTTACTTGCCTACCTCAAAAGCAAAGCGTTTTCGATCCTCGCTTTCTTCCCACCTAACGCAACTGGATTTGCATGTGCCCTAAGCTCCACAGGCCGATGCTTGGTGTCCGACAACTGGCGTTCGCATTAGCAGCAATTGCGTCGTGCATGAGCCATTGCACCGCCGAGCAGCCGATCAGTTTCGAACTCGACGTGCAACCGATCCTGACTTCAGCGGGTTGCAATGCCGGAGCGTGCCACGGTAAGCAACGTGGACAAAACGGATTTCAACTTTCTTTGCTCGGCTTCGATTCCGATTTCGATTACGACGAAATCACACAGCAAGCTCGAGGTCGACGCCTCTTCCCCGCATCGCCCGAGAAGAGTTTGCTGCTAGAAAAAGCGACCGGTGAATTGCCACACGGAGGCGGACTTCGATTTGCTAGCGGCTCTGCGCAGTACGAGGTGTTGCGCAAGTGGGTTCAACAAGGAGCTCTTCGATCATTGCCCGGCGAAGCGAAATTAGAACGCGTGGAGTTGGTGCAAACCGACTTCTCCATGCGGCCAAGCGAATCACAAAAATTGCAAGTCACCGCTAAGTACTCCGATGGCTCAACACGCGATGTCACCGACGCGACGTCTTATCTGGCCAACGAAGCAGCGGTGGTTGCTGTCGACGCTCATGGAAATATGATCGCAGGCTCGCTGCCGGGTGAGACATCCATCATGGCTCGCTACATGAATCATATCTGTGTCGCCAACATCGTCATCCCTCAGTCGCGTAGTCTGCCGGCAGATTACTTTGCCAAACTTCCACGTCACAATTTTATTGATGACCTGGTTTATTCAAAACTACAGAAGACTGCTACTGAGCTGTCCGCGCCGATCGACGATGCAACCTTCCTGCGCCGCGTTTATACTGACTTGATCGGCCGATTGCCCTCGGTGATCGAAGCAAAGGAATTCCTTGATACGCAATCAGAACATAAACGTGAGTACTTGGTCGATCGCTTGTTAGAACGCCACGAGTACGTTGACCACTGGGCAAACCAATGGGCTGACCTGCTGCGTCCAAATCCCTATCGAGTCGGCATCAAAGCCGTCTTGAATTATGACAATTGGATTCGACAGCAGTTTCGCGACAACGTACCTTACGATCAATTCGCGAGGAAGCTGATCGAAGCGAAAGGTAGCACATGGCAAAACGGAGCTGCAACCCTGTATCGCGATCGGCGCGAGCCAGAGGAAATCGCCACCCTGATCAGCCAATTGTTTATGGGCGTGCGACTCGAATGCGCGAAATGCCATCACCATCCTTTTGAAAAGTGGAGCCAACGCGACTTTTACCAGTTCGCGGCTTATTTCGCTAAAGTTGATCGCAAAGGAACCGGACTCTCGCCACCCATTTCCGGCGGTGAAGAAATCGTCCTTATATCGACTAAGGGCGCAGTCAAACACCCGGTGACCAGCGAAGTGCTGCAGCCACATACGTTGTTCGGCGACACGCCTGAGATCGCTGACGGTGCTGATCCTCGCACGTCGTTGGCCGATTGGATGACATCGAAAGAAAACGACTATTTTGCCAAGGTCGAAGTCAATCGTGTTTGGGCTGCCCTGATGGGTCGCGGACTGGTTGAACCCGTTGATGATATCCGCTCAACCAATCCGCCCACAAATCCAGAATTGCTCGATGCACTCGCGAAACATTTTCAGGACAGCAATTACGATCTGAAAAACCTGCTCAAGACGGTTGCGCTTTCTAACGTCTACTCGCTTAGTTCCATGCCGAACGAAACGAACACATCGGATCGATTGAATTACTCGCGTCACTACCGCCAGCGGCTCCGCGCCGAAGTGTTGCTTGACGCGGTCGCGGATATAACGGAAACACCTAACTCGCTGGATGGCATGTGGTCAGAAGCTCGAGCGAATCAGGTTTGGACGCATCGCGTGGATTCGATGTTCCTGGATACGTTTGGTCGACCCAATGAGAACCAAGATCCGCCGTGTGAACGAACACCGGGATCGACGGTCACCCAAGCACTCCACTTAATGAACTCACCCGAGATCGACAGGCGTATTCGTAGTGATAGCGGCCGCGTTGCTCGACTAGCAAAAAGCGAAGTGAGTTCGATTGGAATTGTCAACGAACTTTACTTGACGGTTTTCTCTCGCTATCCAAGTGACGAAGAAAAATCTTACGGCATCCAATTGATCGACGCTGCAGGCGATAAGCGACGCAGTGCGATCGAAGATCTGCTGTGGGCCATGTTGAACTCACCAGAATGTAGTATTCAAAACTAACTACATCATTCAGAATTAAAGGATGATCCGATGCAAATCAATCGAAACTGCGAAGGCATGCGACGTCGCGACTGCTTACGATTAGGGCTCGGAGGCTTGATCGCTGGAGGCTTGAGCGGTGCGTTGCGAGCCCGCGCGGGTGAGAATCCCGGCTCTACGACTCGACAAGCCGATGCGTGCATTTTGATTTGGATGGATGGCGGCCCAAGTCACTATGAAACGTTTGATCCCAAACCGGATGCGCCCGTTGAGATTCGCGGACAATTTGCGTCCATTCCAACTCAAACGGCCGGCATTCATTTTTCCCAGCCGATGAAACGGCTGGCTGGAATGTCGAATGACTTGGCCATTGTTCGCTCGATTCGCCATGATCAAGGTAATCATGGAGCTGGAAACCATTACATGATGACCGGCGCGCCACCGCGAATTCCTGTTGGCTGCGGCGCGTTTGTTAGTTTCCATCCAAGCCTTGGCAGTGTAGTAGCCCGTCAGATTGGTGCCCCTAATGGAATTCCGCCTTACTTCTCAATGCCTTCGATGTCGCGTTCCGGTGGTCCCAATTTTCTCGGTGCCAAGTACGCTCCGTTCGTTGTTCCTGATAGTCCAACGAGCAGTAGTTTTCGTGTTCGCGACGTAACGATTCCCAACGGTTTGACGGATGCACAGTTCAGTACGCGTCAAGATATCCGCAAACACATCGATCAACTTCAACGAATCAAAGACGAAGCCGCTGGCGATCCAGTGCTAGCAACCGACGAGTTCTTTCAACAAGGTTTGCAGCTGATCACCAGTCAGGAGGCTCAAGCCGCGTTCAATATCCACGCGGAACCAGACTCGGTTCGCGATGCTTATGGACGTAATGGTTTCGGACAAAGAGCTTTACTTGCACGGCGATTGGTAAAAGCTGGAGTGCCTTTCGTGACGCTTTACGATGGCGGTTGGGATCATCACACCAACATCTTTGAATCCTACGACAAGAAGATGCCGGATTTCGAATCGTCAATTGCCGCTTTGATCCAGGATCTTAAACAGCAGGGAATGCTCGAGAGAACTCTGGTGATAGCGCTAGGCGAATTTGGGCGAACTCCGAAGATCAATAAGGACGGAGGTCGCGATCATTGGTCGAATGCGATGAGCGTCATGTTTGCTGGTGGCGGCACGCCGGGCGGTCAAGTTGTCGGCGCGACCGACCGTCAGGGTTACGCAGCGATTGAACGCGTACTTGCACCTGAGAATTTCGTTTCGACGATCTATAAGAAGATGGGCATCGATCCGAACCAGATTCTTTACACGCCTGAAGGTCGACCGACTCACTTGGTGAGTAATCCTGATCCGATTACGGAATTGATGGGCTAGAAGTTAGTTCTTGGTTCTTGGTTCTTGGTTCGTGGTTCAAGCCAAAACTACGCGAGCGAGAAGAATGTAAGTTAAAGTCACCGAGTGCCGAGGGCGGACGGGACGTCCGCGGTCCAGAAAACAAGACTCTTAGTCCCGCAAGTACGCAGGGCTTCTACGGTTCGAAAATCACATTGAAATTGATTGCATGCACTTGATACCATCCTACAGCAGCAATTTTGCTTGCTTTCTCACTTCCCTATCCCTGTTCGTTAGTTCGAACAGCCTGCAAGCACAAGTGGAACTCGAACGGTTCTTTCCACCAGCAGTTCAGCGCGGGGTTGCGACTGCAATCAAAGCGGATGGTAAATTTCCGCAGTGGCCATTAAAAATTGAATGCGATATCGCTGGTTCCACAGTAACCTATGGCGAGAAGGCTGGTGAGTTCAATGTGACCATGCCAGCCACATCCGTAGGAGTTGCGTGGGTCCGCCTGCATGATGACCAATCGGCATCGGCGCTGGTTCCAATTTCAATTGAATCGAATATTGTTGTACCCGAGACGGAGCCCAACGAAATCCTATCAAAAGCCGCTTCGTTAACGCTGCCATCAACGGTTGTGGGCAAGCTTGAGAAGAATGGCGACGTCGATATGTGGAAAGTTGCATTGCGTGCGGGCGACCAGCTGGTCGCTTCCGTGACTGCGCACACCTTGCTCGCTTCGCCGATGGACTCTGTGCTTCAGTTAGTTGACTCGCGCGGATTAGTAATCTTGCAAGCTGAAGATACTAATGGGTTGGACCCGCAACTCATTTTTACGCCGAAAAAAGATGGCGACTATTACCTGAGATTGTTTTGTTTTCCTGAAACACCGACCGGCACAATCGGATTTGCGGGCGGCGCTAATTTCAATTACGTATTGCGATTAACAACTGGCGGGTACTTAGACCACACAATGCCCTTTAGAGACGTGCCTTTGGACAAGCTGAAGCCGGTGGCATACGGTTGGAATCTAAAAGAAGGAGTACTGCTCGATGTAACTCCTTCTACAAGTATATCGCCTGCAATTATCACAGCGCAAAGCTGTTTGGGTTGGCAATGGTTTCCAACGGAAGCGGATGAGAAAACATCGTTCGGCAGTGACGAACAAGCGAGCGCAGAACAAGTCTTCGACGTGCCATTGCAGTTCTTTGGTCATATACTGAAAGCGAAGGAAGTCGACCGAATTCGAATTCGAGTTCGTTCGGGTGTGAACTACCGGGCTGCAATTGCCTCGCGGGAATTTGGTTTCAAGCTAGATTCGATACTTCGAGTACTTAAACAAGATCCTAAGACTCAGGTTGCTCAAAACGATGACTCCAGTCGAGGCAACTTTGACGCCGCTGTGGAATTCAAACCGACTGAGGATGGCGAATTGATTATCGAAGTTTCCGACCTTGCCGATTCAGGTAGCTTGCGGCACGCGTACGAGTTGCAAGTGCAATCTGTCGAGCCAAGTGTCAGCTTGTCGGTGGCTGCCGATCACTATCGAATTGGCATTGGCAAGTCGTTGGAGATTCCTATTTCGATCGATCGCAAGTCAGGTTTTGCGCAGCGATTGGAATTCTCTGCAAAAAATCTACCTTCGGGCGTAACATTAGAAAAAGCAGTTTCGGAAGCAAAAGGCGATGGTGCAAAGAGCGTTAAGCTGAAACTGTCGGCCACGGCCGAGGCTGCTGCATTTCAAGGGCCTATCGAGCTCTTTGCCACGCCCGTTGACGATGCGAACAATGCTGTATCTGAATCGCAAGCTATCAAGTATGTCCTTCGTCCGTTGGTCACGCTGGATACCATTTGGCTGTCAGTGGCAGCGGATAAGAAGTAGTGGGCGTATGCTTCCAGCTGGTATGGCGAGAAGTCGGTAGCGGAATGCGTCAAGCATTTCGTTAATGCGACTTTGCCATGCAATGTCAACCTCCGACTAAAACACTCCAATAAATGCATCACCGCGCTAGTCGATTACCTCAGCACATAATCCAAGTTCGGTATATCGCTTTTCGTGTCATGAGGAGCCATCAGCGCTCGCGGACTTGCCTGCATACAACGAGACAACTCCCAGTTTGCATCGGGACGAATCATCGGCTATCGAAAAATTTTGCCAACTTAGTGCATTGCAATTTTCAGCGAACAAGATCGTGTTCGAAAGACCATCTTCGCGAACATCGTCGCTGCGTATTGGTGAGGCATGATAACCAAAAACTTTGGTAGCCTTTCCCGTTTGCGGATCGATGACTTCAGGACCTTAGGGTAACAACGCAACAGCCCACGACCCTATTTTCCCTTTGCCATTCGCGTCTTTACCAAAACTAGCTTGATATCCTGGGTACTGCTTTTTAGTCGTCTCAAAATTGACGGTAGCGAGTGCGAAGTTCTTGATGTTGTTTGTGCACTGCGTTCTTCTGGTTCCTCGCGGGTGTGTGTTGACCGCTGGCATCAGCAGTCCCCAGAGAATCCCAATGCAGAGAATCAGAGTGGTCACGCTCAGCCAACGCTGCCGACGGTCTGACATAATCCGAAGCTCCGCATAGAGTTTGTTAGTTAGTTACGTTCAATTGCATTCTAACAAAACGGTTGCGTATTAACGTGTAATTAGCTATGTAATCCGAGCAGCTGAATCAGTGAGCCGTCGGCGTTAGCCGCGGGTGAGCGAAGCGCTCGTCGTTCATGACCAATAGCCCAACTTAAGCGCAAAGACCATGAAGATACAACGTCCATGGTTAGGACCTTGAACCAATCAAACCGCCCTCCTTCGTTCACCCGCGGCTAACGCCGACGGCTCACTCAAGGTCCTTTTTCGGCGAACAATGCAAGAGGAACTACCTTTTGGACTTCAAATATTCAACGAACGCAATTTCACGATCACAAGTACAACGAAGTCTACTGGTCACGCCAAGACTGGCTCGGCAGAGCCTCGTTCTCCCGTTCCAACTCCCGCGGACCGCGGTCCTATCGCATCTGCTCGCCTTGCAACTTGTGAAGACTGGCACGAAGATTTGGAAGCTGCACTGGAAAGTACGAGGCGCCGATTGCAGCAGCTTGGCCCGATTGGCAGAGTGCGAAATGAACGTACTCCTGAGCGGCCTTAGCGTTCGCATCCGTCTGGCCCATATCGATCACAATGGTCAACTCTCGCGTCAGTGGATATTGCCCACTGAGTACGGCGTGTTCATCACTAGGGATCGATTGGTTGCCCGACTTGAGACTGAGCGCTCGCACGGAGTCGCCCGAGCTCTTAAGTCCGCAAATAGCAATACCGAGCGGATCGGCAGTCACAGCGGCAAGTGTTTCAGCGTTCGATACGTGCTTGGAAACACCTGCACGCATCGTCGTACCACCGAACACAAAATCTCGCAAGTAAACTTGAGTGCCGCTCGTTTCACTGCGAGCAATCACGTGGATTGGTTTTTGAGCCCACTCGCCTGCGGCGCCTAATTGGCCCCACGTCGGCGCAGCGTCGTTACCGTCGGTTGCAAAAACCGCTCGCATTTGTTCACCTGAAATGGATTGAACTGGATTGGTCTTGTGAACGAATATCCCCAGTGCTTCGCGAGCCACGACGAATGCAACCGGTTGCTTCAAACCCTTTTTCTTCAGTTCATCGACTTCTCCGGGACGAACAGGGTGTGAGAGCATCGCCACACAGCTTGGGTTGGCGACAAGTTGTTCGAAGGCTTCAAAAGATCCAGAAGCAACAATTTCAACTTTCGCACCCTTGTGGAACTCGTTGAAACCCGAGGCCCAAATATGAGCTAGCGCATCCATACTGGTCGAGCCGTGAATCTTGACAACTCCGGTCAGCGGGGTAACGGACTTCGGTGGAAGATATGGATCGACCGCTTTGAGGAGTGAGATCATTTCGGAGACTGAAGGCTGTGCGAGCTGCCCGGGTCTTCCTAGCGTGGGATCACTAGTTGCTGTGGCGTTAGGCAAGGCAACGTTCTGTGCCGTTGCAATATGGGTAGTTGTTGATGCAGTATAGGTGAGGATCAGTGTGAAAACCGAAACCAGTTGACTCCAGCGAGTCATAGCGCACTCCTTTTCGCGGGTAGATATTCACGGCGGCTACAACAGCCTCGAATCGCTCGTGCGACTCGTCATGACGGATGCCCATTCTACGCATTTGTCGCATCCAACGCGATTCTGATTTGCACGTTTCTTAGTCAGTTAAAGTTGCTTTTGCTGGCAAAGGCGCATGTGGGGTATGCTTCCAGCTTCTCATCAGCTTATGATTCGGAGCTAGCAACATACATGATAACGGCAAGTTGGAAGCATACCCCACGTAGTTCGCTTGGGTTAAGATAGTACTCGGTAAAAAGGAAAGTAGCTGGCTTCATGAGAAACCGGAATAACCGAGTCTATCGCTCGCGCATCCGGTTTCTCACGAAACCAGCTACCTTTGCACATTGCTTTTAAGTTCTTAGTGAGCCGCACGTTATGCAGTTGAGAATCGCCTGTACCCAATGCGCTACGGAGCTATTAGTCCCCGACTCCGTGGCCGGCAAAGCGGCTCGATGCCCTGGATGCCAAGCGACCGTTAAGGTACCGCTGTACTTTAAGGCCAAGCCGATCGCGACTCCGAAACTTGCGCCGACGAACTCACCCTCTCACGCGTATGTGCAAACACCCGCCTACCAGCCAACTTACTCCTACCCGACTTCCGGAGCTGTGAAGAGCAAGAAATCCAAAAGCAAACGTACCAGTACTTCAAGTGGTTCGGGCGCGGGCCTTCGCATCTTGATGATTGCTATGGGGTGCATCGGAGTTTTGCTCGTCGGCGGCATGGTGCTAGCCGTCGGAATGGCGATGGTGGGACAGCAAACCATTGCGACTTTGTCACCAGCGTCGATACCTGTCCCGCAACTTCCTGACCTGGGTATCGCTACTCCAATTCCAGGTACCAATTCAACTTTTCAGTTCATTCAAATCAAGCAAGGCTCAGGACCTGGGCAAACGATGCAGTTCCGCGTCTACTTGCCAGCGGCTCAATCGCCCGTACAGTCAATTCCTTGCGTTTTGCTCGCACCAGCAGGGACCAACATGTTGCATGGCAATCCTCTCGATGGAGACGACTACCACGATGAAGCTCTGCCCTACTCGGAAGCGGGTATGGCTGTGGTTTGTTTTTCGCTAGATGGTGCCATGACTGCCGACCCAAGTGCGGGGGATCGAGCCTATGGTTTGGCCCTGAGTGTCGCATACCGTCAATTCATTGCGGCCAAAGCGGGAGTAGTTAACGGTCGCAATGCGCTCGAGTTTGTGCTTGCCAAGCTGCCGCAAGTCAACCCAAAGATGATCTTTACCGCCGGTCACAGTTCTGCAGCCACTGTCTCGTTGTTGATGGCTGCCAACGAAGAACGGCTAGCAGGCGCGATTGCCTATGCACCCATTACCGATTTGAACATTCGGTTAAAGGAAATCGCCAGCGACCGAAGTGTCCGAAGCATTCTACCGGGCATAACAGCTTATCTCCGCACAGGCTCGCCAGTAACTTATGTCGACCGATACAAATGTCCTCTGTTTGTCTTCCAAGCACGCGATGACGACAACGAACCCTTTCAGAATACGGAGAAGTTTGTTAATCAGTTGAACGCCAAGTCCGCTAAAGTCGATTTTGCCACGATCAACAGCGGCGGCCATTACGACGCAATGATTCACTCTGGTATCCCGCAAGCGATAAACTGGATTCGAGCTCAACGTCGGTAAAGGCCATTTAAATCGTAGCTGGTTTCGTGAGAAACCGGACAAAGTAAACTGGTTTGCAGATCAACGGGTAGCTGGTTTCGTGAGAAACCGGACAAAGTAGATGCGTTTTTGCCATTGATCCGGTTTCTTACGAAACCAGCTACTCATGGCGGATACTATTCGCTAAATGCCCATTTTCACTTCTTTGCAGGCCGAATAATTGCCGTTGCTGATTCGCCGAGCAACAGAGGTTTGCCGTAAACAGTCTGTTGATCCCCCTGCTCTTTCATCCACGCGTCCAGCTCCACGCGCATCGCGGCCAAGCGTTCAGCGTGCATTGAATCGGTGGCTAAGTTCGCTTGCTCGAACGGATCGGATCGCAAGTCATACAGTTCCTCAGCCGGTCGTTCAATGTGTCGCTTGACGATTGCGGCTGCCGGTGGGTCCGTCTTGGCAGCGTTCAACCACGAAGTCCAGTAAATCAACCCGTCCGCTCCCGCAGCTCGACTGATGTGCGATTGATGCTGAAACTCGGGGTGTAGATTGCGGATGTATTTCCAGTCACGCGTTCTCAGTGCACGGACTGGATAAACATTAAAGTCTCCGTCACCGCTGTGCGTTGCGAATACACGATCGCGATGCGCTGTGGTCTTGCCAAGCAATATCCCGGCAAACGAACGACCATCAAGTCCTGTGGGTACCGAGCCACCGCCCAGTTCAATCATGGTTGGCAACAAGTCCGGCCAACAGACCATCGCATCGCTCGTCGAGCCCGGCTGTATCTTTCCAGACCAAGCGATGATCAGCGGCACTTGCATCCCCGCGTCATACAAATTCCACTTTGCGAAAGGCAACTGCGCGCCATGATCAGCCGTGTATGCAAACAGAGTGTCACCTTTCACGTTGGCTTGTACTAATTCGCGAACATCGCCCAGCAATTTGTCGGCTTTCGTAACATCCGTCAGATACTTAGCCCGCATGGCTCGCATCTGTGGCGTATCGATATGAGTCGGCGGCAATTTCAATTTGAGCGGATCGTAGCTTTCGTTTTCGCTCCAAACGACATGCGGATGCCTAGTCCCCACGAACAAGCAAAGTGGTTTGCTCGCATCGCGTGTTGTTAAGAACTTTGCAACCGCTTGCGAATCACTTATTCCGACCGCTGGCCCTTCGATGACTTCAAAGCCATGCGCTTTGGCTTGATCGCCGTGAGCCACTTTGCCGAACGCGGCCACTTCGTACCCCATTTCGCGAAGGACAGGCGGCAATGAAGCGACATCCACTCGCTTTAGTCGATGATTTGGTTCAGCCCCATTGCGAGCTGGCCACAGACCGGTCAACAGCGCATTGCGACTTGGCCCACAAGCTGGCGAAGCCACAAACGCTTGCGTAAACCGCATTCCATCCGCGGCAAGTTTCGCCATATTCGGCGTCACGATGTCCGTCGCACCGTAAGCTTGCGAATCCAATTGGCTATGATCATCTGAAATAAAAACCACAAAATTCGGCTTGGCATTCTGCGGATTAACAGCGTGCAGGAACGCACCGCAATGAAGCACGAGTGCAATAGCGAGTGCGGAGATTTGGATTAGTCGAATGCACACGCACCGGTGTGCCGTCGGCGCTACCCACTCACTGTGAGCCGTCGGCGCCAGCCATCCACTGTGAGCCGTCGGCGCTAGTCGCGGGTGAACGGAGCAACGGTCACCAAGGAATGACATTTCCTCCAACATAAAGCACTTCATCTTGATCGATAATATTTTGGGGCGTTGGGCAGTCACCCAAACATGTAAAGTCAACCACTTCGTTCACCCGCGGCTAGCGCCGATGGCTCACTCCGCACACCGTGGGCTATAGGCGATGGCATTCAGTCGGGGCGAACCTCCGATTTAAAGCTAGAAGACGGTAATAACTTATGGGTAAAAGATCGTAAACATCTCCTGTACCCGTCTTTACCAACAATTTTTTTTCCTGATGTATTCAGCCTTTCTCACGCACTACTTCCGGTTGTCATTAAACAACAAAACGGAAATGTCAAATGACAAAAACGGGCCTGCTTACTTCCGGTTTCTCACGAAGTCAGCTCGCGTTAGAGCTTGGGTAGCGGACGCTTGGGTGGGGGTGGCTTAAGCATTTTAGCTTTGTCGTCTTGACCAGGAGCGGGTGTATTATTGACTGGGTTGTTTCGTGCCATTTGGCGAGGCGGTGGATTGAGATCAGTGAACTCTTCAACCCATTTCCAACCCACTGGATTCTCCAGTTCACGCGATGCGAGTAAGCCCCACGGAGTGCCCTTATGTCGTTCAGCCACCTCTTTCAAAAGTTTTACAGCAGCAGCCCCTTCTTTCTCTAACTTGCTGCCAACGGAAATGGCTGAATCGGGCACAAGCTGCCACGTATTGTTCTTCGGATTATCAAAGGGCATTCCGCGCTTGGCTTTGGCAAGCATCGAGTTGTATCCGTCGGCGCGGACTTTGTGCGCGAGCAACGTGCCGAGCGCGAGGTCATAACCAGCGATCCAGCGCAGAGAGGTTTCTTGATCACGATGAGCTTCAGCCGGAACCAATATCTGCGCAAGTACTTTGAACTCGTCCTCCAACCTGGCTGCCTGCTGCTGTGCAACCGTTAGCGCACCGGCTAACGATGCTTCATCGCGTTTAACAAACCGAGTCGTTGGTTTTTCCAATGTTCCAACCCGAATTTTCGCAGCACTTACAAGCGCCTGACGAATTGGACTCTCCAGGACCTTTTTACGGTACTGGTCCATCGATTCGTAATCGGGTCGATACTTGACCATCACTTCAGGATCGAAGAAATACTCCAAGTTCGAAGCGAAAGGATCGATCTCGGCTTTCTTGACACGACGATTGAATTGACGGTTGGGATGGACGGTGAAATAGATGCCACCGGTCTCATAGGTCAATCGACTGAGTGCGTAGGGGCCGAAGCCAGAATCGATGACTGGTTCATTGTAAAATTCTTCCTTGTAACCCACTTTTACGCGCTCTGGAAGGAGCGATTCAGGGCCTTGGTCGACTTCAGCCCATTGCGGCGTTTGGTCAAACTTTGGATCTGGATCCACATATTTCACATACGTTACGTCGCGTCCAAACGGGGCTGGAACGCCGATTACATAAACAGGAATCGCGTACTTGCGGCACTCTTTGATGGTCTTGTCGAGCCCTTCGATATCGCTGCCGCGTTCATCGGTAACGGCGATGAACAATACATTTCGAGTGTCACGGCCTGTTCGATAGGATTTGTATCTGTCGAGGGCAAGATATAGCGAATGAAAAATCTTCTCTTCACCGGAAGGATCGATCTTAATCGCGTCGATGGCCTCGCGAATTTCACTGATGTCAGCAGTCGGTTTTTTAGTCAGTAGGCTCACTTCATTGCCAAAAGCGATAACGCTGGTCAACAAAGGTTCTTCGCCTGCCGGTTTGGAAGAATCGTCTTCACCCTTGGCAGCTCGAATAATGCCCAGTTCTTCATAGATGCGGTCAAAGCGGTCGCGGATTTCTTGGCGACGCCGCTGAAGACTGCCGGATTGATCGAAGAACCATACTACCAAAGTAGGACGTTCTTCCATGGCTTTGAGAATTTCATAGGTAATGCGATCGACCGCACCATCAGTTCCAGTGGTCCCAACGCCCGTCATCCCTTGAACGACTGAATCACTGCGTACCAATCCGACCGCTTGCTGCATGCTGCTTGAGCCGAGCGTTGCGGTCATGATCGGCATGTTCGGCGTAGGGGCTGGGACCTCGGAAAGTTCGGCCATGATTGGAGCCATGCTTAGTGCCATGCCGGCGTCTTCGGTGCCATTGGCGCCAATATCCTCAGTCAAATCGTCGGAAATGGCAACCTGATCGATGATGTTCGCTTCATCTTGCGGTTCGGTAGCGTCCGCTGCATCCAATGTGACACTGGACGGCATCGAATCGACCACAAACGGAACGGTCGCTAACGCCAGAATGAGTACGACGTGGACCATTAAACTGACGAGAAAAGCCTGCTTGTCGTTGTCCAGCCAAGCCGCCCAACCAGACACTTCGTCCTCGATTTCATCCGCTTCTTCAGTGGTCTCAGCACTAGTTTCAGTGGTCTCAGCACTAGTCGGGTCAGCGACTTGTACTTCAACCGCTGCTGGGCTATCGGCCGTTGGCTCGTCCGAAATAGCGGAAGCGTCCGAAATGGAATGGACGGCGGCGACGGAATCGCCTTCGATTTCTTCGGATTCATCTACGAATTCGTCGTCCAAACGCTTCAACATTGGATTTGACCCTTGGTTTTCACGTTCCAAAACGCCATTTTCGGTTCGCGTCGCTCTTCGGTTTCCGTTCCGTAATTCTCTCTAGTCTAACAAAACCGGCGGCTTTAGCAAAACTCTTGCCAATTCGACTCGGATTGTTCTAACTATTAGCGAATTCAGGGATTGGATGTACCGCTCAGCGTGACCTATTTGATCTTGATCAATTCGACGATAAAGTGCAGTTGCGCGTTCGGAGGGATCGGGCCACCTGGAGTGCCCCGTGCGCCGTAGCCCAATGCTGACGGAATATCGAGCTCAATCATTTCGCCTTCATGCATCAACTGCACACCTTCAGTCCAGCCTTTGATGACTTGATTTAAACCGAATTCAATTGGTTCGCCCCTTCGGTAGGAACTGTCAAAAATCTGCTTATTGTCCAACCAACCTTTGTAGTGGACCTGGACTTTGTCAGCCGCATTGGGTTTGCGAGCTTGGGCCTTTCGGAGAATGCGGTACTTAAGCCCCGAGTCAGTGGTCTTGAATTCTCGAGTCGCATCTTGGTCGATCTTACCTGGAGCGGTTTTTTCTGTGGCATCTTCAGGGCCTGCCGTCAGCGGCTTTTGGTTGTCCCCAACCGCTTGCTCCAAGCCCGCCGCCGCTCCGCGAACGGCTTGAGTCGCACCTTGAGCAAAAAGCGGGCTTGCACCAGATAGACTCGCAAGAAGCACCGAAGTAGTCATCAATTTTTGAAGCATGGTTTAACCTTATTGAGGATGGAAGTGGCGTATGCTTCCAGCTTGCGATCTTCTTTTAAAAAAACGCAAGCTGGAAGCATGAAAAATATAGCAAGCTGGGAGCATCAGCAAAGCATCGCAAGCTGGAAGCATACGCCACAGATGCTGCCCCAGGCGATTCTTAAGTATTTCAATCTCCGTTCAGCAACTATGCAAATGGGTTATATTTGCCCGGAACAGGCACTGGGTAGTAGCCCTTTTCGTCAGGCATTGTTGGAGGGGTCGATTCCATCGTGTAACTATCAATGCCAGGGCAAAGGTCCTTGCCCTTCGCAAGTAGTTCATCCCACTTAATGACCTTACCCGAGTAACAAGCTTCGCGGCCGAGGATCGCACACAGAGTCGAGTGAGCTCCGTATTCGCCTTCGTTGTAAATTTCACCCGCTTGCAATGCAGCGACCAAGTCGAGTTGCTCTTGCGCGTGACCATTTACACCTTTGCCACCGAACTTCCAAGCGTTGGCGCCAAAAATCTCGCCGGCCGGATTAGCGGTACCTTTGGTTCCGTGCGCAAATTCGCTGACGTTGCTCCATCCGCCTTCCAGATGACGACCTTGGCTAAACATCTTCGTTCCATCGGCGAAAGTGTATTCGCAGAAAGTGTGGTCGAAGATTTGCGATAGACGACGATCGCCACCCATCCGCTGCTCGCCGCCACCCATGCCATTGCATTCCACCGGATAGGAACCCTTCAACCAGCAACCGACGTCCAAGTTGTGAATGTGCTGTTCACAAATTTGATCGCCGGACAACCAATTGAAGTGGTACCAGTTATTGGTCTGGTAAGCCATTTCGGTTTGGCCTTCTTGACGTGGCCGATGCCAAATTCCGCCACCATTCCAGTAAACGCGAGTGCAAAGCACGTCACCGATTTGGCCATCGTGAATTCGCTTGATCGTTTCCATGTAGTTGGGTTCGTGGCGACGTTGAAGACCGATGCCGACCATCAGATTCTTCTTTTTCGATTCTTCGACCGCTTTCAGGACGCGGCGAACGCCAGCAGCGTCCGAAGCAACCGGCTTTTCCATGAAAACGTGCTTGCCTTTGCTGATCGCATAATCAAACTGTTGCGGTTTGTAGCCAGGCGGTGTTGCAATGACGACCAGATCACAATCAACGTCGATAGCTCGTTTGTAGGCATCTAAACCCGTAAAGGTTTTTTCTGCGGAGACATCCACCTTCGCTTTGTGTTTTCGCGAAAGTTGGCCAAGACAGCTCTTTGCATTGCGTTCAAAAGCATCGGCAACAGCAACCAAGCGAGTTTTGCCTTTAGCATCCATAATCTGCTCGGCGGCACCGCTTCCGCGACCACCGCAGCCGACCAGTACAAAGCGGATTTCGTCGCTGCCCTGAGCGTGAGCAGTACGCGCGATTTGGCTAGCTGCAGCAACACCGGCAGCAGTAGCAGTCGCTGTCTTGATAAAGTTGCGACGGGTTGGTTCAGTGGTCATACGAAGTCCTTTGCATCTTGGAGCAGAGTTGGGGTGAGATTTTATCGCGGTTCAAATGCTAAGATAGCAGTTTGGCAATCCCAGCGTCAGGCACGCATTGTAACCGATTGTTGCCCCAAGTTCGAGCTACGGTAGTCCATTGGCCACATAAATTCGGCGTTGTGGGCGGCGAAAAACACCGTTTGACGATTGCAACCTACGGTGGTGGACCCATACCGATATCTTGGAAATCGCTTAGGCGGCCACCCGAATCGGTTTCGTCAGGACCAACTGAATAAACTACCCAACCGGATGGCGTCGAGCGGATAGATAGAGGCCTGCCATTGTAGGGGTCGACCATCGCTTGATCTGGTATTTGAAGGGAAGCCATTTTCGGTTCAGCTTTAAACTCAGGGTGCAAATGAATCGCGTTCATAATTCGCAAGCAACGCAGCATGGCTTCACATCGGTTGGCTGACTCAAACCCCGCATCAAGCGAATCTTTGCTCGACTGCGCCAAACTCGCGTAGAGAATAGAACGGCGACTTCGCCTTTCGTAATGTGTTTTCGCCCCAAGTTGGATCTCTAGATCCATCATCTCCAAGTAGCTTTTCCATTGCCCAAGAAACATACCCCATGCTCCAGAAAGTTCTCGAAAACTATCGATTCCAAACGCTCTCTCGGACTTTAAAGATCGTGCGAAACTGGCCAGCGGAGAATGTCGCGCCAATTCGACTTCAATTGCTGCATGAGTTTCAGGCTGCAGCTTCGAGATCTGCATAATGTCGTTCAGACCATGTAACGAGATCGAGCGACAAGCTTGACTAACGAGTGCTCCAAGCAATGTAGGTTCGCGATCATGCAGTCGGTCCAGTCGCAACGATTTTAGAAACGTCTGTGCCGCGCCGTCCGGATCACCGCTCGAGACTTGATAGCGAGCATAACAATCGCAAATTCTCGCGAAGTTCTTCGATTCTTGCACACGTTGAATTAGGGCTTCGGTGAACTGAGGCGGAGACATTGCATAATCTAACGGCCACGCGTGATCAGAACATTGAGACGCTCGATCAATCATTTCCATGACACGCGGATATGCTTCGAATCCAACCTTAACTTTCTCGCGTTGAGCCTCCGATAGTCCGTTACGCCATGAGAAATCTTCGCTATGTGCGTAACGATAAATTTCATTGTACAACTTGCTTGCATCTACACTCACGCGACTTAGATACGTGACGTCGTTCTCTTTCGGGTCGACACCTTTAGGTTCTAAGTCAGCGATAGACACAGGATCTCCAGCGTCTCGAATCAGCCGAAGTGCATTCTCAAGCTGTGCGCTTGATCTCCACGTCCCTATGGCTATGACCAGAAGAACGATTGCCACTAGGGCGATGGTTATCTTGATGATGCGTTTCAGCATTCTTGTTTCTCCAGAAATCGGGCAACTGATCGAGTGTTGGTGAATGGACCGTCTGAGAGACGCCGCGGAAACGTTGAGCTCTCTTGTAATGTGTCGCCAGTTGAATCTGCAGGTTACGTATAGCTTCGTCGCTGGCAAGCAAATCTAAGGATCGAGCATCGCGCTGTGCACGTCGCTCCAAGGCCGTCGGACCAAGGATCGCTTTCATCCTCTCCGAGTGAACCGTGATGCAGCTGAACCAAGCCGTCAAAGTTATCAGCACTAATGCAGCAACTGAAAAATCAAACGCATGGGACCAGGTTGCCCATGCCCAGTTAGCCCATGCCCAGTTAGCCCATGACCAGTTAGCCCATGACCAGTTAGCCCGTGACCATCTGATATTGGACGCTGTTGTCTCTTCGCGAGCCTCGCTCTTGAGTCTGCATAAAACGCGCTCCCGAACGTCGGCGGGTGTCGCACGCAGAGTCAGTCCCAAAAGCAATTTTTCGACTGCACTATCTTCAGCACTTTCGTCGTCGATTGGAATCGTCATCCAAGACCTCTGCTTTCTAGATCGCGACGAAGCTTTTCCATCGAGCGACGGTACCATGTCGCTACGGTTCCAATTGGCACTTCCATCACATCGGCAATCTCTTCAAAAGTTAGTTTGGCGAAAATCTTCAGTTCAACCACTTCCCGGTGCGCGGATTCCAATTGTTCGAGGACGAATGAAACAAGCTCCCGCGTCTCGAGCTCTACACTTGGCTGAAGCGCAGGCAGCTCAAATAAGCAATCAAGGCTGACCGTCTTTCGTTTGTGACTCTGCGACCATCGCAGCAACTCATTGCGGGCAATGCGAAATGCGTAAGCCGGCAAATTTTCGACGGCTGCCAATTTCGCTCTGAATCGATAAAGTCGCACAAAAGTTTCTTGTAAAATATCCGCCGCCTCTTCGCTGGAACCAGTTTCCATCCAAAGGTAGTGATAGATTCGGTCTGCGATCTCGTCATACAACTCAGCGAATGCGTCCCCATCGCCAGCGGCCAATCGTTGATTCACAAGGTCCCTTCCGCAATGGGTTTGGTTCACTAAAGTTAAGACCCAGCGTAGAGGGGCATTTATTCAACTTGGTTGAAAATAGTTTATTGGGCGCGCACTTGGTTCACGATGCTAGCCCCTCTCTTTATCATGCGATTTAGCTAACGCCGCTGTGATCCCCTGTGAGCCGACGGCGCTAGCCGCGGGTGAACGGAGCGGTGCTCGTCCAGGACCATTGGTGCTTCCAACATGAATGCATCGTCGCCAAACGCGAAATGTTTGACAGTCACACAACTGCGTAATATCTATCGCTTCGCCGTCGGCTCACCCCGAATTTTGCCATTGAATGGCTCGCCTATCCTGAACGGCTGCAACTTCGTTCACCCGCGGCTAACGCCGTCGGCTCACCCAGCATTCGCGTCAATGGACAGATCGCCTATCGTGAACGACTGCAACTTCGTTCACCCGCGGCTAACGCCGGCGGCTCGCTTTGCATTCGTGTCCCCGGATGGACCGATCGTCATAGACAAATGCTAGATCTTCCACTCAGCTCGGGGTTCGCGCCATAGATGCTTATTGGCTTCTTCATCCCCAGCAAATTTCTCTGCTTTTGGATCCCAATTGAGCTCACGGCCAAGTCGATAGCCGATGTTGCCCAGGTGGCAAATGGCGGCGGATCGATGACCGATTTCAGCGGTGCAAATGCAGTCTGCCCCGGTTCGAATCGCATCGATCCAGTTCTGATGATGATTACTCGATTTCATGACACGTTGATCACTATCGGTCAGCGGTTCTTCAAGGATGCTGCTTGGTCGAGTCGAAATGCCACCGCGACTGACGAGCAACATGCCTTTTGTCCCCTCAAATACACAGTCGGCTTTGACGTCATCTTCAAATTGGTTATGGATCATCTCAATGCCGCTTGAGTAAATAAACTTCAATCCGCTCTCAGCATTCTTGCCGGGAGGAATGATCTTTACTGGGCCACTGGTATCGGTCTTCATTGCCCACTGGGCAATGTCGAAATGATGAGCTCCCATGTCGGCAAGGGCACCGCCCGCATACTCTTGATAGGATCGCCACAATGGAAAATGATTGTGGACGCCTTGCGGACAGAGGATCTGATTGTAGCCCCGCATCGGAGCCGGCCCGACCCACATGTTCCAGTCCGTACCCGGTGGCACGTCTTCCGTTGGCAAGTCGCATGGTTTAGCTGGCCCGCCGACGCCGATGCGAATACGTTTCAGTTCGCCGATGCGACCATTCCAAATGTACTCGACCGCTTTGCGAAAGTGGCCGCCAAATTCGCTGCGCTGTTGGCTGCCGGTCTGAAAGACAACTTTGGCTTTGGCCACTTCACTGACCAGTGTCCTGCCTTCGGCGATGTTATGCGTTAACGGTTTCTCGCAATAGATATGCTTCCCAGCTCGCGCGGCCAAGATGCATGGGATCGCGTGCCAGTGATCAGGAGTGCCAATTACGACGGCATCCAGTCCCTCAAGTCCTAGCAGATCGCGAAAGTTACCAAAAGATTTCAGTCCCTTGTACTCGCCGCTCTTCGTTCGGTCCGCGTATTTTGCATTAACTGTTTCAATGGCCTTATCTAAGCGCTCTTTGACGACTTCACATACGCCCACCACTTCGACATCTTTATTGCCTAGAAACCTATTCAGGTGTCCGAGGCTCTGCTTCCCAACTCCGATAAAGCCAAGTGTTATCCGGTCCGAAGCGGGACGGGCACGCACGATAGAAGGTGCGATCAGCGGAGCGGCGGTTAACGCAGTTGTTGCAGCAAGGAAGTCGCGACGTGTGAGCATGAGAAGAGCCCTTAAGTGGTGCAGTTGGTAGGATGCGGCAAAGCTAGTACAAGCTGAATTTGCATTTGCAAGGATAACATATCATTTCGCTGCATGAAATCTTAGTATCCACAGAGTTAAGACCTCGAGCATGTATGAATCGTACTGTGCCCGCCGTGTGAGTCCTTCATGAGAAATACTGCGTTCGAGCCGCGTCCCGCAGGTCTGGCCAAACGGAACATCCCTTGACACCGAGAGGGATAATTTGCGAAACCTACTATAGTTAACAGTCTGTAACCTTAACATCGCTGCGATTAAGAGCCTGTCCGAAAAGGGGTCTGACCCTATCCGGCAACAACAAAAATGACAGCTAATCGCGTTGCCTTCAAAGGGTCAGTCCCCTTTTCGGACAGGCTCTAAGGCCCAGACCTTCGTAAATGAAAGGTTAGACGTTGTGCTAGCGTACATCATCAATATGGAAAGCGCTGTTGAACGATGGGCACACGTCGAATCTGCGTTCGCCCTCACAGGAATCCCTTTCCAGCGGATTTCGGGCGTCAATGGTCGAGCACTCCAATTTCCAATTCGTCAATTCGATGAACGTCTCTACCGAAAGTGCCATGGCAAACTGCCGAACCGAGGTCAAATAGGCTGTTACCTGAGTCACCTACGCGCCTTGGATACGTTTCTCGATTCGAAGCAAGATTTTGGGATCATCTGCGAAGATGATATCCGGCCTGTCAGAAACTTGCGCCGAATTGTGGAGGATGCAACAAACTTTCGCGATGACTGGGACATTCTACGTCTATCCGGCTTGCATAATGGCAATCCTCGTCGCTTTGTGGAACTCAGCCATGGCTACTCAATTGCAATTAACTTCACGCGATTGTGCGGTACGGGTGCATACATGCTAAATCGCAGCGCGGCCGAAGTCCTCCGCAAGGCGCTGGATACAATGTGGTTGCCGATCGATCACGCTTTGGATCGCGAATGGGCTTACGGCCTGAAGGCGGCATCGATCTACCCACTTCCAGTCAGTCAAGAAGACCACGATTTTGAAAGCCAAACGAAAGCGACCAAAAGCGAAAAGTTACCGGTCTGGCAACGCTACTGGACTGTCTTCCCTTACCGAGCCGCTAACGAAATCCAGCGTTTCCTCGTTCGCGGCCGTCAGCTACGCCGTGCCCGGACCAATCACGCAGCTGCATGTGCCTAACTCCAGTCACTGCTGCGGGGAAGCCTCACATTTTCGTAGCTGGACATCCTCATTAACGGACCGCGGACGTCCCCATCCGCCGAACCCGGTACTTATGCCGGCTTTACAATCTCGCAATATTGCGTCATCAGTAAGAACTCAGAATCCAATCAACTCAAGCGACATCGGATCTTACAAAGAGATATTCATGGTTGGTTCTTGAAATCCAAGCCACTTTGAAACCCTGACGCCGAAGTTCTTTTACGATCGAGTTGGTCTCGCTGATCGCAATACCTGGGAAGAAGTGGTGGAATTCGACGAGCAGTTGTCCTACCTTACGAACCAGACCACTTGCGCACAGCTGCTTGAGAACCGGGTACTCAGCGCCTTCGATATCCATTTTTAGAATGTCGCAAAAAGTATGCTCGTTGGATTCGAGCATTGCTTCGAATGTTTGACAGGGAACCGAATAAGATCGACTGGCTTCATGCGATTGATGGATGGAAGCTGAAACTTGATCCGCGGACTTTGGATTGGGTCCGTAGAAAGTTAACGAGCCGTCGCGATCGTTGAGGGCGGCTGGATGAAATACGAAATTCGAACTGACCACATTCGATCGAACCCAAGCGATCGACTCGGGCGTGGGATCGTAGGCGTAGATTTTTAATTGATAGCGATCGATTAGTGACTGATCAAAGGACGCATCTTGCCCAATCCCTATTGAGTAGACGATCGAGTTCTCATCGAGCGAGCCGCGGGCAATCGCCCAACCTCCATAGCTGCTACCATGGAATTCGGTCGCGATTCGTTGTTCGACGCGATGAAATGTTTCTTGGCCAAGCATTGCCTTGAGAACATTGAATCTACGAACAGCTCGATAAATCATGCAAGCAACTTCCTAACAGGGATTCAATGCTGTCCTTCCAATTGGGAGGATTGGCATATGAATACGAACTGTTAGTCTTTTTGCAAGATTTAGAAAACGTCAGTTTCCAAGATGGATGTTAGCTTGTTAGTCTTCTTCGGTGGCGCGCTTTGAGGCACTGCGAAGTGGATGGATTTGCGAGTTTCGCCACGCCCTTCGCAAAGCCTCAGAGCGTGCCACCCCTAGAATCCACCTAGCTAACCAGAATCTGCCTACACTAATTAGATCACGCCGCCGTGAACGCGGTATGGCGTCATGTGGTCAGGTTGATCCGTGAACCAAATGCGTTCCCACTCTTGAAGCATCAAACGCAGGTTTTCCGAGGTGTAAATCAACTGCTCGGCCCGACGTTCTTTGATAGCAGAATAAATGGGGATGACGCAACCAGTGGTGCTCAAACACACTAGCAACATCGCAGCACAAATCCAGCGTCGCATCGTAGTTCCTCCGTGAACCTCAGGCTGGGCGAGCCGAGCGTCAGCTCAGTCGCGTTAGTTTCGTCTTGGCCAAGTGTGTCTTCGTTTCCGAGTCAGGTCGTCTGTTCGATTAGCTGGCCGAGTCTTCCTCGTCCTCATTGTCGTCGCCATCGGTCGCAAAGTTAGAATTCACGGCCTTTGCGGCGAGTGATTTTTCCAACTCCTGAACTCTAGCTTCCATCAACTTGCCAGGCTTGAAGGTCACGACCAGCTTTTCAGGTACGTCGACCTGATGACCAGTGCGTGGATTGCGAGCTTTCCGAGCTTTGCGTTTCTTTACTTGGAACACTCCAAAGTCACGCAGCTCAACTCGCCCCTCTTCTAGCAACGTTTCTACAATGCCATCAAACGTCAGCTGAACAACTTTCTTAATATCAAGTTGCGTCAGTCCCGTCTTATCGGAAATCGTCTTCACGATCTCTTTTTTAGTCACTTGGCTACCTCCTTCGCCGATGCCGACAAATGCCATAAGTCATTTGCAGGCAACAAGTTAATCCAGCGAATTCTACTAGTCAAGTACTAAGTCGTCAAGGTGCCCGACCGTCCAAACAGACGGTTACACAGTATTGCCGCGTTAGCAGACACCTTGTCTTAACCACTGAATCGGCGTTACATCCGTCAAACTTTACTGAATTCGACTATTCGACAAATCCGTAACAACCCGAACTTCGCTCGGCTCGGGCAGTTTGATAAATGCAAGTAAAACCGAACCACCAAAACTCGCTCGCCAACGCTTCTGCTGCAGGACTTGTACGTTATACAATTCGAGGACCCTTTGCAACTCGGCGGAACCCCCAATACTCTCTTTCCAACGCTCCGCTAAGTCACTCGCCGCCGGCGTTGCAGCAAGGCTTTTCGAGATTTTTTCGAACAAATCTTCTAGTTCATTCGCCATCGCCACCTGCTGAACCGCTTGTCCCGTTCCCCGAAAACGGTCAATTTTTAACCGAAATTGTTCCCCTAGCTCCATCGCCAGCTGACGATTGTCGACCCCTTCAGCCACTAGTTTTTCCAGTTTTGAGTAACGCGGCGATAGCTCTGTGGCGACCGGACGCCAAGCGGCAGTGGTTAATTTTGCGGCATTTTCCACTTCACCGTAAAGCCACAATACGTACGTGAAGAAGGCAGCGCCCAAAAGAACGCTTGACCCGACGAGAATCGCCATTTGTTTTCCATTCCACCCGCGAGGTGGACTGTTGGGAGTACTCAATTCGGTGGCCAATGGCTGTGCATCATTCATCGTGTTTTCAATCTTCAGCGAATGGATCTGCGTTTTCCTAAGTGTATCCGTAACGATCAGGTTTGAAGCGTGAGTGTCGCACAATTGTCTCAATTGTCGCAGCTGCTGTCTCAATTGGTGCAGCTACGATAAGGACAATCGTGCGACAATAAAACCGCCGCCCCAAAATCAAATGGTGTCGAGAAAGTTGCTATGCAGCTCGGAATCGGAATTGACCCCAGCATGGAAGCCTAGGTTCTGTTCTAAAGTCGCCTTTCGCTCCGCGAAAGTGGCGCGATTCCGCGCAACTTTCGCGCAACTTTCGCGCAACTTTCGCGGAGCGAAAGGCGACTATAAATGGTTGACTAACAGAACCTAGGCTACGTGTTATGATATTCGCGGAACAATGACACGTAGGAAACTCGAAATGCCAACCGCTGAACTGACCCAAGCCGAAAAAGTACTCCGCGACGTCTGGGGCTACGATTCGTTCAGGCCGCTTCAAGAAAAATCGATCCGATGTGTACTCTCCCATCACGACAGTTTGACGGTTCTGCCGACAGGCGGCGGAAAGTCGATTTGCTTCCAAGTGCCAGCATTGTGCGTCGATGGAATGGCGGTCATCGTTTCGCCGCTTATTTCGTTAATGAAAGACCAAGTTGATGCATTGCATGCATGTGGTGTATCGGCCGCTTTCGTCAATAGCAGTCAATCGATGGAAGAGAAACGAGTCGTGGCGGAGCAAATGCGAGCCGGGACGCTCAAGCTGCTGTACGTCGCTCCAGAGCGTTTATTGACCGACCGCATGCTCGATTTCCTTCGCAATACAAAAGTTAGCTTTTTTGCGATCGACGAAGCGCACTGTATCAGCAATTGGGGCCACGATTTTCGTCCCGAGTACCGCGGGCTGAAGGTCCTAAAGCAGCATTTTCCCGAAGCTTCCATCCACGCGTTTACTGCAACCGCTTCCGAGCCCGTTCGCGACGACATCGTCGCCCAGTTAGGGCTCGAAAAACCTGCCGTTTTAGTTGGAGATTTTGACCGCCCCAACTTGATCTACCGAATGATGCGAGCCAACAATCGGATGCAGCAAGTCGTCGAAATCATCACTCGTCATCGCGGCGAGTCTTGTGTCGTCTACTGCATCAGCCGCAAAGAAGTGGAACGCACCGCCGAAGTGCTCAAGCAGATGGGTTTCACTGCCCTTCCCTATCACGCCGGCCTCGATGACACGCAGCGAAAGGCGAATCAAGACGCTTTCATCAAAGAGCAGTGTGATGTCATCGTCGCCACCGTCGCATTTGGAATGGGCATCGATAAATCCAATGTTCGATGTGTGGTTCATGCGGGTATGCCAAAATCGATCGAACACTATCAGCAAGAGAGTGGTCGCGCAGGCCGTGATGGTTTGGAGTCAGAGTGCGTGCTGATTTACTCGGGTGCAGATTTCATGACATGGAAGAAGATCATGGAAGGGGAGAATCAAGCCGCTCCTGAAGGCGCCGTAAAGGCCCTCAACTCTATGAACAATCTTTGTTCTAGCACGGTATGTCGCCATCGTGCACTGGTCGAGTATTTTGGGCAGACTTATGCTCATGCATCATGCGAGGCATGCGATGTCTGCTTGGACGAATTGGAACTGGCCGAAGATCCGCTAACTATCAGCCAAAAAATACTTTCATGTGTCGTGCGATTGGAAGAACGATTTGGTGCCGCACACACTGCAAAAGTGCTGATCGGTTCCACTGAACCTCGCATCCTTGAATTGAAACACGATAAACTGAGCACTTATGGCTTGATGGCAAGCGAAGGGCTAGCCGCGGTGCGGATGTGGATCGATCAGTTGATTAGCCAAGGATTCTTGCAACGGTCGGGCGAATACCAAGTCCTCTCGTTGACTGAAAGCGGACGGCGACTGATTAAGCGTGATGGCAATCCGCGACTTACCGTAGCCGCGCAGCCGATGACAAAAAAACGGAGCACGTCCAGTGCAGAACCCTCCTGGGAAGGAGTTGATCGGGGTTTATTCGATGTACTTCGAAAACTGAGAAGCGAACTAGCATTAGCCCGGAGTGTGCCTGCTTATGTGATTTTTGGTGATGAGCCGTTGCGCGATTTCGCTCGCTTTCGTCCAACAACTGTCGCTAAATTTGCGACCATTCGAGGTGTTGGAGAACAAAAGAAGCAGGACTTTGCCAACACCTTCGTCGCTGCTATTGGTGAATACTGCGCCCAGAATCAGTTGAGCACCGATCTCGATACGAGTGTGAAACCAGCGCCAGTTGAGACTGTAGTAGCGGTCCCAAAGTCCAATTCGTTCGCTGCCTTTGACTATTTTCGGCGCGGAGAGTCACTCGAAGTCGTTGCCAAGAAACTTGATCGCGCCTATTCAACCATTTGCACTTATTTAGAAGATTACCTGAGGCATGAGAAGGTCACCGATTGCACGCCGTGGGTTGACGCAGATACACGCGAACAGATCATCGCCGTAGCGCACTTGGTCGAAAACCGTCGAGTCAAACCGCTCTTCGAACATTTTAAAGCCAAGATCAGTTACGAAACGTTGCGCATTGTGATGATCTGCCACGAGAACTCTAAAGAAATTTGATACTTCTCGGCGAATGGCACCGTACTTCGGTTACGGATCGCATGAAAGTGACGTCTTTTCGTACTCGAACTCAGGCTTTGCGGTACTCGTACTCGTACTCGATAAATTCTTGAATCGAGTACGACCTGAATTCATAGCGAGGTGGCGATCAGCGACGAGTGTCGAAGTTTAAGCATGACAGAACCGGTTCGACTCCCACTACTCGGGTAATGCAAACGCCACGATAGCTCCTCCACGGGGTCGACCGCTCTTGCCACCTCCCGCAGAAATGATCACATACTGTCGTCCGCCGACCCTGTAAGTACTTGGACTCGCGTTGCCTCCAAATGGCAGCTTGGCTTTCCAAAGTAGCTCGCCGGACCGTTTATCGAAAGCGCGGAAAGTCTCATCGGCGGTTGCTCCGATGAAGATCAAATCGCCGGCCGTAACAAGTGGGCCGCCATAGTTCTCCGTGCCGGTAGGTGGAACGCCTCGAGCGGTCAATTCAGGATACTCTCCTAACGGGACCTTCCATTTGATCTCTCCCGTGTTGAGATCCACTGCGTTTAACGTGCCCCACGGTGGCTTAATCGCAGGGTAACCTTCATCGTCTAACCACCGACGAAATCCTCCAAAGGCATAGGCTGGCTTTTGATTGGCCAGGTCGCTATCTACCGTAGACTTCTTCAATTTCTCATCAGCCTGCCCCGGAGGCAAGCTTTTACTAAGCACGTAATCGAGTATTGCAACGCGTTTGTCCTCCGGCATCGTGTCGTAAGCAGGCATACGTCCACGGCCTTGCCGAGTCATTTGTTCGATCTCCGCGCGCGTCTTACGTTTGTCAATATCGAGCAGTGGCGGAAACTTCAACTCCGCATTTCCCTTCAGTTCCAAGCCATGGCACACGCCGCAATAGAGCACGTAATCACGCTCGCCTGCGGCCAGTTCGGTACCGTCCGCATGACGGGTCTCGATCATTTGCAACAGCCATGGCATTTCATTCACATTGACGTAATAAATGCCGTCGGGATCAGCCGCTCCTCCGCCCCATTCCATCCCACCATCGAATCCAGGAAACATCACGGTCTCTTTGAGACTTGGGGCAGGAAACGGGCCGGAGTTCGGTGCCGCACGAATCCGGTCCAAGGTCATCTGATAAGTTGTAGGTGAAATATCGGATGCATCCTCCTCGGTGTAAGTCTGTCGCATCAGCGGCGGAGGCTTTGTCGGAAATGGTTGGGTCGGCCAAGCTTGCTCGCCCATCGAATCGGATTGAGGAACCGGTCGTTCCTCGATAGGCCACAGTGGCTTGCCTGTAACTCGATCAAACACGAACAGCAAGCCGTGTTTCGTCCCCTGTGCAACAGCATCCACTTGCTTTCCTTCGTGGTTCACAGTCAGCAAAACCGGCGCGCAAGGCAAGTCCTTATCCAGCAGATCGTGATGCACAATTTGAAAATGCCATATCCGTTCACCCGTTCTCGCATTGAGCGCGACGATGCAATTGGCAAACAAATTGCTTCCATGCCGTTCACCTCCATAAAAATCAGGTTCGGCAGTTTTCGTTGCCGCGTAAACTATTCCACGTTTCTCATCTAGAGCCTGACCACACCAGGGCATCAGACCGGTGGCAGTTTTATGAGCATCTTCAGGCCAAGTATCGTGGCCAACTTCGCCAGGTCGAGGGATCAAGTTAAAGATCCATCGTTGCCGGCCAGTTCTAACGTCGAAAGCCCTCAGTGATCCTTTACCACCCAGACCACCAAGAATCAGCATATCTTTGTAAGTAACACCCGGCGCGTTCAGTCCCGAACCAAGATTGATCGAGCCCTTCTCGCCAAACTCTCGAATCGTTTCGCCAGTCTTCGGATCGATTGCGAATAAAAATCCATTTACCGCGGTGAACAGTCGCTGCTCGCCACCCGTATCGTTCGCCCAATAGACCAGCCCACGCTGACGAGGGCTACCCGGGCCCGTGTGTTCGTTCGCAGGATCCCATTGCCAAAGCTCTTTGCCCGTGGCCGCGTCAAGGGCGATTACTTTGCGAGTCGCAGTTGGCGTGTAGAGTACTCTACCCACAACTAAATTGTTTGCCTGATACTCAGCAACGTTTCCAGTATCATAGGTCCAAGCAACTTGCAATTTGGAAACGTTTTCGCGGTCGATCTGATTGAGCGAGGAGTAGAGGTCTCGATCTTTGCCACCAAGATAAACGGGCCAATCGACGTCTTGAGCATGAGCCACACCTTGCCAACAGCAGCTCACGATCAACAAGGCGAATTTGCAATATAGGTTCATCAATCTTCGCTTTTTTCATTTAGTCAAAACGGCTTCAACTCAGAACTGGGACTCAAAATGCAGGTCCGACAGCGTATCGCATCATGATAGACAAAAAGATTCCGAAGCGTATCGTACTGACTGTAACTAACTTGTAATTAACCGCGTAGTGCTCCAACACAATCAGATCTTGTTGTATCGAGTAAACAATGTGAGCCGACGGCGCTAGCCGCGGGTGAACGAAGCAGATGGCTTAGACCCATGAATGTCTACCCAATGCCCGGCTTGTTGTATCGAGTAAACAATGTGAGCCGACGGCGCTAGCCGCGGGTGAACGAAGCGGATGACCTAAACCAATGAATGTCTACCCTATGCCCGGCAATTTACATCCAGAGAATTGGTACTGGGTGGACTACTTGTCATGAAAAACAGCTACTCCGTTCACCCGCGGCTAGCGCCGACGGCTCACTGATTGGACAGTCCAACCCTGAGGTCATTTTGGCTAATACCAAATTTAAAATGCATTGAAGCACTAATATTGTCCCACTATATTCTTGCCAGCATGCAATGCGTTTCACTATATCCGAATGTCCTAGCCGAGAAGACGTCATGCAAAACATATCCCAAGTAATGCCGCGGTTTGTCAAAGGTCAGCTGATCTGCTTGCTCGCGATCACCCTCGTTTGTGACGGTCGATCCCGAGCCCAAGAGTTTCCCGACATTCGATCTGTCACAGCAGATTTAGAGATGCCAACGATGGTCGACGTCAAAGCATCCCGGGGCTTGAGAGTTAAGCGGTACATCAAAGGTCAGGTAAACAAAGCGGTCTACCATTCGCTCTACTTACCGCGCGACTGGAATGCCATGCAAAAGTGGCCGATCCTGGTTGAGTTGCCTGGCAATGGAGGATATCGCGACAAGCTTGACGACGCGTGCAGCGGTCGACCGGAGGATGCCTGCTTGGGTTATGGTATCTCGGCGGGCGAGGGTTTTCTATGGATTTGCTGCCCCTTTTTGAACTCAAAGGGGGATGACATCTCGATTAAGTGGTGGGGTGATTCACCCACTTTCGATACACGCTCATCTATCGAGTACTTGAATGCCGCGATTGATGATACTTGCGAGAATTTCGGGGGAGACCCGTCGCGCATAATACTGTGTGGTTTCTCGCGAGGTGCGCTCGCTTGTAACTATCTTGGTTTGCACGATGACGAAGTTGCAAAACGGTGGCAAGCTTTTGTGGTTTACAGTCACTACGACGGCGTCCGCAAGTGGCCCTACCCTAATAGCGATCGCGAGTCTGCGGCGCAGCGTTTGTTACGACTAAAAGATCGACCTCAGTTCATTTGCGGTGAGGGAAACCAATCGTCGGAAGCAGAGAATTACCTCAAGCCGCTGATCGATACAAAGAACCTGACATTCGCTTCAACAGGGTTCCGAAATCACAACGATCGCTGGACACTACGTCCGAGCCCAGCGCGCGAGCAACTGCGCACCTGGCTAAGTAAACTTGTGGCTGAATAACGGGAGTGCGACGCGTAGTCCCAGTACTTTAATTTCATGCCCGCTTGTTGGTTCGAAATGAACTGAGCCGCATTATGCGTGGGTTAAGGAACCTCTACCGGCGTAAATCCATACGGAGTTGTAGTGGGCGTGCTGGGTTACTATCAGGAACCGAGCTAGAGAATTGCAAGACGGATCCTTACACGCACCTTACACCACTTCAACGGGTCGAGTCTTCCAGATCTCGTTAGCGTATTGGCTGATCGTCCGATCGCTTGAGAACCAGCCACTGTTAGCACAGTTGAGAATGCTCATGCGATTCCAGTGAACGGGATCCAAGTAGGCATCATTGACCGCCTTTTGCGCGTTGATGTAGCTGCGCAAGTCGGCTATGGTTAACCACTGGTCAAAAGGGCTTCGCAACCCAGACGTGATCACATTAAATATGCCAGGTTCTTCACGATTGAAGGTTCCATCTTCGAGCAACTGCATAACGCGGGCAATGTCTGGATCGGCAACAATGATATCGTTCGGAGAATAGTTCTGTTTGGCTTTTTGCACTGCAGCGGCATCGAGTCCGAACAAGAAGAAATTCTCAGCCCCAGCGTTATCGCGGATTTCGATATTGGCACCATCCAGAGTACCGATCGTCAAAGCTCCATTCATCATAAACTTCATATTGCCCGTACCAGAGGCTTCTTTGCCAGCAGTCGAAATCTGCTCTGACAATTCAGTCGCCGGACAAATGACTTCCATGGCCGATACGCGGTAGTTCGGCAAGAACACGAGCTTCAGTAACTCGTTCGCTTTCGGATCGTTGTTAATCGTCTTCGCAACATCGTTGATCAGTTTAATAATCAACTTGGCCATGTGATAACCAGGCGCCGCTTTTCCGCCGATCAACACAGCCCGGGGAATCATTCCCACCGTGTCTCCGCGCGATATTCGATCGTAAAGGTGGACGACATGCAACAAATTCAGAAGCTGTCGTTTGTACTCGTGAATGCGTTTGACTTGCACATCGAACATTGCGTCCAAATCAAAGCGAACGCTGGTATGCTGATACACATAGCTTGCCAGACGTTGCTTGTTGGCGCGCTTCACGGCGATCCACTTGTCGCGAAAGGCGGCGTCCTCAGCGCAAGGCGCCAGCATTTTGATGTGACTGAGATCTTTTTGCCACGCAGTGCCTATGGCTTTGTCGACCAAGTCACGTAGGCCAGGGTTGCAATGAGCCAACCATCGGCGCTGGGTCACACCGTTTGTTTTGTTGTTGAATCGTTCGGGCCACAGCGCATAGAAATCGGAGAACAAGCCCTCTTTGAGCAACTGTGTGTGCAGACCCGCTACACCGTTGATCGAAAAACTGCCGATGATTGCGAGATACGCCATTCGAACTTGCGGCTGATCGCCTTCTTCAATGATCGACATTTTTCGCATCATCGAAACATCGCCTGGCCATTTCTTTTCTACGATTGCCAGGAAGCGCGCGTTGATCTGATAGATGATGTCCATCAGACGCGGTAGCAACCTGCTGAAAAGCTTTACCGACCAACGCTCGAGAGCCTCTGGCAACAAAGTATGGTTTGTATACGCCATACAGCTCTGAGTAATTTCCCAGGCCGCGTCCCACTCGACATTGTATTCATCCATCAGCAATCGCATTAATTCAGCAATAGCGCAGGCGGGATGAGTGTCGTTGAGCTGGAAGCAGTTCTTCTTACCAAAATCGGCGAAGTTAGGGCCGTGTTCCTTGACCCAGTTAGCGATGACGTCCTGCAGACTGGATGAAACCAAAAAGTACTGCTGCTTAAGGCGCAGTTCTTTACCATTTTCACTGCTATCGTTCGGATAGAGGACCATGGTAATCTGCTCAGCGGTGTTCTTCTCTGCAACGGATTCAGGGTAACTGCCCGAGTTAAAATCGCCTAAGTCAAAAGCATCCGTCGCGGTCGCTTTCCACAATCTCAATGTATTGACGGTATTGTTCTTAAAGCCAGGAATTGGCATGTCGTAGGGAACAGCCAGAACGTCGAGCGTATCGGCCCAACGTGCGCGCATCTTTCCATCGCTGCCGTAGTTCTGTTCAACGCGTCCATAGAATCGAACATGCTTGGTATCTTCGTGCCGTTCGATTTCCCAAGGGTTACCGTCGCGGAGCCAGTGATCAGGGTCTTCAACTTGACGACCGTTTTCTATGTGTTGATGGAACATCCCATATTCATAGCGGATGCCGTACCCCACAACCGGCAATTGGAGATTCGCACAACTGTCCAAGAAGCAGGCTGCTAGTCGCCCCAAGCCACCGTTGCCAAGCCCAGCATCGAGTTCCTGCTCAGCAATCTCTTCCATTTCGGCGCCATACTGATGCAAGGCGGCGCGCGTTCCTGAGTCGAGATCGAGGTTCTGAACAGCATTGCCCAGTGAACGACCGATCAAAAACTCAAGTGAAAGGTAATAGACTTTGCGAACATCGCTACCGGTCAAACGTCGCTTGGTCTCCTGCCATTGACTGACCAGTCGGTCGCGAACAGAGATAGCCAAGGCGCGATAGAGATAGCGGCAATCGAATTCGTTGGCGTCGTGAGCGAGTGTGATCGTCAAATGCCGTTGCAGCTCAGCCGGTAAATCCGCGAGTAAGGAAACTTGCGGCCCAGGAACTCTCTTAACGCGAGTCTTCAATGCGTCCATGTTCATTGCACAATCTCAATTTCTAGGCAGTGATACCAAGTTTCTTTGTAAGCAATTCGGCCGTGCCGTTTTGCCTGCAATTCCGGTTAGTTTACGGAATTAGTCTATTAACAAATAGGGCAGCTTTAACGCCTGTCAAGCAAAAGCAGATATTTGATTCTAGCGTCTTAATTCTAGCCCTTACGAATTCTCTGCATGTTGGCGGCAGACCGTCACTAGGATGGAAATTGAGGGTGTGTCGAACGCCCATGAATACCCTCTTAGGTAATTTCAATGCGCTTTGTCTACTCTGTTAGGCAAACGGACAATAAAAAATACCAGCGAACCCACTAGTATTGATATCAATGGTTTAACAGCGGCGGAGTCGTCTTGCAACTGTCCAAGAGCTGGCCGCCGCTGTTAAAGCCGTTGATTTCGATACTTTGCACGGTCGTGCGTGTTCTTTTCGCGACAGCTGATTTTTCTTTTCGCAAGATCCTATGAAGATGTAAGCAGCGAACGACTTCCAGGGGGGCTTGGGAGTTCGCATCTAGACTGCAATTCCCAGATTGTGGGTTCGCTGGTATTTTTTTATTGTCCGTTTGCCTAAAGGAAATAGCGACAGCGGCAGTGAACGTATTTAAAAAAGTGTGCAGTATCCGAAAGGGGAAGCAAGCGATAAAATCTCGTCGCGGCTTTATCAGTACATAACTGCCAAAAAAGGAATTAAAGCGATGGCACAATCGGAGCAACAGCGTCAGCGTAAACTCGCGAAGAAGCAATCGAAAACCCGCGAAAAGCATAAGCAAATTGCCCGTATGCAGCAAAACCTCGCTTCCATGGCAGGCAAAATGCAAGCGTCCTCAAAGGGCGAGATCATTTACTGCGGCATCTGTTCAACCATCACAGATGTGGGAATTGGCCACGTCGTAATCGCCCGCCAGGGCCCATCTCGACTTGTCGGCCTCGCCATGTTCCTAGTTGACATTGGATGCCTGGGAGTGAAGGACACTATGGCTTGCCTTCGCGGTCCATCTGAAGTCAAGGCGATAATCGAAAAGCTTGAAAATAGAAATGATTTACAACCGGTTGCACCTGAGTTAGCTCGTGGACTGGTCGAAGCCGCAGTGGGCTATGCAAAATCACTCGGATTCGAACCGCACTCGGATTACCGAAAAGCTTCGATGATCTGGGGAGACATACAAGCACAATCAATCGAGGGTCACTACGAGTTTGGACGCAATGGAAAGCCTCATTACTGTAATGGTCCCTTCGAAGATATTGCTAGACAAGAAGCTATTTTGTGCACACTGGAGCGATCAGTAGGGAAAGGCAACTTCCATTTTACGATGGCAATAGACCCCAATAATGAAGACATGCTTGAGCACTTCATCGATGGTGACTCGAGCATAGTTGAAGGCGATGAAGGGAGTGTACGTCGACTCGATGAACCTCACGCATAGGGTTCACCGCGTTCGGCACAAGTAGTGAAGATTTTTCGTAACCGTTCACGGCCTTCGGCCTTGAACGGTTACTCATAATCTTAATCCTCCTCGTACTCAGCCATCGGCGGTACTCGTGCTCGTGCTCGTGCTCGTGCTTGATCGGCACGCGGTTTCGAGCACGAGCACGAGCACGAGCACCATTTCATTGAGTACGAGTACGATTCTTGGAATCCGTACTGGCGCACAGCCAGAAGTGTCCTTGAATGTCAATCGTTGGCATGCGCATTTGGAAAAGATGGCTTAGCCGAGTAAGCTTGGTGCGGGCTGTCCAGCGAGCTTGGCCGTGA
>JANODD010000388.1:0-8627 GCA_031412515.1 Planctomycetia bacterium | reverse complement strand
TACTGTGGTTTGTCTTCACCTGTACCAATCACCGTGGCGGTTGTTAGTGTCGGGTTGGCACGCTCTGAGGCTTTGCTATGGGCGTGTTTGAGCGACGTTCACCACGCCCTACGCAAAGCCTCAGAGCGTGCCACCCGTGCCACCCCAACACTATCAACCGCCACGGTGATTGGTACAGGTGAAGACAAGCCACAGTAATCCTGCTAAATTGCGTCTCGGAATATACTGCGAGAACTTTTCAAAGGAAGCGGATTCTTTCAATAGCCATGCATAATTTGTGAAATTTAGAAAGCCCCAGAGAACGCCCGAACGTCCGCAGAAAGTTTGCCCCATTTGACAAGAACTAGTTTTTTTCCGAGGAACGACGTTCCATGAAAACAAATTTGCTTTTGGTTCAATTGCTTGTCTTAGTTCTTACTTCTGTTGCCCATTTCCAGGATGGCTTGGCTCAGGATGTTTTGGGACTCAAGCAACTGGCTCAGCCGATCGGAATCAAGATCGGCTTTGAGATTAGCCCCGCAAATCTTGTGGAACAAGCCTTTTGCAATATTCTAAAAAAAGAAGCCAATGTCGGCACGATGACCACTTATTGGCATTTGCCAAATGGTGAACCTGCTATTGATCTCGGTCGAAGCAAACCCATTGCTGGCAGTGTTGAAGTCTCGGGGATCTACGATTTTAGTCGACCCAAACTTGTCGCAGGATTCTCTACATTTAATGGGCTTGAAATTCATGGTCATCCCTTAGTGTGGGCGCTCGATAAATACACTCCGCCTTGGGTACTTAGTGTCAAAGGAGACCAGGCAGTCTCCTTGCTGAGGAACCATGTTTCGTCTGTTGTTTCGGAGTTTGAAGGAGCCGTACGAGTCTGGCACGTAGTCAACGAAGCCTTTGATTTCGAGGGAAATCTCGTCGATTGTCACTGGAATCGAGTGCTTGGACTTCCGAGCCCCAAAGCCATCACGCCGCGATACATCAACATCGCTTTTCAGGCAGCGGCGAATGCAGATCCTAACGCGCAGTTGATCTACAACGACTTCAGCCAAGAAGAAGTAGACCCAAGGAAGTTTAACTCAATCGTTAGAATGCTTATAAATATGAAGAGTCGAGGCATTCCAATTCACGGACTGGGTTGGCAAATGCACGTGACCGCTTCAGAAGTGCTCGACCCCGAATTCCCACTGGAAGCTCGGTTGAACTTGGTCGCGCAGCTAGGCTTTGACAACTATATTACTGAACTAGACATTGTCATGGACGAATGGAATACCGATGGTACATTGACTCCTCCAAAGACGGTTTACAATCTTAAAGATCAAGCTCGTCAGGCTGCGGCCTATAAAAAAATCACTGATATTTTCACTCGTTCCCCGCGTTGCGTTTCAATGCAATTCTGGGGAGTTTCCGATAAACAGTCATGGTTGGGGGCCGAGCGAAAACCACTGCTTTTTGACAGGAATTTCCGTAAGAAATCTGCCTATGAGGCGGTTAAGAGCGCACTTTCAACGGCAACACCCTAAACCGGAGGCAAATGAAGGATGTAGCTGGTTTCGTGAGAAACTGGATGCAGATGGAATGGTCACGTTGGAAGACCGGTTTTTCACAAAATCAGCTACATATTCTCGCGACTTTCGAAAACGCATCGCGCCGACATGCCCTCAGCAGCCCAAAAATCGATGGACTGTGCTACCAAAACTCGGCAGATTCGGGTAAACCGGTAATCTGATCGTTGTGCGAGCCAGCTTGTTCGCTTCGATATAGCACACACACACTGAGAATTCTCTGTTCAAGAACTGAAAATAGGAGCCCTTTGGATGGCACGAGGAAAGACCTACGACGACGCAGCCCGCGCGATTGGCGATACACCTATGATTCGCATCAATCGGCTTGTCCCAGCTGGTGGTGCGACTGTTTTTGCTAAATGCGAATTTTTTCAACCGTTAAACAGTGTGAAAGATCGCATTGGCGTCGCCATGATCGAAGCCGGAGAACGCGACGGCAAAATCAACGCGGATACACATATTATCGAACCCACCAGCGGCAATACTGGCATAGCGCTCGCCTTTGTGTGCGCGGCTAAAGGCTATCGCTTGACCCTGACAATGCCCGAATCGATGTCGGTCGAGCGACGAGCTCTCCTGCGAGGCATGGGAGCCAGCCTAGTCCTCACGCCGGCCGCAGAAGGCATGCGTGGTGCGATCGCAAGAGCTTACGAAATGGTTCAAGCGGATCCCGTCGGGTTCATGCCCCAGCAATTCGAGAATCCAGCCAACCCAGCGATTCATGAAGCCACCACCGGTCCCGAAATTTGGGAGGACAGTGGACACAACATCGACGCAATTATCGCTGGCGTCGGAACAGGCGGAACCATTACCGGTGTCGCTCGTTACATCAAGAAAATGAATCCCAATTTCAAAGCCATCGCTGTCGAGCCCAAGCACAGTCCCGTAATCAGCGGCGGACAACCGGGTAAGCATCGCATCCAAGGCATCGGCGCAGGCTTCGTGCCCAAGAACCTCGACACATCCATGGTCGATGAAGTCATCACCGTTGATGATGAAGATGCGTTTGAGTGGGGAAGGCGACTGGCCAAGCACGAGGGAATCGTCGCCGGCATCAGCAGCGGAGCCAACATGTGGGCTGCCGCTCAAGTTGCCGCTCGTCCTGAATTCAAAGGCAAGCGAATTGTTACGATCATGTGCAGCCTCGGAGAACGCTACTTGTCGACACCACTGTTCGGCGACCTCGGGACCTAGCGCTCGTGAGGTAGCTGGTTTCGTGAGAAACCGGATGGGGCAAAAGCGACGATTTGATTCGTCCGGTTTCTCACGAAACCAGCAACGTTAGACTTTGGCTTTGTGATTTAGTGAGTTACCAAGGATGGAAACTATGAGTAACGAAATGCTGGTACTGGGCATCGACCCGGCGCTGGGCACGACCGGCTATGGAGTCGTGAGCTGCGCCATCAACTCGGTAAAACTAGTTGATGCAGGCTTCATTCGATGTAGCCGAAACGATACTCTGGAACGTCGGCTCGATGAACTGCATCGCGGAATCGCTGAGATCATTGCCGAACATAAGCCCGATTGCATGGCGATCGAAGAAGTTTACTCACACTATGATCGTCCAACGACAGCGATCTTGATGGGACATGCCCGCGGCGTCATTCTGCTGGCCGCCGCGCAAGCCGGATTGCAAGTCAGTTCCTACGCATCGACGAAAGTAAAGAAGACGTTGACCAGCAACGGTCGCGCTTCGAAATCTCAGATGCAATTCGCGGTTCAACATCAGCTTTGCCTGCCGAAGTTGCCTGAACCCGCTGACGTCGCCGACGCGCTTGCTATCGCGATCTGCCATTACCACAGCACCCAAGGTCCCGCTCGAATTCTCGGACGCAACGTTAGCTAAGAAAAAGGTGTCAGACACCTTTTTAAGAAGAGATTAGCCAGTCACTTAGTACAGAACCTACTGCAAACATGATCACAAAAATCAGCGGCAAGCTTGTCGGACTTGAAGACGAAGTCGCCACCCTGTCTATTCCCCCCATGGAATATGAAGTTCTTATCGCTGAATATGCACGTCGTCATTTGCAGAGTTCACTCGGCAAAGAAGTTAGCTTGCACACGATTCATTACATCGACGGTAACGCATCAACGGGCGGTCGACTGACGCCACGACTCGTGGGCTTCCTCAGCACTCCTGAACGAGATTTCTTTGAACTCTTCTGTTCCGTTGATGGGGTTGGCGTCAAAAAAGCCCTCCGCGCCATGACGCAACCTGTTCAAGACACCGCGATCATGATCGAACAGCAAGACGCTAAAGCCCTTTCAGGTTTGCCCGGTGTTGGCCCTGCAACTGCCGAACGCATTATTGCAAAACTGCGCCGCAAGATGCCCAAGTTCGCCTTGCTCGTCCGCCGCGAAACACCGGTCGGCAAAGAGCAAGTGGAAGGAGTGGTCGAGGACACCTACCGCGCTTTAGTTGCTCTCGGGCACGTCGAGTCCGACGCACGCCGCTTGATCGAACAAGCTCTCGCCAGTGGCACAAAATTCAAAGATACCGAAAGCCTCATCCAAGCCATCTACAAAAAGCAATTCGGTTGATCTCCGTAGCCTATTCATCCTGCCTGGGAATTAGCATCGATTCAAACCACCGTTGCTCATCTACAGTAAGCGGTGGGTTCAACGGCCGCTTGTAGTCGATCGTATGGTAGCGCCCGTCGCGATAGCAATCGTCGATAATCGGCTGGAGCTCTAAAACGACGTCGCGATCGTGCGGTCGAAGTGGGATGGCAATATTTGGCAATTTGTCTTGTAACTGAATCCCTATACCAGCAGCAATCGCGGGGCGAGTAACTCGTCGGATGCAGATTTTGTAAGGTGATCGATGCGCTCGTGGCCACTCCTCCTCTGGCATCGCCAAAACGAACTCGCCACACCGTAGTAAATCGATTTCAACCAAATTTACCATGCCCTGGATGTATTCGCTTTGTTTCTTCCGATATGCGGCTCGTCCTGCAGGAGAGTTCTTGTTTACGGGACTGAGCAACTCGATCACTGTAATGACCTGGTTTCCACTACCTGCGTCGATAATTTCGAGCCGACGAATGGGCGGAACTTCTGCTGGCAAAGGTACTTCAAAAGGATCGGCAACGGCGACTCCAATGAGCTCCGGCTGTGTTCCTGGAAAGCGTCCTGATTGCTCAACCACGGCTATATCGGGATAAATGACTCTTGCTCGATCGTCATCAATTTCAACTGCAAGGCTCTCTTCAACCCGAGCAAGAAGATCCGCAGGGAGCTGTCTGTTAAGCTGCTGTTTTGCATAAACCATGAATGTCGAATGAACGTCTTGCCAATGACGCTCGAGAAACGGATCCATGCCAGGGAATGGGCTTTTCATGAGATGAACCTTGCAGCGACGATCCAATGGGACGAGCACCTCTGTCCCATTCTATTCGCAATTTCGCATTCCCGTAGCCTAGGCATCCTGCTGGGTCCACTTCTGTCTTACTGTTCTACCATCTAGCGCATCTCTATCCATTTAGTCCACGAACGGCAACCTGCGCATAGCTGACAATCTGATCCGCAGTAATCTTAAAGTGGCTGTATAACTTCGGAGCCGGACCGGACGCACCAAAACTACTCATACCGACAAAGTGCCCGCCAGCTCCGATGTACTTGTCCCAGCCTTGACGAATACCGGCTTCGCAAGCGATACGAATTCCGCACTTTTCCGGCAAGACGCTTTCGCGATACTCGGGCAATTGGTCGTCGAACAACTCTTGGCACGGCATGCTGACCACTCGCGTTGCAATCCCTTCGGCTTGCAGAGTCTTCTGCGCGTTCATGCACAAATACAATTCCGTTCCAGTACCGATCAAAATCACCGACGGTTCGCCTTCGCAGTCGCTAAGAATGTAACCACCCTTTGCAACGCCGGTCGCCGCACCCAAGTTTGCACGATCAAAAGTCGGAATGTTCTGACGCGAGAGGACCAATGCAACCGGATGATTGTCGAGCTGCATGATGGTTCGATAGCTCTCAAGAACTTCATTCGCATCGCCAGGTCGGAAGACGTACAAACCAGGAATCGCGCGGCAGGCGGCCAGGTGTTCAACCGGTTGATGCGTTGGTCCATCTTCACCCACGCCGATCGAATCATGAGTCAAAACATAGAGCACCGGTTGGTGCATGATGCTGCTCAATCGCATCGATGGTCGCATGTAATCGGTAAACACAAAGAACGTAGCACCAAAAGCTCGTAGACCGCTAAGTGACATGCCGTTCAAAGCGGCGGCCATGCCGTGTTCGCGAATACCAAAATGCATATTGCGACCGGCGTACTGATTGGCTTCGTAATCCTTTTGACCGTCGAGCAAGGTCATGGTACTCGGCGCCAAGTCAGCTGAACCACCGACGAGCCACGGAAGATTTGGTGCGAGCATATTTAGTACTTTGCCGCCACTGACGCGTGTGGCCAAGCCTTTTTCGTCGGCTGGGAAGGGCTTCAAGCCGCTATCCCAACCTTTGGGCAACTTGCGAGCAAAAAGGGCTTCGAGCTCAGCCGCTTCTTTGCCAAACTGTGATTTGTACTTAGCAAACAGGGCGTTCCAAGCCGTTTCACACTCTTCGCCGCGTTGGCCGATGGTACTAGCGAAATACTCAGGGACTTCCTTTGGAACTAAGAACTTTTCATTCTCGGGCCAACCGTAGGACTTCTTGGCAAGTTTGATTTCTTCATCGCCCAGGGGAGCGCCGTGCGCGCCGTGTGTGTTGGCTTTATTCGGTGCACCGAAGCCGATCACGCTACGAACAACAATCAATGTAGGCTTGTCTTCACACGCTTCGAAGTTTGCCAGTGCTTTGGCGAGCGCGTCGGTATCGTTTGCGTCTTCGACTCGGACAGTATTCCAGCCTAGACCTTCAAAACGCCGCGCAACATTTTCGCTGAACGCGAGATCCGTGTGACCTTCGATGGTGATGCCGTTGTCGTCATAGATCCAGCAAAGATTCGATAACTTCAAATGTCCAGCCAGTGATGCGGCTTCGTAGGAAACGCCTTCCATCATATCGCCGTCACCGCACAACGCATAAGTGTTGTAGTCGAACAATTCAAATCCCGGGCGATTGTAATTAGCAGCCATCCACTTCGACGCGATCGCCATTCCAACGCTATTTCCGACACCTTGGCCCAGCGGACCTGTGGTGGTTTCAATACCAGCCGCTTCGCCATACTCGGGATGACCAGCACAAGGGCTGTGCAGCTGACGGAAGTTTTTCAAGTTGTCCAGCGTCAACGACGGACGATCGAGTACTTTGCCGTGATGGTCAGTTGCTTTGATGCCAGAAAGGTGAATCATCGAGTAAATTAGCATCGACGCGTGCCCACAGCTGAGCACAAATCGGTCGCGATTGGGCCACAGAGGGTTCTCTGGGTTGTATCGCATCGATCCGGTCCAAATTTGGAAGGCGACGGGCGCAAGGGCCATCGGAGTGCCAGGATGTCCGCTGTTCGCGGCTTGCACGCCATCCATACTGAGGGTTCGAATCGTATCGATTGCTAATTTTTCAATGCTACCAACAGCTGGGCTCATAGCTTCTCTTTTCATTCGTTTTCGTAAGATGTATTCAGTTTTCTTTGGATCGAAGATACCCGGAAACGACCGTTTTCGCAACGAGACCCGAAGTAGGGCACTTGCGATCTTTTCGTAGCTTGGGACCATCGTCCCGAGCGGACATTACGGTTGGCAAAGAACGGCAAAAGTGGGCGAGGCCGTTTCGCCGCTTGCACAGCCAAATGCGGTGTTGGTGGTAGCGGATCTTTTTGACGGATTGTGAGTGAGTCGAGTGATATCTACTCACCCGAACGCGTTAATTTTGATGTTGCGCATTTTTGATTTGTGTTCCACTGGCTTCGCCAGTGTGTCGCAGCGTTACGGTTTGAATCAATAACGTCGTTTCAATCCCTGCGAAGTTTGCAGAATAGTCGCCGAAGTAACAAACGTCGCACGGCGCGGCACTGTCGGCGTAATAATCTGCCACCGGGTGAATGTATTAACTAGAACGTCTTGTAGTTCGTAAGCGTTCTAACTTCGACAGCTTTCACGCCGAGTAAGTTGGCATCGGCAAGAGTGACGGCGGCTAAGTCACCTCCTTCGCTCTAACGTGCTTTAGGCCCATGAGCATTTGCGGACAAATGTTCTCAAATCCTACTTCGCGCGTCGGGCTTCGGTTTGGAGCGTTTCGAGCAACTGAAGAGCTTGCACTGGTGTCATGTCGCCGATGTTCAGGTCACGCAGTCGATCGACTACCGGGTGCTCGCCAAAATCGAACAACGTCAACTGGATCGGCGAATTCGCTTTGCGGCGCGGCGGTGTGATTTTCGAATCGCCACGAGTGTTCAAGTGATCCGATTCAAGCTGCGCAAGGATATCTTTCGCGCGCTCGTTCACATTGCGAGGAATGCCGGCCAGTCGTGCGACATGGATGCCGTAACTCTTGTCCGCTCCGCCCGCGATAATACGATGCAAAAAAACAATGTTCTCATCCCACTCTTTCACCGCCACGTTGAAGTTGCGAACACGCGGTAGCGACTTATCGAGCTGTGTGAGCTCATGATAATGCGTCGCAAACAGGGTTCTCGCGCCGAGCACATCATGCAAGTGTTCGACGATCGCCCAAGCCAGACTCAGTCCATCATAAGTGCTCGTACCGCGGCCGATTTCGTCCAGGATCACTAAACTGCGCGAAGAAGCGGTGTTAAGAATCCTCGCTGTCTCAACCATTTCAACCATGAACGTACTTTGGCCCCGCGATAGTTCATCGCTTGCGCCAACTCTTGCAAAGATCCGGTCTGCAATGCCTATTCGAGCTCGACGCGCTGGCACGAAACTTCCCAGCTGAGCCATCAAGGTGATCAACGCAACTTGACGAATATAAGTGCTCTTACCAGCCATGTTGGGGCCGGTGATCAACATCACGATGCCATGCTGGCCACCGACATGACAATCGTTGGGTACAAACGTCCCTTTCGATTGCATCACGTCAAGCACCGGGTGGCGACCTTCGACAATCTCCAACTCATCGGAATCGACCATCTCTGGCCGAACGTAGTCCTGACGTTTTGCA